>JBGSTT010000009.1:0-7826 GCA_041736385.1 Rhodoglobus sp. | reverse complement strand
GCACCCCTTGTTCTGTCGTTTCTTGGCACGTACTTCATCGAAGCGAACCGAGGGGCCGCGCCCGCCGGTCAGCTCGTGTCGGCGCTCGACGACTTCTTGTACGTCGTCCATCGTTCCGACCCCGACCGCTACCCCGCCGAGCCTGCAACCTACCTCGAAGACTGGGCGGCCGCCGAGTCAGCCTGGCTGCGTCGCTTCTATCCGTCAGGGTCTGACGAGGTTCATTACGACGTGACGCCTGCGGTTCAGAAGGCGTATGCGTGGGTGGAAAGTCTGCGAGTGAGATCATTCGTCGGCACCGAGTCGCGACTGCAGACCGTCGTCGAGCTTCTGCGCAGCATCGTGCACGGTGCTGAGGTCGACCCCGACAGCCGTATTGCCCAACTCGAGCGGCGACGCGACGCCATCGAAGCCGAGCTCGCTGAAGCGCGTGAAGGGAGGTTCGAGGTGCTCGGCGAAACGGCTGTGCGCGACCGATACCAGCAGTTCGCGTCGACGGCGCGCGAACTGCTCAGTGACTTTCGTGAGGTCGAGGAGAACTTTCGCACGCTCGATCGCTCGGCCCGCGAGAAGATCGCGGGGTGGGAGGGCGGAAAAGGCGCACTGCTAGGCGAGCTCGTGAGTGGTCGCTCTGACATCTCATCGTCTGATCAGGGTCGCAGTTTTCAAGCCTTCTACGACTTTCTGCTCTCGGAGGGTCGGCAGGACGAGCTGGCCGCTTTGGTGGCGACGGTGCAGCGCATGCCGCAACTGTCGGCCGATCATCGACTGCGTAGCGTGCACCACGACTGGAGCGATGCCGCCGAGCGCACGCAACAGACGGTGCGCACGCTCTCGGAGCAGCTACGCCGATTTCTTGACGATCAGGTGTGGGTCGAAAATCGCCGCGTCATCGACCTGGTGCGCTCAGTCGAGGCATCCGCTCTTGCCCTGCGCGACGCGCAGCCGCGCGCCATCGGCCTGTTTGTCGACGAACCGGGCGTACCGATAGCCCTGCCATTCGAGCGGCCACTGTATAATTTGCAACCCGACGTCGTGGTCGACAGTATGCTCTCGCCCAACGAGATCGACATCGCCGAACTCGGCGAGCTGTTCACACAGCGATTCGTCGACACGGCGCGCCTCGCAGAGAACGTTCGCGCAGTCGTGCCGCCACGCACCACGGTCGCGCTCGATGAAATCGTCGGGCTGTACCCGGTGCAGGAGGGCGTGGCTGAGCTTCTTGGCTACCTCGCGCTCGACGAAGACGACATCACCATCGACGTCGGCGACGACGAGATCACGATCGATTTCGATGACGCTCTCGGTGGGACGAAACGAGTGAGGATGCGAAAGGTTCAGGTGACACGGCCGTGAGAAGTGCCGACGAACAAGCGATTGCCGCGGCGATCATTCTTCTCATGCGCGAAGTCGTGTACCGCGAGGTGCCCTCACACGAAGGAGCGTGGCAGACACTACAGCGCCGCCCCGCCGCCGTCGCCGATCACTTCGCCACGCTCGGGATCGACGTCGTTCTCGACGACGCCGAGGGGTACGCGTACCTCACTACCCGCGAACCCGAAGACGGCGAAGAACCGCTGCCGCGACTCGTGCGCCGACGCAGCCTCACCTACAACGTCAGCCTGCTGCTCGTGCTGTTGCGGAAGCGCATGGTCGAGTTTGAGTCGTCGGGCGAAGAAGGGAAGCTCGTCCTAACGAGAGATCAACTTGTCGACATGTTCCGCGTGTTCCAAGAGTCATCGAGCAACGAAGCCCGGATCGCTGATCAGGCTGATCGCACGATCGCACAAGCGGCCGAACTCGGATTTCTCCGCGAGCTTCGCGGCGATCCCGGCGCGTGGGAGGTGCGACGCATCTTGAAGGCGTACGTCGACGCGCAAACCCTCTCTGACTTCGCCGAACGTCTCGCCGCCTACGCCGGTGCTGGCGAACGAGCACCGAAGTGACCGACACGCTGTTCTCGGCCCTCGACACCCCGACGGCCGCTCACCAGCGCACCGGCTACCGGCTGCAGCGCATCGAAGTGTTCAACTGGGGCACGTTCGACAAGCACGTCTGGTTGATGAACGCCAACGGTCAGACATCGCTTCTCACGGGGGACATCGGCAGTGGAAAGTCGACGCTCGTCGACGCGATCACCACCCTGCTACTGCCAGCAAATCGCATCGCCTACAACAAGGCTGCGGGCGCCGACGTGAAAGAGCGCACACTGCGCAGCTACGTCGAGGGTCACTACAAGCACGAACGCAACGAGGCCACGGGCGCGTCTCGGCCGGTCGGATTGCGCGATGAGAGGTCGTACTCGGTAATCCTGGGCGTCTTCGCCAACGACGGCTACGGCGAGAGCGTATCGATCGCTCAGGTGTTCCATCAGAAAGATCGGGTCGGTCAACCCGACCGCTTCTTCGTCACAGCATCCGAAGCGTTATCCATCGATCCCGACTTCATCGGCTTCGGTTTCGAGCTGAAGACGTTGCGAGCACGTTTGCGCACACGCGGCGCCGATGTCGACACCACGTTCCCCGACTACCACCGCCGGGTGCGGCGCCTGCTCGGGATCCGCTCGGAGCAGGCGATGGAACTGTTCCATCAAACCGTATCGATGAAATCGGTCGGCAACCTCAACGACTTCGTCCGCGACCACATGCTGGAGCCCGTCGACGCCCAGCCAAAAGTGAAAGCGATCGTCGACCACTTCGAGAATCTGGTGAAGTCACACGAGGCGGTGCGCAAGGCGACCGACCAACTCGCGGTGCTCGCACCCCTCGTCGCCGCGGCAGATCGGTTCGACGAAACCGCAGCCCGCCACAGTGAGCTCATCGATCAGCGCAGCGCTGTCGCGCCGTACATCACCGAACGCGTGTGCGAACTGCTCGACGGTGAGATCGTTGCGCGCGCCGCCGAACTCGCGGCGCTCGATGCGCAGAAGTCTGATCTCGCACAACAACGTCAAGCGCTCGTACCGACGCGTGATCGGCTCAAGCTCGAGCGGGCGGGGGTCGGTGGCGACCGGCTGAAAGAGCTGGACGCCGAGATTCCCAGAGCCGACGAGATGCACGCTCGGCGCGCCGAACGCCGTCGCAGTTACGACGAACTGCTGAGTGCTGGAGGGTTCGACCCTGCCAACGACGGCGACGACTTCCTGGCGCGCGCCCAAGAAGCAGGCCTTCGACGCGCCCGCCTCGACGACCAACGAGCCGACATCACTACGCGGCGAGACCCGCTGTTCGAGAGACGCACGGATACGCGCCGCGCCCGCGACACCGCGAAGCAGGAGATCGAGAGCCTTCGGCTTCGACGCAATAGTCTGCCCGCCGATCTAGATCGGGTGCGGGCGAGCCTGTGCGACGCCCAGAGCCTCACCGAAGACGAGCTGCCGTTCGCCGGCGAGTTGCTCGAGGTCTCTGACGACTTTGCCGACTGGCGCGGTGCCGCCGAACGCGTTCTGCGGGGCTTCGCGCTCACCATGCTCGTGCCGCAGGAGCTGTACGCGCGAATCTCGACATGGGTGAACGACAATCGGCTCAACGCGAAACTGGTGTATCTGCGTGTTCCCGAACGCCGAGTACGCGCGGTTCCGACGGCCCACGCCGGCAGCCGACTCGTCGATGCCCTCACGATCGAACCCGGCCCGTTCGGCGACTACCTCGCGGCAGAGCTCGCCGTTCGCGCGGATCACGTGCTTGCGGCATCCGTCGATCAGCTTCGCAGAGAGGATCGGGCAGTCACCCGGGAAGGCCTCGTGCGCGACCGAGATCGGCACGAGAAAGATGACCGCAACAGCGCCGCCGACCCGCGTCGGTGGGTGCTCGGCCGCGGCAGTGAGCAGAAGATCGCCGCCCTGCAGACCGAGCTCGATGGTTCCATCGCCGAGCTCGAGTCTCTCGAGCAACAGCTGACCGCGATCGACGACGAGCACCGCACACTGCTAAATCGTGCCGAGGCGCTCGCCGCTCTCGCGCAGTACCGCTCGTGGTCAGAGATCGATGCCGAGGCCGCTGCCGAGACGGTCTCGTCATTGAAGGCCGAGCGCGACCGGCTCGTCGGCGGGTCGTCACAACTCGCGGCGATCGACGCGCAGCTCGAGGAGATCGATTCGCGCGATGCCGCTCTTGGCGACGAATCTGACGAGGTTGTCGCCCGCGGCGGCGCAGCACGCGATGCGTTGGCAAAGGCCCAGTTGCGGCGGCGCGCCGAAGACGAAGCCCTCGCTGCGATGGGGCCTTCGGTCATCGAGCAGGCGCGCACGCTCTACCCGGCGCTGGCCGATCGGGTCAGCAGGGCCCCTTTGCGAACCGTCGAAGACTGTGACCGTATGCGCGGCACGCTGATCGACACACTCACGTCTGCCATCGAGTCGGCCCAGCGGGAGATGAACGGCTACACCACTGGCATCCAGCAGCAGATGGGTGAGTTTCTGCGGCGGTGGGCAGAGCATCGTGGCGAGCTTGACGCGAACGTGCGGTCGATCCCCGAGTTCCGTGCGTTGCATGAACGCGTCACGCGCGATGATCTGCCCCGATTCGAGGCCGAGTTTCGGCACCAGCTCGACACCAACGCAGTGCGCGAACTCGCGCAGTTCAATATGTGGCTGCGCCGACAGGCCGAAGAGATACGCGGGCGCGTCGAGATCATCAACGAAGCGCTCGCTGCAATCGACTACAACCCGGGCCGCATCATCGTGCTGGTCGCGGAGCCGACCGTCAATCAGGACGTGCGGCAGTTTCGCTCCGATCTGCGGGAGGCGACCGCCGACGTGCTCGCTGCCGACGGCAACGGTGCCGACATCGAACAGCGGTTCGAGCAGATTCGACACCTCATCGAGCGTCTCAAGGGTCGCGTTGCGCACACCGACAGTGATCGGGTTTGGATGCGGCGCGTCACCGACGTGCGCAACTGGTACACGTTCGCGGCGAGCGAGAGGGATCGCCGTAGCGGTCAAGAGTTCGAGCACTACACCGACTCCGACGGCAAGTCAGGCGGGCAGAAGGAAAAGCTTGCCTACACGATTCTCGCGGCATCTCTCGCCTATCAGTTCGGACTCGAGTGGGGCGTTGAGAAGTCGCGCGACTTTCGGTTTGCAGTCATCGACGAGGCCTTCGGCCGAGGGTCTGATGCGTCGACCCGCTACGCGCTCGACCTGTTCGCGAAACTCGGGCTTCAGCTGCTCATCGTCACACCGCTGCAAAAGGTGCACGTCATCGAGCCGTACGTGAGCGCGATTGGCTTCGTCGACAATCCGACCGGCGCAGCATCGCGCGTGCATACGCTCACCATTGAGGAGTTTCGCACGAAGCAGCGGAGCCACGGGTGAGCGACCCCGCACGGTGGTCGACGCCCGCGAATATTGCCGCAGCTGTGCGTCGGCGATGGGACGATGGCACGCTCTTGCGCGCATTCGCTACTGAAGACACGTTTCGCGCGATAGCGATTCCGCTACGTGGGCCAAGGGCCGGTGACCTCGGTGACCACTTCGACGCCGCGCGTGAGTGGTCGAATGCCCTACGGCACGCCTCACGCGGCGGGCGCGCCTACACCCTGCTCACGAGTCGGATCGGCGGTCGGCTGACCGGCTCCACTGAGGTGCCGATCCGAGCCGTGGTCGAATCGTATGAACAGGCTTGGCTGCTTCTGGGCAGCCAAGCGGATGCCACGGCCTTCCGCCACCTCGTTGACTCGTCAGAGCACGTGCCTCGCGCGCGGGAGTGGGCTCTCGGTTCACCACTCGCGGCAGTGGCGCTCGCGCCACTCTGGCAATCAGTACTGGGCGCGTACACGTGGCTCGACACGCATCGGGGTTCGGGCCATTATCTGCGCCAGGTGAGCGCACCTGGCGTCGACACAAAGTTCATCGAGCGACACCGCAGCGCATTGGGTTCGATGCTGGGAGTGTCCACCGCGGCGGGAGCCTTCGCCCGAGAGCTCGGACTCGCAAGCAAGCCAGCGACGGTGCGCCTGCGGTTCGATCCCGCCGTGCTCGACGTGCCGATCGGACTCAGTGAAGCCGTGCTGCGCACGGAGGAACTCGGAGCGCTCGACGCTCATCCACGTCGAGCGCTGATCGTCGAGAACGAAATCACGTACCTTAGCGTTCCGGTCCGGCCGGGATGCGTCGTGCTCTGGGGCAAAGGCTACGACGCCGATCAATCGGCCTCGCTCCAGTGGCTCAGCGACACCGACGTCGTGTACTGGGGCGACATCGACACCCACGGGTTCGCGATCCTCGACCGTGTTCGGGCACACCTCCCGAACGCTCGCTCAGTGCTGATGGACCGTGAGACGCTGCTCGCACACGAATCGACCTGGGGCCGTGAACCTGCGCCGACCGATGTCGGATTGTCTCGACTGGATGCTGCCGAGCGCACGCTGTATTCCGATCTCGTGACGGATCGCTATGGGCCCACCGTGCGCCTCGAGCAGGAGCGGATCAATTGGGAATGGGCGCTCGAACAGCTTGAGCAGTAGTCGGGACTGCACTTCTATGAAATGCGCTAAGCCTTTGTGAAACTGCGGTGGATTCGGTGCGCTCAGCAGTCGCGCACGCCACGAGAACTGGCCGACGCGGTGCTCGAAGAGCTGGTGCTCGGGGTTGCAGGGGGCGAGCTCGATGGCTCGGCGTTAGTACGGGAGAGCATCCGTGGGGCGGTCTGAGCGGCGCAGCAGGTCGGCGCGGGTGGCGTGCAGGTCTTAGCGCTCCCCCCGCTGCGCGTCGAGGTTGAGGGTGTCGAGGGGGGCGAGGCCAGCATTCGAACTCTCGGAGAAGGCCACAGCTATCGCTCGGTGCGGGCCAGCACCCCCGCCGTAGCGCTTCGTTGCTTCGCCGAGAGCGCGCGCGGCTTAGCCTGCGGCAGTGGCCAGTCTGATCGCGAGAGGCGTTTCGGCTCCGACGTTGTCAGAGACGGGGCAGCGCAGCCCTGAGAGGCGCAGAACCTCGTCGAGGTCAGCAGCGCTCGCGTCAGAGTCGAAGTCGGCGGTCAGTTCGATGGACTGGAAACCGGAGCGGTTCTCGGTGGGTTGCCCCATGAGGCGCGACGGGTCAAGTTCGCCCTTCACGGTCAGGTGCAGTGCTCGCACCTCGACCCCGCGCTCTTGGGCGATCATGTGAATGACGACGTTCATGCATCCGGCAAGAGAGGCCAGCAAGTATTCGACCGGGTTGGGTCCGGCATCTGTACCCCCGTAGCTCGGCGGTTCGTCGATGACGAACGCGAAGTCTCGCACCGACACCGCGAGCTTGGTCGGCGATTCGGCGTTAGCGGTCACGGTGACGTGCAGTGGCTTGGCAGACATGTGGGTTCTCCTCTGACGATGGCGCTGACGGCCTCGTGGGGCGTCAGCCTTATTCGGACGCTACGCCGACGGCACATTCGATGACAGGGCCATTGGTCCTTGGTGTTGGGCGTTGAAGTCGCGGGGGCAGTGGAGGGTGGAGTGAGCGTCCGGACCCTCGGCGAGGGCAAGGCGGGCGCGGTCGCATCCTTCGCCGCCGGAGCATTCGCCCTCGGTGTAGAGCAGGTTAAGGAGCTGCGTGCGCGACCGCTGGTGAGGCATCCGGATGACGCAGCGCGCTGGTGCCACTCGAGCGATCGACAGGCAGGCGCGAATAGTTTGTCGAGCGCATCGGTGACGGCTGGCACGTCGATGACGGGGTTGACGCTGCGCTTCAAGCGCTCGACGGGCTTCTTTGGCCACAGCACCTGAATGCCGTTGATCGTGGAGGGTTCCGCGAACGGCGGCCACGCGGCATCCACGAAGCATCGCGCGCCGATAACCGGCACATCACCGACTACCGCACGAACCTGCTCAACCTGCTTGAGTACGCCATC
>JBGSTT010000297.1:0-2657 GCA_041736385.1 Rhodoglobus sp. | reverse complement strand
GCCGATCGCTCCGAATTGGCTGCGGGCCGGGCTCGGCGCCGGACTGCTCGGCTCCTTCACGACCTTCTCCGCGGTGGCCGTAGCGCTCGTCGGCATGACGGCGGCAGATCAACCACTGCACGCCGTCGTCTATCTTGCCGCAACGCTGGTACTCGGGTTCTGCGCTGCCGCCCTCGGACTTCGGCTCGGGCGGCAAGGCGACACACCTTCCACTGGCGGCGTCATCGATGAGGTGAACGAATGAGCGCCGCGCTCATCGCTGCGACCATCGGCGCCGGGGCACTTGGCACAGTGCTGCGCTATCTGACCTCTCGCGCCCTCGCTCCGCGCTCGCGGTTTCCGTGGCCGGTGCTCGCAGTCAATGTGGTCGGCTCGGCCATCGGGGGCGTTGTGCTGGGGTTGGCGACGATCGGGGGCGTCGATGCTGGCATCCGCCTCATCGTGCTCGCGGGATTCTGCGGAGGCCTGACCACCTTTAGCACCTGGTCAGTCGAGACTGTGCAATTGGTGCAAGAAGGACAGTGGCGGTGGGTGGGCTTGAGCGTTGCCGGGAACCTGGCGTTCGGCATCGGTGCGGCAGCGGCGGCGTACGCGGCTACGGTTGCGGTCGCGTTTGCGGTCGCCGCTGCTGGCTGAACCGGCGAAACGCTCCTGCTAGCGCTCAGCCTGAAAACGGCTGAGCGTTGCCACGACTTGCCGAGCGATCATGCGCCCTGCCCGATTGGCACCGATCGTGGAAGCTTGTGGGCCGTATCCGGCAAAGAACACTCTCGGATCGCGCACGGCGTTTCCACTCGCGACCGACACGCCCCCTTCGGTTTCGCGCAGCTTGAGCGGTGCGAGGTGCCGCAGTTCTGGGCGAAACCCGGTGGACCAGATGATCGCGTCCGCTTTCTGGAAGGTGCCGTCCTCCCAGCGAACCCCGGTTGGCTCGATCGAGTGGAACATCTTCTTGGCGTCGAGAAGGCCGCGCTCGATTCCGGCCTGCACGCGACGAGTGCGCGGAACGCCGGTGCCCTTCACGATGCTGGGCAGGGCACGGCCGGCGCGCGCCGCTTCGTCTTGCAACCGAACCGCCTCCACTCGTGCCTCGAGGTTCAGTTCGCCATCCTCAAGAAAGTCGATCGGTCGGCGGCTGACCCACATCAACTCGCTCGCGACGTTTTCTAGCTCGAGCAAGAACCCGATCGCGGATGTGCCGCCGCCAACCACAACGACGCTCTGTCCAGCGAAATCCTCTGCCTTGCTGTACTCGCTCGTGTGCAGGTGTCGCCCCTCAAACGACCGCAGCCCCGGGTACCAAGGGATGAACGGGGCACCCCATGTGCCGGTCGCATTGACGACGGTGACCGTCGAGACCGTCTTTTGTTCATCGTCGAGCCTGAACGTCACTTCGAGGTCATCGCCGCTGTTATCGACGAGCGTCACATCCGCCGGTCGCACCACTTGAAACTTGTAGTGGTCTTCATACTGCTGGTAATAGTCGGCGACCACATCCTTGGCCGGAGCGTGGTGGTCGGCGGTCTCGAAACTGAGCCCTAGCGCGTCGAGACCTGGCAGGTCGTTGATGCGGTGGGCGCTCCCGATGCGCAGCGCCTCCCAGCGAAACTGCCACGCGCCACCCGTCGATGGCCCGCGGTCGAGCACGACGAACTCGTTTCCAGCGTCAAGACCGAGTCGCTGCAGGTAGTACGCCACCGAGAGCCCGGCCTGACCAGCACCAATTACGACAACGGAGGTGTCGGTTTTGGCTGGCGTCACGCCCCAAGGCTACCCGCCAGCGAGCGCCTGCGGTTGAGGGCAAATCGCAGATTGAACCCGGCTGCGTGCGGATGCTTCGGTGGACAGCGGCCACGGTCTGCTCCGCACTGCGTGCTAAACTTTCCGCTAGCTTTCATTCACCGCTATTCGCCCGTTCCCGGCGCCCAGTCAGCGCATCCGGACAGATCAATGAGGGGGTCTCGCATGGGGCGTGGCCGTCAAAAAGCAAAGCACACCAAGGTTGCGCGCGATCTGAAGTATTTCAGTCCGGACACCAACTACAACGCTTTGGAACGTGAGCTTGCCGGTGCGCCGGGTGACCCGCGGCTTGCCGAAGACCTGCAGAAGTGGCCGGAGTATGTCGCCGGTGACAACGGGAGCGACGACGAGTACGCGGATTCCGCTGACGAAAGCCGATCCGCCTAGTTCGGAAGCAGCGTCAGCACGGTGTTCGCCTCAACACGGTCCGGCTATCACGGCGTCTGCAGCGTCAAGGCGTTTGGAGCGTTATGGCCTTCGGAGCGTCACGGCGTCGAGAACTCCTCGGTGTAAATCGGGTCGAGCCGCACGGTCACCACATCGAGGTCGATCCCGGCCGCGGCTAGTCCCCCAGAAAGTCCCGTTGTGTCCGGCCTCGGCAACGGTCCCTCGACCCGAATCAGTAGCTCACCGCCTCTCGTGGTGACGCCAGTCACGTCCCAACCGACCGACTGAGCCCACTCGTCCGTAACGCGCTGTGCCGTCGATATCTGTATGGCCCGCGAAGCGACGTCGACACTCGTCAGTGTGAGCGGCGTCCCGATGAGCACGAGCATGACGGCAAGGATCACGACCGGACGACCCACCGATGCGCGCGAGCCGACGTCTCGAGCAGCCTGGTTTCTCAAGCTGTACAG
>JBGSTT010000253.1:0-1638 GCA_041736385.1 Rhodoglobus sp. | reverse complement strand
TTCGGTCTTGATCGTGAACGACCAGTCAGCAGTATCAATCACCGGAGTGGGGCCGGCTGAGAGTACGGGAAAGTCTTCCGTGACGAACTGACCTGGCGGCAGGTCTGGGTTCGTTTCGCGAGGGCGGCCCGAGAAGCCGCGCGAGAAGATGGCCATACGGCAAGCGTACCGAAGCGCTTGTCACGTTGATACGTCTCTCCAAGTTGAGCCATAGCAGACCCATAGGAATGCTCGTTACCGTCGCGTCATGAAACTCCGCACCCCGTTCAGTATCGCTGGAATCATGCTCGCCACCGCGAGTCTCGCGCTCGCTGGTTGTGTTGCAACAACCACGACCGATCACGCTACGACCAGCGCCGACCATGCCGACGCTCCAAACGCCGCAAGCGCAGAGCCAACGGCCGACTCGACCGGATCAACGGCGGACGGTCTCATGCTCGCCTCCTGGGGCGACACCGTGTCAGTCTCCTTTGCTGATGGGACGCTGCGGTTCGTCTCCGACGGAATCCCGAACCACGAGCGGCAAGCTGAATACGCGGTGCCGACCGCGGGCGTCCGGGTGCCCGATGCCTCGAGCGCGGTGGCAATTGCAGACCCGACGGTGGCCCAGAACTATGACTTCACCATCACTACGACTCCGGTGCTCGCCGACGAGCCCACCTCGACAAGCCTGGGAACGATTGGCGTCATGATCTCCGGTGCGGCGTTGTTCAATCCATATGAGGGCGACGGGTCGACGGTGGCAACCGCATCCAATTTCACTGTGTTGAATGATGCCGGGCAGCAGGTCGCTTTTCTCGACGCGTGCAACGGGCATCCGACCCCGATGGGCGCGTACCACTACCACGCACTGCCCAAGTGCATCACGGCGATCGTCGATGAGGACGGCGGTGCTTCGCACATCATCGGCGTCGCCTTCGATGGGTTCCCGATCTACGGCGACCGCGCCATCGACGGAACCCAGCTCACCACTGCCGACCTCGACGAGTGCAGTGGCATCTTCTCGCCGACTCCGGAGTTTCCCGACGGCATCTACCACTATGTGCTGCTCGACACCGCAGACTCGAGCTCGTCAATTCGGTGCTTCAGCGGAGTCGTTGATGGCTCGCTGACCCAGGCGTCGGCAGGCGGGATGCAGGGCATGCATCCCTAGGTTTGAGCGTATGCGGCCGAGCGCGGGGTCACCACTCGGTCACCGCTCGCGTGCCGCTCGCCCGCCGGATCACCGCTCGGTGCCGAACAGGTTGATGTAATCTCCACTTTGCCTGCTCTGTTGCTCAGTTCGCGTTCGCACCGGCTGCCTAGGATGGGCAGATGACGCAATTGCTGCTTGGCATTCCCGGCATCCGCCGCGACCCTGCGGCTGCGCCTCCGACCGTCGGTCGACCGGATGCCGCAACGCTAGTCGACACATTCGGTCGCGTCGCCCGCGATCTGCGCATCTCGGTGACCGAGAAGTGTTCCCTGCGCTGCACCTATTGCATGCCTGAGGAGGGCTTGCCGCCGATTGCGCGCAACGACCTCCTGACGCCGACCGAGATCGCCAGGCTCGTCCGTGTCGCTGTGCGCGACCTTGGCATTACCGATGTGCGGTTCACCGGGGGCGAGCCGCTCATGCGGGCAGACTTGGAAGAGATC
>JBGSTT010000167.1:0-6673 GCA_041736385.1 Rhodoglobus sp. | reverse complement strand
GCAAGACCTCTCGCAAGGTTGGCCGATTCCGACCGCAACAGACATTGCGTTCGCGCTTGGGGTCCTTGCCCTCGTCGGTCGCGGTCTTCCCCCGCAGTTCAGAGCGCTGCTGCTCGCGATCGCCGTCATCGACGACCTCATCGCCATCCTCATCATCGCGGCATTCTTCACGACCGATCTGCTGCCACTTCCGCTGCTGCTCGCCATCCCGTGCGTGCTGCTGTTTGGGTGGCTCAGCTACCGGTACCGAAAACGCAACCGAAACCGCGGCGTAATCATCGCTGCGTTGATCCTGTTGGGCACGACCACGTGGGTGTTGGTATTTCTGTCCGGAGTGCACGCGACGATCGCCGGTGTCGCACTCGGTCTGATCATGGCGGATGCCACGGCGAGCCGTGCTCGGCACGCCATCGAACCGTGGTCGAACGTCATCATCCTGCCGCTGTTCGCCTTGATCGCTGCCCTCGTACCAGTACCCACTGTTGGGATTGCAGAACTTAGCCCGGCATTTTGGGGGGTGCTCGTCGCGCTTCCGTTGGGAAAGTTGATCGGAATCACCGCGGGCGGCGTTATCGCGATTCGCCTGTCAACGCGGGGCAATCCCGACGCCAGGATGCCCGTCCCGGACATCATCGCCGTTGCCGCACTGGGCGGGATCGGGTTCACTGTTTCTCTACTCATGAACGAACTCGCGTTCGAGTCGCAACAGGAGGTAGCGAACGAGGTGACGCTCGCGGTCATCCTTGCGTCTGTCATCGCCGCAGTAATTGGAGCAACACTCACAACGCTTCGAGCCCGGCACTATCGGACAGTCCCGATCAGCGCTACTTAGCTGACTCCATTGGTAAGCGCAATGAGACGAGAAACCGCTCGCAGGTACTTTTTTCGGTATCCGCCGGCCAGCATGTCGGCGGCAAACACCTGATCAAGAGGAACGCCGTCGGCGGCGATAAACACTTGCGCGTCGTACAGGCGATCGACGAACGCAACAAAACGTAGCGCATCCGTTTGGCTCGTCATGACGTGCACGTTCGTAAGGCCGATCGCGGTCAGCCCATCAACCAAACTCACGTAGCGTGATGGGTGAACTCGAGCTAGGTGTGCCAACACGTCGTCGAAGCTGTCAAGGGTCGTCTGACCGGCCCGAAGCGAGAGCGCTGCTGCGACATCGGCGACGATAGTCGCGTGAGCCTCGCCGTCGCGCCGCCGGTAGTCGAGGCCGTCTATGCGCAACGTCGTGAACTTCTGAGCAAGGGAGTCGATCTCCCGCAAAAAGTCTTGTGCTGCGAATCGCCCTTCCCCCAGGGCATTCGGCGGTGTATTCGATGTCGCTGCGATCCGCGAGCCGGTCGCAGCCAACTGCGAGAGCAACCGAGCCATCAGTCGAGTGTCCCCCGGATCATCCAACTCGAATTCGTCTATGCATAACAGGCTCGCACCCGTGAGCAACTGAACTGTCGGTGCATACCCGAGCGCTCCCACAAGTGCGGTGTATTCAATAAACGTTCCGAAGTACTTGCGCCCGGGAGCGAGATGCCAGAGGGCGGCAAGCAAATGGGTCTTGCCAACCCCGAAACCCCCATCAAGGTACAGGCCGGGCGGGGGGCCATCAGACTTGCGGAACGGTAACCGCGCGCCCCGAGGTTTGCTATTCGAAAGAAAGTTGCGGATCGCAGCGACAGCAGCGCCTTGCGAAGGGTAGTCACGGTCGGGCCGGTACGACTCAAGCGATGCATCCAGAAATTGGCGGGGCGGCACCAATTGCTGGACCATTTCTGCGCCAGTGAGGCTCGGATTTCGGGCAGCAAGCCGCCCAGGAACTGCTGGCGCGTCGGCGCTCATCGTGTGTGCCTCGCCGCGTGAGTCGAAGCCTTGCGCCCGTTCAGCTTGGGAAAGGAGAACTGCGTAGATTTGGCTGAGAAGATTGACCTAGCTTATCGAGCGCGAGCGGGTGGCCGACCGCCTCGAATGCTGACCTGACAACAACGGAGGTTGTGCGTGACGATGGAAGCTGATCCCGCCGAGCAATTCGCAGGCTTCGCGCACCCCGACCGCTTGGTTTCCGGGGACTGGCTCGAGCGCCACCTTGGTACGGCTGGGCTCGTTGTCGTCGAAACCGACGAAGACGTTCTCCTGTACGAAACTGGCCATATTCCGGGCGCCGTGAAGATCGACTGGCACACCGAACTCAACGATCCGGTCGAGCGAGACTACATAGACGGGGCCGGGTTTGCCGCCCTCATGCGTGCCAAGGGCATCAAGCGAGATGACACCGTTGTGATCTACGGCGACAAAAGCAACTGGTGGGCGGCATACGCGCTGTGGGTGTTCTCGCTATTTGGCCACGAAGACGTGCGGTTGCTTGATGGTGGGCGTGCCAAGTGGGAAGCCGACGGCCGTCGATACAGCACCGAGCATCCGCAAGTCGCAGCGAGCGACTACCCGGTGGTCGAACGCGACGATTCGAAGATTCGCGCGTACAAGGACGAAGTGCTCGCGCACATTGGACGCCCCCTCATTGATGTTCGATCGCCAGAAGAATTTAGCGGCGAACGCACCACCGCCCCGGCATACCCGGAGGAGGGAGCACTTCGGGCTGGACATATCCCGACGGCGCAGAACGTGCCATGGGCTAAGGCTGCCTCCGATGACGGCACCTTTAGACCCGCTGACGAACTCGCATCGATTTACCGCGCAGGCGCGGGGCTTCGCGACGGCGACAGCATTATTGCGTACTGCAGAATCGGCGAACGGTCCAGTCACACCTGGTTCGTACTCACCCACTTGCTCGGGTTTGCTGACGTGCGCAACTATGACGGTTCGTGGACCGAGTGGGGCTCTGCGGTTCGGGTTCCCATCGTGATAGGTAGCGAACCGGGCGAAGCACCCCGCAGCTAAGGCGCTTCACGCCAGTGGGATACTTACTCCCGTGTCAGATGAAGTCGTGCCAGCGCAACTCGCAACAATCAGCGAGGACTTTCACGCGATGGAGCAACGGGATCGACTGCAGCTTCTTCTGGACTACGCCAATGAGCTGCCCGCGCTTCCCGACCGCTACCGTGATGACCCAACGCTGCTCGAACGGGTTGAAGAGTGCCAGTCCCCCGTCTTCATTTTTGTCGACGTCGATGATGTCTCGCGCGTACACGTGTTTGCGACGGCGCCGGCCGAAGCTCCAACCACGCGCGGCTTCGCGTCGATTCTGGTTCAGGGACTCGATGGGCTCAGCACGGCAGAAGTGCTTGCGACCCCGGCGGACTTTCCTCAGACACTCGGGTTGACGGCGCTCGTGAGTCCACTGCGCATCCGAGGCATGACCGCGATGCTCGCGAGAATCAAGCGACAGGTGCGCGAGAGAATCGCGGGATGATCCTTCGGCGCGTGCATCCGGAGCCACACGCGGTGTTGGATAGCGAGGCGAGCGATGCTCGTGCGCAACTGCTTGACTGGTACCGCCCGCCGAATCCCGAGTGGCTCCGCTTGAATCTCGTTGCGACAGTGAACGGCAGCGCTGCCGGAAAGGACGGCACCTCAGAGACGATCACGAGTCAGATGGATCGACGCATCCTCGGTGTCATCAGGGAACTGAGTGACGTCGTACTTGTCGGGGCCGCCTCGGTGCGTTCAGAGGGATACCAGATCCCAAAGATGTCGCGACTGGCCGTTGTCACCTCGACTGGCGACCTTAACGGGCATCGAATTGATCCGGATGCCGGTGATCGACTCATCGTGATCTGTCCGCTCACGGTCGTCGACATCGTTCGTGCGCAATTCCCCGTGGCGCTGATCCTGACGGCTGCGAACACCAAGGCCGACCGCTCCACCCCGATGGATCCCATCGAAATCGTGTCATTGCTAAGGAGTAGCGGGTTCGCCTCGGTCGTCTGTGAGGGTGGACCGAGTCTCGCGACGCAACTCGTGAACGCAGGCCTTGCGAACGAGTTGTGTCTCACGACAGCTCCACTGCTGACCTCCGCGCGCCTTCCGCTGTTCGCAAAGGCGGATCTGCCGGGCTCTGGCACGGATAACTCGCTTGTACTCAGTCAGTTGCTGATTGATGAATCGAGCAGTCTGTATGCTCGGTGGTCGTTCACCCACGATGGCGCGGAAGCCCAGCAAGCCAGGACCTGATGTCAGCGTTCCACCGATCACGGTCATAGTTCCACAATCGCGTGTGCCGCGCGGTCGTGAACCAGTCGAAAGTCACGAGATCGGGTCGGGCCGCGGCAAGGGCCCGCGAAGCCGTTGATGGAACGAAGCCGTCATCGTCGCTGTGCAAAATCAGGATCGGAGTGTCGAGTTCTGCAGATCGCGCAACTAAGTCCATCCGTGCGATGTCGATCGCTCTCGATTGACCGGTCAACCAGCGGGTTTGGCGACTGCTCAGCAGCGCGAGAACGGCACGTCGCAGTGCACCGGGTAGGCGGTATGCGACACCCTGGAACTGAAGTGCTGTAACCCAATCGACCACCGGGGACTCCAGCACCACGCCCCTAATGATGTCGGCGCGCCGTGATCGAGTCAGTGCTTGCAGGACGATTGCACCCCCCATGGACCATCCCATCAGCACGATCTCGGTCGCACCACTCTCAATCGCAAAGCTCATCGCGGCCTCAACGTCCCGCCACTCGGCGTCGCCGAGCGCGTAGCGATTATCAGGGCTCCCGGGCGCATCCCCGTCATTTCGGTACGAGATCAGGAGAGAGCTGTAGCCGGCTTCCCGAACCACCGGAACCGAACGCAAAGCCTCTTGCCTTCGCACGGCGCGCCCGTGAACGCCGATCATCCATCGCCCGCCGGGTTCGGCCGAAGGAATCAACCAAGCGGGTGCCGGTCCAAGTTCGGTCGCGATCTGTACCTCAGAATACGGGTAGCCAAGCGCGCCAGGGCTCAAGTAGTACCACCCGCTCAACCGGCCGCGGCGAGCAAGGTCGAGGACACCGAACTGAACGGCGATGAGCTGTCGGGTCACGGTTTTGGCGTCGTAGCGAATGATCTCGCCGATCTGAGCGTGCCCGGAGTCGCCACTAAACCACAAGCTGTAGCTTCCCGGGGTAAGCGAGTCAATAGTTGCGGATAGCGTCACGGTTTTGGCGTCGTGGCTGAGGATGCGAACGTCCTCGACTTGCCGCTTTGGAGGAGTAACTACAGCTCGCGCGAAGAGCACAGAAACGGTGGCCGCCCCAAGCACAGTTGCGGCGGTAATGCCGCCCGCGATGAGCGCTGAGATGCCGACGATGCGCGTCAGCGAGACCATGGAGCGCGATGCGCCAACCAATACGCCCTCCTTGTTCGCGCCGTCGGATCGTCGTTCGCCCGATACGGGGCGGCGTGCCTCGGCAGGTTCTGCCGTAATCCAGCCTAATCTTCACTCGTGCCAGAGTCCGTTGACCAGCCGAAATTGCCGGCCGAATTTGCCGCCGCGTTGGAGTCGTTTAGGGGCGCTTCAATTCGCAATGAACTCGTAGTTTCGGAGATAGCGGCCCCGGACACCGCTGCGCCATGGTCGGCGGCACTCGCCGCCAACGTAACTCCTGCGCGACATGATGCGGATTCGCCCTTCGGTGGTGGACGATTCGTGTTGCTCTACGACCCAGAAGCGCCGCAAGCCTGGAACGGGGTGTTTCGCGTGATCTGTTACGCACAGGCTCCACTGGAGACCGACATCGGGGTGGATCCCTTCCTCGCCGATGTCGCATGGTCGTGGCTGGTTGACGCGCTCACCGAACGCGAAGCTCTGTATCACTCGGCTAGCGGCACTGCCACCCGCGTGTTATCGACCGGCTACGGCGAACTCGCGGGTCAAGGCGACGGTGCCCAGATCGAACTCCGCGCCTCGTGGACGCCGCTGGACCACAACATCGCTTCGCATGTCGAAGCCTGGAATGACCTCGTGTGCATGCTTGCGGGCTTGCCGCCGGCGCTAGAGGGAGTGAGTCTGCTATCGGCGCGTCGGGAAAGGGAATGACTAACCAGCTGCCTCCGCCTCAACCACCAGAATCGCCAGAGTCGGTCAGCAGCAACGCTGAGGCTGACGTCGCAGAAGGGGACGAACGGTATCACGCCGTCGTTGAGGTCATTGACAGTCGTGTCGACTACCTCAAGGCCGTGGCGGCGCTTGCTGCCGGAACGGGTCCGGTAGCAATCGACGCCGAGCGCGCCTCCGGGTACCGCTATTCACAACGCGCGTACTTGATTCAGATCTTTCGACGAGACGCCGGAACGTTTCTATTCGACCCGATCGGAATCGGCCAGTTCACTGAGCTCAACGAGGCGATGAGCTCCGAAGAGTGGATTCTGCACGCGGCAAGTCAGGACCTCACGTGCTTGCGTGAAGTTGGGCTACATCCCAACCGCCTGTTCGACACTGAGCTCGGGGCGCGATTGGCCGGGCTGTCACGCGTAGGGCTTGGCGCGGTCGTCGAAGAGCTGCTCGGCATTCACCTCGCGAAAGAACATTCAGCGGCCGACTGGTCGACTCGTCCTCTGCCACAATCATGGCTCGTTTATGCCGCTCTCGACGTCGAGTTCCTGGTCGATTTGCGCGAAGCGCTCGGCGACATCTTGACCCGCGACGGGAAGGAGCAGATCGCCGAACAGGAGTTTGCGACAGTTCTTGAGCGGGACTTTACCGTGGTGCGCTCTGAGCCTTGGCGAAGGCTCAACGGGTTGC
>JBGSTT010000150.1:0-3426 GCA_041736385.1 Rhodoglobus sp. | reverse complement strand
GTCAAGGGCTACAAACAGATGCCCCAACTCGTCGACGCCCTCCGTCGACACGCCCACCCCGACGCCGAATCTGTCGGTGCCGCCGCATAGAGTTCACCGTGGATCGTCACCCAAATTCCACGCGACTCGGGACATGCTCTCCAACCGGGTTATCTGGGGTCTGAATGGAGCGTGTACGACTGTTCCCGATTAGCTTCTTATCAATGGTCTGGCCGTAAGAGGGAACGGAGCCTTGCCAGCGTGTTCCCGGTTACGAGCGGATTCGGCCGTGCAGTTACGAGGGCGTGTCTCTATCGGGCTACGGACACCGTGAGTGTCGGCGTGCTGACACCTTCGGTTTGTGCTGACCTCTGCTCGTGATTGGCTGACGCCATGCCAAGGATCGAAGTCGGTGACGTTGTCACCGCGCATGAACTCTCCGACATCCACGCTACGGGTGTGCCTGTCGTCCTTGGGGTCGCTCATATCCGGCCACGTCCTCGCAATGGCCAGGCACGGCGCCGCCCGGGCCAGCTCGGCGTCGTGGCCGATGGCCGAAAACGGTTTGCCACTAGACGATTTCAGGATCCTGACGCCGTTGATCGACGCCGTCAACCACCGCGGACTACGTGGGCACCGAGGCGCAGGCATGGGCCACACGCTGACAATGCCGTGGATGCTTCACCCCGGCCCCGACGCGACCCTGGCCGCGGAGGTGGACGGCATGGGCACGTCGCGTCGGCGCTCGGGGCTGCACTGACCTGTTATCGGCGCGGCGTTGCGGCACGTGCGCGGCCTCTCATGGCATCCAGCGCGAAGGCGCCTGGTCCAGTGAAGACCAGCAGCAGGAAGCCGAAGCAGTAGAGGATCGCGAACTCGCCGCCATTTTGCGGGTCGATCGGCCACAGTGCGTCGGGCTGATGCAACCAGAAGTAGGCGACGGCCATCTCACCCGAAGCGATGAGTGCGGCGATGGGGGTGAACAACCCGACCACGATCAGCAGGCCGGTGACCAGTTCGATCAGCCCGGCCCACCAGAACGGCCAGTTACCGACCGCCACCGCAGAGCCGACGGGCCAGCCAAACAGTTTCATGGTGCCGTTGAGGGTGAACATCAGCCCGAACACGATGCGGAACAGGCTCAGCACGGCAGGTGAATGCGGATTCAGGCGGGCTTGCAGGTTCTGGGTCATGATCTGATTCCCTTCGGTCGTCCGTCGACCATGTCACGCTGCTGACAATCGTGGGGCATGAGTGTCACCGTGCTGACAATCAAGCCAGGTGAAGTGAACTCCACCCGGCCCTCCTCGTTTAAACGCTGATCGTTGCCGAGAAGGATTGAACGGCAAGCGCATCACGGGACGGCGTGTCGAGCGATGTCGAGGTTCCGAGGACAGCCTTCCTCGCCGGACGACGCCACTGGATCGTTGTGTGTCAGACTCTTGATCAGAGTGTCGTCGAGCGGTGTTCTTAGCAACTGACGAAGACGTTTATCGTCTTCGACTCGACTCTTTCGATGGGGCGGTCCCGGCCTCCGGCAACTCCGCTGTCCGTCCTGCTGGTCGTGTGGCCGGGTTTTACCCCGCTGACGCTGCATTGGCTCAGCGGAGCGTTGCCGACCTTGTGCACGAAGACCGTAAAGCCCTGGGCCTCCAGCGAATTTATCGTGTCCTGCGCCGTTCCGGTGGCGGCCAGGGCCGGTGAAGCCAGTCCAAAGGTGGCCGCGGCCAGGCCGGCGGTTGCAATAGTCGCGAAAGTAACTTTCCTCATCTTCGTGCCTTCCGCTTTACAGATGACGCATGTCTGTCCGAGGTCTCGGGGCATGTTCATCCATGAACCATAGTGATCGGAAGCCAAGCGATTTCGCTGTCGGATTGTCATTCCGCTGACACATCTCACCCAGGCTCGAGTCGATCCCACGCGACAACGTCGCGCTGCAGAGTAGCCTCGATTCGGCGACGCAACAATTGCACGATGCGCACCGCGGCCAGGGCAGCTGGGCCAAGGCGGTGAACGGAATACGACTGGCTCTCGATAGGGGGTTTCGCGTGCGGTAGCCGCCACCGTCGCTGCGCCAGGGCCCGGCGAACTGGGGTCATTCCACCAGTTCCTCGATGAGTTCGGGATCGCGCCCGACGATCAAATTGTGCGGCCAATCGCCCACGAGGGTCTGGCAACCGAAGGCGTGGTGATTACCCGCGCATCGCTGGTACCCGAAATCACCGTCACCGCCGACGGCGTCTACTGGCATCCGGTGGCCGCCACCGACGACGACGCGTTGGTCACCCACCAGGTTGAACCGCTCACTCCCGCTCTCGACGAGATCTCGCGGGCCTTCGCCGAGCAGTGGGCCCGAGCCGCGACCGCCGCGCAATTGTTCCCGTGCGCGTGACCAGGACTCCTGACATGTAGTCGGTGCTGGATCGGCGATCGTGTGTTCTGATCTGCGGATTCTCGGCGTGTCGAGCGCGCGATCGCGACCGTGTTGTCCAATAATAAATGAAGTCAGCAATCCTGCGCCGCGTGCCGTGGCGCACCGTGGTGCGCGAAGATTCGGCTGTGGTCACCTGTTGTGGCCCGGTCGGGCACGGCGTAATGATGGGGGTGTTCGTCGTGGTTGACCTCGGTCCGACCTTGGTGCCTGTGAGCCTGTAAGTCAGCATGGTGGCGGAGGGCTCCCACGGGAACCGTGGATTGGTGCCTTGAGCCCGTGCGTCAGACTTTCGACTCTCCCTGCCCTCCCCACGACGGACACTTTCACACGATCGGAGGGAAGGTTTTCTGGTTGAAGGGCACGGCGTTTTCACGGTGGGTACTTCTCCCCGGTGCCGGCCGCCTATGGGATTCCCCTAGATCGTGGAGGCATCAGCTATAAGCGGTTTGTCCTGCGGGGACGCCTCGCAGGCGTGAAAATGGGGTTGGGTCACCTTGTCGACGCCGATTACTCCCTGGGGTTGCGATCCCGTCTATAAGCCTGGTGTTGGGGCTCGGCCCTTGAAGGGCCACGCACTGTTGCTTTGAGCACGCCGGTCAGACTTTCGGTTCCCGACCGATGCCCCCAAGGTGGCCCGCCTGTTGTGCTGGCATGAATATGTTTGGAGGGCAGTCGAAGTGAGCGTTGGGCATGAGGAGATACCTGATGCTGATCACGAGTCGGTGATCGGGCGGGTGTGTGCAGTCGATGTCGCCAAGGCGACTGGGAAGGTATGCGTGCGTGTGCCGCATCCGGCCGTCGAAGGCCGGCGTGTGAGTCGGGTGTGGGACGTACCCGCGACGCTGGCGGGGGTCACTGAGTTGGCTACCGAATTGGTAGCCGAGGGGGTGCAGCGGGTCACGGTGGAGTCCACCTCGGATTATTGGCGAATCTGGTTCTATGTGTTGGAAGCCGCGGGATTGCGGCTGCAGTTGGTCAATGCCCGCGATGTGAAGAATGTTCCGGGGAGGCCA
>JBGSTT010000129.1:0-4096 GCA_041736385.1 Rhodoglobus sp. | reverse complement strand
CTGAAGCTGACGGCGTGTGGCGTCGTTTGAGCGGCAACGAGGTCGGGACCCTGCTCGGGTGGCGCGCTGCTGAGCGCGTGCAGTCGAGCGGAGCGGAAACGGGGACGCTCGCGGCATCCATCGTCTCGTCCCCTGCTTTGGCGGAGATCGCGCGCCGCTATCGACTCGAATTCTCTGAGACACTCACGGGATTCAAGTGGATTTCGCGAGTGCCCGGCATCAGCTACGGCTACGAGGAGGCGCTCGGGTATCTGGTCGACCCGGGAAAGGTCCGCGACAAGGACGGGATCTCCGCCGCGGTCGACTTTCTCTCGCTCACGGCCGAACTCAAGGCGGCTGGAAAGAGCGTCATCGACCACCTGACTGACTTTGCCGCGACGTTCGGCGCATACGCGTCCGGACAGATTTCGCTTCGCGTCGACGACCTCCAGGACATCGAGCGCATGATGACTGCCTTGCGAATCGCTCCCCCGGCGCAGGTTGGCGCGCTGCCCGTTGCGAGCATCGACGACTTCAGCGACGGGTTCGGTGAGTACCCGCCCGGTGACATCCTGCGCATCCACATGAGCAACGGGTCGCGCGTAATCGTGCGCCCGAGCGGGACCGAGCCGAAGCTCAAGGTCTACCTCGACGCGTCAAGCACCGAGGGGGATGCGGCGGCCCGCCAAGCGGCGGCCGCTGCCGTCATCGCTGAACTCGACAGTGGGATGCGCACCCTCCTCTCGCCCAACTGAGCACGAACGCGTTGGCCGCTGCCGCGTCAGCCGAGACTGTGATCGAGCTTTGCCGACAACTCGACCGTGTCGAAGAAATTGTCGATAACGATCACATCGGCGAATGTCTTGCCGATCGAGTTGAGGTACTCGGGACCGCTAAGAATCACTTGTGCGTCGCCGATCACGGCAGCGAGTGTTTCCTTGTCTGCCGCAACCACCGTCGCTTCGATTCCGAGCTTCCCAAGCACGCGTTCCGCGTTCACCTTGAGAATTCCAGAACTGCCGATGCCCGACCCGCAAATCGTAACGATCTTCACGCGCTCAGAACCCTAGGCCTGTTCGAAGCCGGCGGTGATGCGGTCGGCAAGCTCCTCGCGGTCATCGAGCGGCAGAAAACTGGCGGCCGCAGCATTCAACTGGAAGACGGCGAGATCCGTCAGGTCGTATCCGAATGCCTCGGCAAGAATCGACAGTTCACGACTGAGAGTGGTCGAACTCATCAGACGGTTGTCAGTGTTCACGGTGACCCGGAATCCGAGCTGGTACAGCAGATCGAATGGGTGGTCATCGATCTCGTCACCCCACTGGGCAATCGCGCCGGTCTGAAGGTTGGACGATGGGCTGAGTTCGAGCGCAATTTCACGATCTTTCACCCATTGCGCGACGGGGCCGAGCGTGACGTAGGTGTTCTCGTCATCCTCGTCGGCAACGATGACATCCTCGGCAATCCGCACACCGTGCCCGAGTCGCAGCGCGCGACCGTCGAACAGCGCACTGCGAATGCTGTGGATGCCGTCGGCTTCGCCAGCGTGGACGGTTGTCGGTAGATAGTTCTGCGCGAGGTAGTCGAAGGCATCACTCAGATTGCTGGCGGGGAAGCCAGCCTCGGCGCCGGCAATGTCGAAACCGACGACTCCACGATTGTGGTGGCGCACGGCGAGGTGGGCAATCTCGAGCCCGCGGTCAGCGTGGCGCATCGCGCTGACGAGTTGACCGATGCGGATCGTGTGGCCGGTGCCAGCGGCTACGTCGATGCCTTCCTCAATACCCTGCTGCACCGCTTCAACAGTCTCGTCAAGGCTGAGCCCGCGCGCGAGGTGCTGCTCAGGCGCCCATCGCACCTCGCCGTAGATCACGCCGTCAGCGGCGAGATCCTCGACAAATTCGCGAGCGACGCGCACCAGGCCCGCGTGGGTTTGCATCACCGCAGTGGTGATGTCAAAGGTTTTCAGGTACTCGACGAGCGAGCCGGAGTCAGACTTTTCGGCGAACCACGACCCGAGTGCCGCGGCATCCGTCTCTGGAAGCTCGTGCCCGATCTCCGCGGCGAGTTCGATGATGGTCTGAGGTCGCAGCCCACCGTCGAGATGATCGTGGAGGGAGACCTTGGGGAGCGCTGTGATGCTCGCACCGCCTCCTGGCATGAGGTACTCGTTGTTTGGTGCGTTCATGCGTCCAATCTAGCGCCTGCCTCAGTCAGTCCATTCAGTTCAGTCAGTCCAGCCAGCCCAGTCAGCCCTGAGAGCCGTTCCGAGATTGCCATTGCCGCTGCAGCGGCCGCGCTGGCAACATCATCGACCGGGATGCCGCTGAACGTCGTCGACACGTACGGCACGGTAATGGCGGCTACGGTGGCATCCCGTGAATCGCGGATGGCCGCGACGACGTCGGTAATGCCGGCTTGCAGTGGATCTGGCACTACCAGGGCGGCCGCCTGACCGCTCAGTACGGTTCCGGTCGCTGTCGATTCGACCGCGAACAGCGCACCGACCCGAACTTGGAAGCCGAAGTCGGAAGGGCTCTCCACCTGAGCGATCACCCGAACGCGGTCTGCGTCAAGCACACTGAGGTTGCAGGACTGCCTGACGAGCTCAGCGAGTGAACGCATCGCTGGCATTGCCGCGGTGACGAGCGCGCGAAGCGGTGGATGCCGGTGGGCCAGGTCAAACAGCTTCATGGAGCTGAAATAGAGCCCGGACTGCGCATCGCGCAGCACGTAACCGCGCCGCTCGAGGGTGGCGAGCATACGGAACATCTGGCCAACACTGCGACCGCTCGCCTCCGCAATCTCGGACTGGCTGAGCCCGCCGACCGTCTCGGCGAGCAGCTCGAGAATGTCCAGACCCTTGTCGAGGGCTGGGGCGGAGTAGTCGTTCATCGCTCGGGGTTTACCGCGCTGCATGATCTGTTGCGACGCTCATCGCGCTGCAGCCATCGCTGCCAGCATCCGCCGGGCGATCTCACGATCGAGATCGTCTGGCACGGGCTGCGCTCCAGCAGTAAGCGACTTTGGTGCGGTGGCGACTCGCTCGAGCGACAGGGTCTGCAAGAGGAAACCGAGGTCCATTGCTTCGAGCGAATTGCCTTTCGGCTCGCGGCCAGCGAGGTTCATCATCCGGCCGTCTGCGATCAGGATCACGTGACGACCGTCTGGCATTTCGATGCGCTCGATTGCGTCATCCAGCATTCGACTCCGTGTAGAGAGTGCGCGCAGTGCTGCCACGTCAATCTCCCACGGAAAGTGTCCGCAGTTGGCCAAGACGGCGCCGTCTGCTACCCGCTCGAAGAAGGCGCTGGAAAGGATCTCGGGATGCCCCGTTGCGGTGAAGAACACCTCGCCCCAGTCAGCGAGGTTGAGCGCCGTGTCCACTCTGTACCCGTCCATGGCCGCCTCGAAAGCCTTGAGCTCGTCGATCTCGACGACGGCGACCTTGCCACCGAATGCACGCAAATAGTGCGCAATCCCGCGTCCGCACCAGCCATAGCCAGCGACGACGAATCTGCGACCATTGACCATCAAGTTGGTGATCCGCATGAAGCTCTCGACAACGCTCTGCCCAACCGCGTGCTTGTTCTCACCGATTGCCTTGAGCGGCGAATCGTTGATGACGATCATCGGAAACGGGATACGCCCAGCCAGCTCGCCCCGCAAGCGCAAGCCCCCTGAGGTCGTTTCCTCGGTTCCGCCAATAATGACGGAGCCGTCGCTCATGCTTGAACCGCTGCTGCCGACTGCTCGCTTGGGCGTCGTCTGCTGCAAGTTCGCAACGATCGCAGCGAGATCAGCGCCATTGTCGAGCAGCATCGTTGGCCGTGATTCGATAACGGATGCCACGTTGCCCAGGTGCTGGGTCAGGTCGTCGTCGCGCGTCCCGAACACGGTCATACCGAGCGTCTTGAGATACGCAACGACATCATCCTGCGTTGAGCCGTGGTTTCCGGTCGCGACGAGCTCTGCGCCTCCCGCCGCAAGCGTTTCAAGAAGCACCGCGGTCTTGGGCTCGAGGTGCAGTGACATCCCGATACGCTGTTCCGCGAACGGCAGCGTCTTGGCGAAGTCCGCGCGAGTCCGAGCGAGCAGCGGCATTCGAGATCGTATC
>JBGSTT010000128.1:0-5996 GCA_041736385.1 Rhodoglobus sp. | reverse complement strand
GCCGCTTCGTAGCCGCCGGGTCCGCCGCCGAGAATGGCGATGCGTTGTGTGCGCTCGAATTCGTAAGCCATGCTCCAATTCTGGCCCTGCGGCAAGGCACCAACAAACCACTGCAGCGCTTGGCTGGCTCGTGGCTAGAGTGGGGGAATGTTCGAGCACGCGCATCCCCTCGATGACCCAACCGCCGATCCGTTCGAGATCGCTTCCCTCGCCGCGAAACAGCTCGCTGAGCTGACCGGCGTAGGGCGGCACGATATCGCTATGACGCTCGGTTCAGGATGGGCGAAGGCTGCCGACCTGATCGGGGAGACGACCGCCACCATCCCGGCAGCCGACGTCATAGGATTCTCGAAACCCGCTCTCGAAGGCCATGTCGGCACGCTCCGCTCTGTGCTGTTGCCGAGCGGCAAGCGTGCGCTCGTGATCGGAGCCCGCACCCACTACTACGAAGGCCACGGAGTGCGTCGGGTTGTGCACTCGGTGCGCACGGCGGCTGCGACCGGCGCGACGACGATGATCCTCACCAACGGTGCCGGTGGAATCAAGGAAACCTGGACGCCGGGCAGCCCGGTGCTCATCAGCGACCACATCAACCTCACCGCGGACTCACCACTCGAAGGCGCAACCTTTGTGGACCTAACCGATCTGTACTCTGTGCGGTTGCGCAACCTCGCCCGGTCGGTGGATGCTTCGCTCGACGAGGGCGTGTACTGCCAGTTCCGCGGGCCGCACTACGAAACCCCGGCAGAAGTGCAGATGGCAAAGACGATCGGCGGCCACATCGTCGGCATGTCGACCGCACTCGAAGCCATTGCGGCCCGGCAGGCTGGAATGGAGATTCTCGGGATGTCGCTGATCACCAATCTCGCCGCTGGCATCCAGAAGACACCGCTGAGTCACGCAGAAGTGCTGGAGGCCGGTCGCGAAGCGGAAACACGGATCAGCGCTCTGCTCGCAAGGATCGTGGCGGAGCTGTGAGTCGGCTCGATCAAGCGAGAGCCTGGCTCGACCAGGATCCTGACGACACCACGAAAGCCGAGTTGGCTGGCCTGATCGCCGCGGCAGAGGCAGGTGACACCGAGCCCCTTGAGTCAAGATTCGCGTCTCGACTGCAGTTCGGTACCGCTGGCCTGCGCGGCGAACTCGGCGCTGGTCCAACCCGCATGAACCGGGTGCTCGTGACGCAGGCGGCGGCAGGGTTTGCGGCGTTCCTGCGCCAGCGCGACGGTCAACCCAGCATCGTGATTGGCTACGACGGTCGAGTCAACTCTGAGGTGTTCGCTCGAGACACCGCCGTCATCATGGCCGGTGCGGGGGTGCGAGCGATCCTTCTGCCTCGAGCGCTCCCAACTCCCGTGCTCGCCTTTGCCGTGCGTCACTTCGCGGTGAGCGCCGGCGTGATGGTGACGGCGAGCCATAACCCAGCCCGTGACAACGGCTACAAGGTTTACCTCGGCGGACTTGATCATGGGTCCCAGATCGTCGCGCCGGCTGACGCGCTGATCGCTGCCGAGATTGAGAAGGTCGCGGCCGGTTCCATTGTGGACCTGCCACGTTCGACCGAGTTCGACGTTGCCGACGATTCGGTGATCGACGAGTATGTCGGCCGCACTGCAGAACTCGGTCGCGCTGTCGCACCCATCGCGTTCGTCTACTCGGCCATGCACGGGGTGGGTTGGGAGACGGCTGCGCGCGTCTTCGAGGCGGCAGGCTTCGCGGCCCCCGCGATTGTCGAAGAACAAATCGAGCCGGATGCCGCGTTCCCGACAGTCGCGTTTCCGAACCCAGAAGAACCGGGCGCCATGGACCTGACGCTCGCCAAGGCCATCGCCGTCAGAGCTGACGTGGCAATCGTCAACGACCCGGACGCAGACCGGCTCGCGGTCGCCATCCCTGAAGCTGACGGCGTGTGGCGTCGTTTGAGCGGCAACGAGGTCGGGACCCTGCTCGGGTGGCGCGCTGCTGAGCGCGTGCAGTCGAGCGGAGCGGAAACCGGGACCCTCGCGGCATCCATCGTCTCGTCCCCTGCGCTGTCAGAGATCGCGCGCCGCTATCGACTTGACTACCGTGAGACGCTCACTGGCTTCAAATGGATTTCGAGAGTGCCGGGCATCAGCTATGGCTACGAGGAGGCGCTCGGCTACCTGGTCGACCCGGAAAAGGTCCGCGACAAGGACGGCATCTCAGCTGCTGTCGACTTTCTCTCGCTTGCCGCCGAACTCAAGGCAGTTGGTAAGAGCGTCACCGACCACCTCGCTGACTTTGCCGCGACGTTCGGCGCGTACGCTTCCGGACAGATCTCGCTTCGCGTCGACGACCTACAGGACATCGATCGCATGATGACCGCCTTGCGAATCGCTCCCCCGGCGCAGGTTGGCGCGCTGCCCGTTGCGAGCATCGACGACTTCAGCGACGGGTTCGGCGAGTACCCGCCCGGTGACATTTTGCGCATCCACATGAGCAACGGGTCGCGCGTGATCGTGCGCCCGAGCGGGACCGAGCCGAAGCTCAAGGTCTACCTCGACGCGTCAAGCACCGAGGGGGATGCCGCGGCCCGCCAGGCGGCGGCCGCCGCTGTCATCGCCGAGCTCGATAGTGGGATGCGCACCCTGCTGTCGCCAAGCTGAGCCGGAACTCCTCGTCGGCGGCCGCGTCAGCCGAGACTGTGTTCGAGCTTTGCTGACAACTCGACGGTGTCGAAGAAGTTATCGATAACGATCACATCGGCGGATGTCTTGCCGATCGAGTCGAGGTACTCGTCGCCGGCAAGAATCACTTGGGCATCGCCCATCACGGCAGCGAGTGTTGCCTTGTCTGCCGCAACCACCGTGGCTTCGATTCCGAGCTTCGCAAGTACCCGCTCTGCGTTCACCTTGAGAATTCCAGAACTGCCGATGCCCGACCCGCAAATAGTAACGATCTTCACGCGCTCAGAACCCTAGGCCTGTTCAAAGCCGGCGGTGATGCGGTCGGCAAGCTCCTCGCGGTCATCGAGCGGCAGAAAACTGGCCGCGGCAGCATTCAACTGGAAGACCGCGAGATCCGTGAGGTCGTACCCGAATGCCTCGGCAAGAATCGACAGTTCGCGACTGAGACTCGTTGAACTCATCAGACGGTTGTCAGTGTTTACGGTGACCCGGAATCCGAGCTGGTACAGCAGATCGAATGGGTGGTCTTCGATCTCGTCACCCCACTGGGCAATCGCACCGGTCTGAAGATTCGACGACGGGCTGAGTTCGAGCGCAATTTCGCGATCTTTCACCCATTGTGCGACCGGGCCGAGCGTGACGTAGGTGTTTTCATCGTCCTCGTCGGCAACGATGACATCCTCCGCGATTCGCACACCGTGCCCGAGTCGCAGCGCGCGACCGTCGAAAAGCGCACTGCGAATGCTGTGGATGCCGTCGGCTTCGCCAGCATGGACCGTTGTCGGTAGGTAGTTCTGCGCGAGGTAGTCGAAGGCATCACGCAGATTGCTGGCAGGGAATCCCGCCTCGGCGCCGGCAATGTCGAAACCAACGACCCCACGACTGTGGTGGCGCACGGCGAGTTCGGCAATCTCGAGGCCGCGGTCGGCGTGGCGCATCGCGCTGACGAGCTGACCAATTCGGATCGTGTGGCCGGTGCCAGCGGCTACGTCGATGCCTTCCTCAATGCCTTGCTGCACCGCTTCAACGGTTTCGTCGAGGCTGAGCCCGCGAGTGAGGTGCTGCTCAGGCGCCCATCGCACCTCGCCATAGATCACGCCGTCAGCAGCGAGATCTTCGACGAACTCGCGAGCGACGCGCACGAGGCCCGCGTGCGTTTGCATCACCGCTGTGGTGATGTCGAAGGTCTTCAGGTACTCAACGAGCGAGCCGGAGTCAGACTTCTCAGCGAACCACGACCCGAGTGCCGCGGCATCCTTCTCTGGAAGCTCGTGCCCGATCTCAGCGGCGAGTTCGATGATGGTCTGAGGTCGCAACCCACCATCGAGATGATCGTGGAGGGAGACCTTGGGGAGCGCTGTGATGCTCGCGCCGCCGCCTGGCATGAGGTACTCGTCGTTGGGGGCGTTCATGCGTCCAATCTAGCGCTTGCCTCAGTCAGTCCAGCCAGTCCAGCCAGTCCAGCCAGCCGTTCAGAGATTGCCGTCGCCGTAGCACCGGCCGCGTCGGCGACATCATCGACCGGGATGCCGCTGAACGTCGTCGAGACGTATGGCACCGTGATCGCGGCGACGGTGGCATCCCGGGAATCGCGGATGGCTGCGACAACGTCCGTTATGCCGGCCTGGAGAGGATCCGGCATTACGAGGCGAGCGGCCCTGCCGCTCAGGACCGCTCCGGTCGCTGTCGATTCGACCGAGAACAGCGCACCGACCCGAACTCGGTAGCCGAAGTCGGCGGGGCTCTCTACCTGAGCGATGACCCGAACGCGGTCTGCGTCGAGCACGCTGAGGTTGCACGACTGCCTGACGAGCTCGGTAAGTGAACGCATCGCCGGCATCGCCGCGGTGACGAGCGCGCGAAGCGGTGGATGCCGGTGGGCCAGATCAAACAGCTTCATCGAGCTGAAATAGAGCCCGGACTGCGCATCGCGCAGCACGTAACCGCGCCGCTCGAGGGTTGCGAGCATGCGGAACATCTGGCCAACACTGCGACCGCTCGCCTCCGCGATCTCGGACTGGCTGAGCCCGCCAACCGTCTCGGCGAGCAGCTCGAGAATGTCCAGGCCCTTGTCGAGGGCTGGAGCGGAGTAGTCGTTCATTGCTCGACGTTTATCGCTGCGTTCATCGCGCCGTTCATCACGTCGTTCATCGCTCCGCGGCCATCGCTGTGAGCATGCGTCGTGCGATCTCACGATCGAGATCATCTGGCACGGGCTGCGCTCCCGCCGTGAGCGTCTTTGGTGCGGTCGCGACTCGCTCGAGCGACAGGGTCTGCAAGAGGAAACCGAGGTCCATCGCCTCGAGCGAATTGCCTTTCGGCTCGCGGCCCGCAAGGTTCATCATCCGGCCGTCTGCGATCAGGATCACGTGACGACCGTCTGGCAATTCGATGCGCTCAATCGCGTCATCCAGCATTCGACTACTTGTCGAAAGTGCGCGCAGTGCTGCCACGTCGATCTCCCAGGGAAAGTGCCCGCAGTTGGCCAGCACTGCGCCATCTTCTACCCGCTCGAAGAAGGCGCTGGAGAGGATCTCGGGATGCCCGGTTGCCGTGAAGAACACCTCGCCCCAGCTGGCGAGGTTGAGCGCCGTGTCCACCTTGAACCCGTCCATGGCCGCCTCGAACGCCTTGAGCTCGTCGATCTCGACGACGGCGACCTTGCCGCCGAATGCGCGCAAATAGTGTGCGATCCCGCGTCCGCACCAGCCATAGCCAGCAACGACGAATCTGCGGCCGTTGACCATCATGTTGGTGATCCGCATGAAGCTTTCGACGACGCTCTGCCCGACCGCGTGCTTATTCTCACCGATCGCCTTGAGCGGCGAATCGTTGATGACGATCATCGGAAACGGGATGCGCCCGGCCAGCTCGCCGCGCAAGCGCAAGCCCCCTGAGGTGGTCTCCTCAGTCCCACCAATGATCACTGAGCCGCCGGTAATCACTGAGCCGCCGCTAACGACTGAGCCGCCGGTGCCGGCGGTCGTGGCGGTCGCGGTCCCCTGCAAGGTCGCAATGATCGCCGCGAGATCAGCGCCGTTGTCGAGCAGCATCGTTGGCTGTGATTCGATAACGGATGCCACGTTGCCAAGGTGCTGCGTCAGGTCGTCGTCGCGCGCACCGAACACGGTCATGCCGAGCGTCTTGAGATAAGCGACGACATCATCCTGCGTTGAGCCGTGATTTCCGGTCGCGACGAGCTCTGCACCTCCCGCCGCAAGCGTTTCAAGAAGCACCGCGGTCTTGGGCTCGAGGTGCAGTGACATCCCGATACGCTGTTCCGCGAACGGCAGCGTCTTGGCGAAGTCCGCGCGAGTCCGAGCGAGCAGCGGCATTCGAGATCGTATC
>JBGSTT010000113.1:0-22964 GCA_041736385.1 Rhodoglobus sp. | reverse complement strand
GCAGCCAATCCGGAGCGACCGGCCACACCCGCGCGACGAGCAGCCCGAGCAGGAGGGCTCCCGCCGAGTTGGCTGCAAGAATCCCCCACGGCGGCTCGGCGTCGGCGTGCGGGACGAGCAACTCGATGGCTAGGCGAATGGCTGTGCCGAGCATCCCGCCGACCAGAACGGCCGCCAAATCGCGTCTCAGGTCGCTGCGGATGCTCGCGGTACCCTTCACGAATCGTGAGCATACTCCGCGCTGGGCGACGTGCCGACACAGCGGCTCGGGCCCGCCTCAGTTCGGCTCAGCGAGTTGGCCTAGAGTTTTGGCTATGTCTGACAGCGGAGCATCATCGACGGCTGACGTTCCGCGCCGACGCCGACGTTGGCCGTGGGTGGTTACCGGAGTGCTGGTACTCCTGCTCGTGCCCATTGCCGTTGTCGTCGTGCCGATTCTGACGTATCAAGGCCAAGGCGACGCGAATCAGGATGCCGCAACGGAAGCGTGGCCGCTCGTTGCGACGGCGACGGGTGACGACGGTCGCGACCGCAGCATCAGTGTTGAGCCTGCCGAGGATGGCGCGACGATCGACACCTCAGCCCTCACGGTTGGGGAGCGGTTCATCGTGCGGGGTGACGGGTTCGATGGCAGCCGCGGCATCTACGTCGCCATCTGTGTGATTCCTGCGCCGGGTGAAAAGCCGGGTCCCTGCGTCGGTGGTGTGCCAGAACAGTCAGAGCAGGAAGTCGCAGTTGGGACCATCCAGTTCGCCCCCAGCAACTGGATCAACGATGACTTTGCCTGGAGACTCTTCGGTGCGCGCAGCTACGACTCTGTGGCGGATGGCACGTTCACTGCGTATCTGGAGGCCGGCGATCCGGTCGGCGAAGGCTTCGATTGTCGAGTGGATGCCTGCGGTATCTTCACGAGAAACGACCACACCGCGCTCCGCGACCGTGTGCAAGACCTGTACGTTCCCGTCGGTTTTGCGTCCGTCGGGTAGCCAAGCTAGGTCCTCGACGTCCCCTATTGGCGCTTCGTAACGCCGCTTCTGTCGACTCGGTACGTGCCACCTGCGAACTGAATCCCGTCGACCTGTATCCCACCGTCGTGAAAGCCTCCGTCTTGGAACCCTCCAACGCTCAGCGGTGTGTCGAGACCCGCAACGCTCGAGGTCAGCGTGCCACGTTGCGCATCCGCACTGAGTCCGAACACGCTCGCGACCACTGAGACGGCTGCTGCGGCCGACCAGGCTTGTGGCCGACATGCTGCCGGGTAGGGAATCGGCCGACTCGTGACACTCGCCGACTCTCCGGAGTGGAGTTCTGGCATCCGATATCTGAATGCGGATGCCGCGGCAAGCAGCCCCTCGATCAGCTCACCGGCTTCATCCCGGAAGCCGGCCTTGCTCAAGCCCATGATCGCGATCGCGGTGTCGTGGGTCCAGACGCTTCCCCCGTGGTAGCTCAGCGGCCAATACCCCGCCGCCGCGGTGGACATCGTGCGAAGCCCGAAGCCACTATTGAGTTCCGGTGTGACCAAGCGTCGCGCGATCAGGGCGCTTTCCTCGTCGTCAAGCAGTCCAGTACCGAGGAGGTGACCGATGTTGCTGGTGAGCGAGTCGACTCGGCGCTTCTTTGCGTCGAGGGCGATGGCTGGATATGCACCATCGACGTCGTCGACCCAGAAGGTGCTGCGAAAGTGGTGCTTGAGAGCTGCTGCCCAGCTGCGCCACGATGACGCATCTCGACCGAAGTGCTCGAGTATGGCCGCACCGCCAACGGCCGCTTCGTACGCGTATGCCTGCACTTCGCAGAGTGCAATCGGGCCTTCGGCGAGCTGGCCGTCGCGCCATTGCACGGAGTCGCCGGAGTCTTTCCACCCTTGATTCGTCAAACCGTGACCTGAGACATCGAGATACTCAAGCAATCCGTCGCCGTCGCCGTCGGCGTGGTCGCGAAGCCAGTCGAGCGCCGCCTCGAGGTGAGGAAGGAGCGACTCGACACTCGCGTCGTCGAGGCCCCATTTCCAAGCGTCATGGAGCAGGATCACCCAGAGCGCTGTCGCATCCACGGTGCCGTAGTACAGCGGCGGTAGGAATGCAGAGTCGCCGTCGATGTGCACGACTCCACGTCGCAACTCGTGCATGATCTTGCCCGGTTCTTCCGCACGGTCCGCCGCTAACGCGCTGCCCTGCAGTCCGGCGAGCACGCGCAGGGTGTCCCAGGCCAGTTCAGTGCCCAGCGGAAGCATGAACCGCGCTGTCCACAGCGAGTCGCGCCCGAATAGCGTAAAGAACCAAGGCGCTCCCGCTGCAACGAAGCCAAGCGACGGGTCCTGGGTGGTGGTCATACGCAGCGCATCGAGGTCGCTCAAGGCGGAGGTGACCCACCGCTCGAGTCGTTCGTCGCCGGTGACGACCGGTGTTGTCCACGGCACGGTTGACCGATCCCCTGCGACGACCGCGTGATCGTCCCGTGCGGTCATCACCCACGCAACGCTCGCGCTGCCCTTCAGCGGTACCGACACCATCCAACGCAGTTCGATCGTGTCGCCGCTAATGCTTACGCGCGCGCCTGGCGCGTCGACGCTCGCATGTATAGCGTTGCTGGCCCAACTCGCTGTGGTGCCAGAAACCTGAACCACCGGCGCCTCGTGAGTCGAGTTCGTGCCGAGTTTGATGCGGTCGAGTGAGGAACTGTCGGGCGTCATGTTCACGACGATCTCAACCTCGAGCGGGTACCCCAACCGCGACCGCAATTCGATTGACTCGTTCACGCCGTCAGAGGTGGCGATTCGGCGTTGGGTCGCGATGATCCCGGGATCGGGGGAAGCCTCATCGATTGAGCGAACGATGGCGGTGAACGTGCACGTGTCCGCCCCGGCAGGCGCCGACGCGATCACTTCGGGCACCGAGCCGGCAATGCGAATAACGCAGTTCGAGATCACGCGCAGGTCGGAGTAGTACACGCCGTGTATTGGTCGCGAACCGATGGTGCCGTCGGGAGCCGACCAGACCTGGGTTGGCGCACGAAGTACGACGAGTTCGTCACTCAGCAGGGGCTGAACAGGAATTTCCATGTGACCCTCGAGACTCTGGGTTGACTCGGTGTGGGCCATCGCCCGTTTTTGACGCCGACAAGCATTGACATGCTCGACGGTGCCTGTAACATAACACTAAGAATTTGATCGATCAAACTTCGGCTGATGATTACCTTCTTGCCTCATCGCCGCCAAAATCGACGGCGAATCGTCTGTTGATTTGAACGATCACAGTCCGCACCCAATCGTGGCCAAAGGAGGCACCGATGGCTCAGCTCCCCACCGTCGAGGATGTCGCTCGAGTCGCTCAGGTGTCGCGGCAGACCGTCTCGAACGTGCTGAACTCGCCTGCGATCGTGAAGGATGCGACGCGAGAGCGCGTGGAGGCCGCCATTGCCCAGCTGCGCTACCGGCCGCACGCATCCGCTCGCCGACTGCGGACTCGTAAGTCCTCGACCATCGGCATCCGGCTCGAGCCTGAGCGCAACGGAATCTCCGGCTCGGTGCTCGACACCTTCCTGCACTCGCTCACCGAGCAGGCTGACTCGCGTGAAATGCGCGTGCTGCTCTTCACTGCAAACGATCCGCATCACGAGATCGATCAGATTCGACGGCTGCGCGATGGCGCCGACGTCGATGCTTTCGTGCTTACTTCGACGTCGTATGAGGATCCCCGAGTGGCGTGGTTGATTCAGAACGAGGCGCCATTCGTGACGTTCGGGCGACCGTGGGGCCACGACGACATGTCCGACCCGCGCCACCGCTGGGTGGATGTTGACGGGCGCGCCGGGGTGCGCGAGGCCACAGAGCACTTGCTGACTCAAGGCATCGCGCGAGTCGGTTACGTCGGCTGGCCGAGCGGATCCGGGGCGGGAGATGATCGCCATAAGGGCTGGGTCGACGCGATCTCGGCGGCTCGACTGTCAACTACCGGCCTCAGTACGTCAGTGGTCGACGGGGTGAGTCAGGGCACAGAAGCTGCGCGCGAGTTGCTCGCGGGCAACACCATTGACGCGCTCGTCTGCGCTAGCGACTCACTCGCCCTCGGAGCGAGAATCGCCGCGGCGAGCCTTGGCAAAGACGCGTTGCCGATTATCGGCTTCGACGACACCCCGGTCGCACGCGCTATCGGTATCTCGAGCATCCAGCAACCGCTAGATGCTGTCGCCGGCGCAGTGCTCGAATTGTTACTTGGACCCACTGGCAATGAAGTGCTGCCAGCGGGCGCCGCTAACGAGGAGCCGAGTTATCGGCTCCTCGCCCCACGACTTGTCGAGCGCCGATCAACCAATCTCGCGCTCGACAGGACCATCGGCACTTAAGGCCGACAATCACAATCGAAAGGAAACACTGTGAATAAATCACAATGGAGCGCAGCGGTGCTAGCCGCTGGGCTCGCCGTTAGCCTAGCGGCCTGCGCGCCAGCCGACTCGGGTGGCGACGCGCAGACCGGTCAAGACCTGACGATACTCATCGGGTCGAGCGGTGACGCCGAAACGAACGCCGTACAGGCGGCCGCGGACGCGTGGGCCACGGAAACTGGCAACACCGTCGAAGTCATCGCCGCAAGCGACCTGATTCAGCAATTGGGTCAAGGCTTCTCGGGCAATGCCCCGCCCGACCTGTTCTACATGCCGTGGGATCAGTTCCAGACCTATGCGGCGCAGGGATTCCTTGAGCCGTACGCTGGCGAGCTCACCAACACAGCGGACTTCCTCCCCGCCCTCACCGACCAATACAGCGTTGACGGTCAGTTCTATTGCGCGCCCAAGGACTTCTCTACCCTTGGCTTGCAGATCAACACTGACGCGTGGACGGCCGCTGGCCTCACCGACGCCGACGTACCGACGGACTGGGACCAGCTTGCGACGGTCGCTGCGACACTGACAACGCCGGATCAGGTTGGTCTGGCGATGGGGCGTGAGTACACCCGCATGGGCGTGTTCATGAACCAGGCTGGCGGAACCATTGTCGACGGTGACACGATCGCGGCCGACAGCCCGGAGAACGCTGAAGGGCTTTCCTACCTTCAAGGTCTCATCAGCGCCGGTTCGCTGAAGTTCCCACAGGAGCTTGAAGCTGGCTGGGGTGGAGAAGCATTCGGACTCGGCAAGGCGGCAATGGTGATCGAAGGTCCGTGGATCAACGGCGCCATGAAGAACGACTTCCCAGACCGCAAGTTCATTACGGTCGAGTTGCCAGCCGGCCCGGCCGGTCCGTCGACCTTCGCCTTCAGCACCTGTTGGGGGATGCCAGTGGGTTCAGCGACGCGTGACGCAACGCTCAGTCTGATCGAGTTCCTGACGAGTGACGAGCAGCAGCTCGCCTTCTCTGACGCGTTCGGTGTGATTCCTTCTACGGTCGCCGCTTCGGCTACCTATGCTGACCAGTTCCCGGAGAATGCCGCATTCGTGGCCGGCGTCGCATCGGCGGTGAGCCCGGTCTCCTTCCAGGGCGCATCCGCGGCAGTCGCCGACTTCAACACGCAGCTCGAGGGGATCGCAACCGCTGACCCATCGGCATTGCTCGCAACTCTGCAGGCAAACCTGCAGGCTGCGTTGGATGAGGCGAACGGATAACCACTGTGGCTCTCGCTTCAGCACGGCCTCGCCGCCGCGGAGGAATCCGCGGCAGCGAGGCCCGCGAGGGGTGGATCTTCATCGCCCCCGCGGTCGTAATCACCCTCGTCTTCTTGGTGATCCCCATCGTGCTCGCCCTGTGGGTGAGCTTCAGCGACTGGAACGGATTCCAATCTCCCCTCAACCCGCGGGTCAACTTCGTCGGGCTCGACAACTATGCGGCGATCACTGTCGATCCCGGGCTCGACCAGAAGAACTTTGGCATTGCGGTCAGGAACAATCTCTACTACGTATTGTTCGTTGTCCCGCTGCAAACGATCATTGCCCTGCTGCTGGCGGTTCAGGTTAACCGCGCGATGCTGCGAGGGCGCGGATTCTTCCGCACCGCCTTCTACTTCCCTTCCGTCACAAGCTCAGTGGCAATCGTCATCGTGTTCCAGTTCCTGTTCACGGCATCTGGCGCGGTCAATGCGGTGATCGGCGCGTTCGGTATCAAGGGGCCCAACTGGTTCAACGACTCGACTGGTGTGTTCCACGGCCTTCTGAGCACCATCGGAATTACCGAACCGACCGGTGCGTTCGCCGCACCCGGCTTCCTAGGGATCTCCGGCTGGGAGTGGATTGCAGGCCCGTCTGTTGCCATGAGTTCGCTCATCATGCTGGCGATCTTCACGACATCTGGCACCTTCATGCTCCTATTTCTTGCCGCACTGCAAAGCATCTCTGGCGAGATCGACGAAGCCACCATGATGGACGGTGCCGGTCCGGCACGAAAGTTCTTTTCGATCACGGTTCCGATGCTCCGCCCAACGCTGTTCACCGTGCTAACGCTTGGGCTCATCGGCTCTTGGCAGGTGTTCGACCAGATCTACATCCTTGGCGGCACGTCGGCCGGCGGCACGATTTCGACACCCGCCTACCTCGCCTACCGGTCGTCCTTCGTTGACCTTCAGTGGGGGCAAGGTGCCGCGATCGCTTTCATCTTGTTCGTCTTCATCATCCTCCTCACCTTGGCTCAGCGCTGGCTGCTGACCGAACGTGCGCCCCGCCTTCCCCGGGCAGCGAGAAAGAAGGCTGCGCTTCCGCCGGATCCGCTCAACCCCGAGGTCACGGTGACGCCGACGTCGGGTAATCCAGGAGGTACTCCGTGACCGTCACCGTAGAACCTCAGACACCGGTCGTGCGTCGCTCGCCAAAGCGTCGCCACACGCTCGGGGCGCGCGCGCGCACCAGTCTCGTGCTCGGCTATCTGGTGCTGATCGCTCTCGCGCTGATCTACATTTATCCGTTCATCATCTCGATCTCTGCGTCATTCAAGACCGATGCCGAAGCGACGCAGAATGCGCTGGGCCTGATCCCGCAGACCATTACGTTCGCGGCATATGAACGTCTGTTCGGCGACGTGCCGTTTCCGCTCTGGGCGGGCAACACACTATTGATCTCGACGATCGTGACTCTCGGGCGAGTGTTCTTCGACTCGCTGGCTGGGTACGCGCTCTCTCGACTGAAGTTCCGTGGCCGAGCCTTCGTGTTCGCAGCGTTCATCGGGATTCTCTCGGTGCCTGGTGTTGTACTGCTGATCCCGCGGTTCTTGATTCTGCAGCAACTCGGTCTTTATGACACCTACGGCGGCATGATCATCCCGCTGCTGTCGACGGCCGCCGGCGTATTCATCATGAAGCAGTTCTTCGACTCGATCCCGGTCAGTGTCGAGGAGGCCGCTCGAATCGACGGCGCGAGCACGTTTCGCACCTACTGGACGATCGTGCTGCCAATGGCGCGGCCCGCTTTGGTTACCCTGTTCATCCTGAGCTTTCAAGGCTCCTGGAACGAGCTCGGGCACTTCATCGTTTCGAGACAGAGCCCGGAGCTGAACACGCTAACAACGGGCGTGGCCTCGCTGGTATCTGGCCAGTTGGGTTCTGGCAATCAATTCCCGCTCCAACTTGCCGCTGCTGTGCTCATGACCATCCCCGTTGCGGTCCTGTTCTTCGTCTTCCAGAAACGCATCATGAACACCACCGGCGGTGCGGAGAAGGGCTAGTGGCCTAGCCAAAGGTTATCGAGCCGCTAACGCCTTCCCCGTCGCCCCACTCGCCGGGGCGGAGGTTCTTGATGCGCTGCGACGCGGACTTACGGGCCGAGAACCCCTCAACGACCGGCGTTGCTTCGAGTCGATACCATGGCGTGTCTCTGGTCACATCGGCGAGCACGTTTGCTGCGCCAGCAACCGCCTTCAGCCAGTCCGGCACCGCCTTGTCCGAGGCGTTCTCGATCGCAGCGACGGGGTTGAGTGCGAAGGCCAGTTCGACGGTCGCTGACTCGCCAGCGTTAATAACCAGCGACTGCTCGAACGTCTGCTTGATTCCGGCGTTGTTTCGGCGCGAAGCGTTCCGCTCCTCGGCCGTGCCGGATGGTTCCTCTTCGAGTTCCAACTCGATTGCCGTAACGGTTCGCGGATGCTCGTCGTCTCCGGTGATGGTGACGGTCACCGTCAGGGTTCCGTCGGCCCAGCGAAACGTCTTTGGAGCGTCGACATCGACGGCAATCCCGCCGGAATCGAACGCCTTCTTGATTGAGTCGAACAGCCCCATGTCTCAGTCCTCTTCATTGGCAGGAGGTTTGGCGGCTCGCCCCCGTCTTGACATGCATCATAAACAATGCCGACGGCACAGGGAAGGGCTAGTTCTTACGGCGAAGTGACGTGCTCGTCGCGCTTGCGCGCGGCTGGCACCATCAGGCGTGGAATCGTCACGGCGACCATGGGGCCGATGAGCAGGGCGAAGACGAGAGTGCCAATGCCGACGTTGCCACCCAGCAGCCAGCCGATCGTCAGAACCGTGACTTCGATGACGGTGCGCACGATCCACAGCTTCCAACCCCAGCGAGCGTGGATGCCCGTCATCAGTCCGTCGCGCGGCCCCGGCCCGAAGCGGGCTCCGATGTAGAGCCCGGTGGCGACGGCGACCAGGGCGAGTCCACCCGCATAGATCGCCACCCGGGCCCACCACTCGGTTTGCTCGGGGATGATCGTGAGACCGAGCTGCGCGCTCGTTCCGATCATGAGCACGTTTGCGACGGTGCCAATGCCTGGCTTCTGCCGTATCGGTATCCAGAGCAGCAAGACGATTGCTCCGACGATGTTGGTGACGAGTCCAAACGGAAGTCCACTTCGCAGCGCGATTCCTTGACCGAGCACATCCCATGGAGCGACCCCGATCGCCGCTCGAATCATCAGGGCCAGCCCGATCCCATAGAGGAATAGGCCGATCACCAGTTGCGCGATTCGACGAGTAAGGGTTGCTGACGGGGACACATCTAGTATCCAATTCCATAATTGGCCTGTAATCAAGTAGCCAATTCGCCTAAGGTGGCCTCATGACTTCCGTCTCAGCGCGCATATTGGTCGGGTTGCTCGAGGGCTGGCGAGATTCCGGTGCAGCGTACCTAGCGCTCGCTGATCGCATCCGGCTACTGGTGCTCGACGGCCGAGTCGCCCCCGGCACGCGCTTGCCAGCCGAGCGCGAGCTTGCGAGCCAACTGGTCGTCAGCCGCACGACGATCACGGCTGCGTATGCTGCGCTTCGCGAGGCTGGGTATGTCGAGAGCGTTCGGGGGTCTGGAAGTGTCACTCAGCTACCGCATCGGAGCGCCGTGGCATCCGAACCGCTGGAAACGGAGCTTGCCGACTTCAGCAAGGCGACCATGCCAGCGCTGCCGGCTGTCGTGGCGGCCAGCCGACGTGCGGTTGAGCAATTGCCCGCCTACCTTGCCGAATCGGGTTTCGATCCACTCGGGCTTGGAGTGCTGCGCGAGGCCATTGCCGCGCGGTATGGCGTGCGTGGCTTGCCGACGACCTCAGACCAGATCATGGTCACCATCGGTGCGCAGCATGCCATTGCCCTCATCGCGCGCACCGTCATGGCGCGCGGAGATCGGGTGGTCATCGAGAATCCCACCTACCCACACGCGATGGACGCGCTGAAAACCGCGGGAGCCAGACTCGTGCCCGTGAGCGTGACGACGGATGCCGGTTGGGATGAGCTCGCGCTAACTCAGGCGATTCAGCGCACGAGTCCATCGCTTGCCTACCTCATGCCAGACAATCACAATCCGACCGGTCGGAGCATGCCGACGGCGCTTCGTGAACGGGTTGCGTCGCTCGCCGATCAGCATGGGACCACGCTCGTCGCCGACGAGACGATGGCGGAGCTCGGCTTCGACGAGCCGGTCGCGCCGTTCGCAGTGCACGGTCCGGCGATTCTCGTGGGGTCGGTCGGAAAAACTGTCTGGGGCGGGCTACGCCTCGGTTGGATCCGCGCGGACCGAACCATGATTCAGCGTCTCGCCAGGGCGAGATATTCCGGGGATCTAGGTACCCCGATTCTTGAGCAACTCGTTGTTGTCGAACTCCTGAAGGATTTCGATCAGATCGTCGAGACTCGGCGCGGCACGCTGCGAGTTGGCCGTGACCATTTGGCGAGTCTGCTCGCCGCCACCATCCCCGAGTGGCAGATACCGGAAGTGCATGGCGGGCTCACCGCATGGGTTGGGCTTGGCCGACCGGTCAGTTCCCAACTCGCGCTTGCCGCGCGCAACGAGGGGCTCGTGATTGCGGCAGGCCCTCGCTTCGGGGTTGACGGAGCCTTCGAGCGCTTCATTCGCATCCCCTTCTCGTACCCGGCTCCGCAAACCGAACGTGCCGTCGAGGCGCTTGCGCGCGCATGGAAGACCGTTCGGCGCAACGATGCACTCGACCCAATCGGTGAGCTGGCGAGCATCGCATAACGCAACGAACAAGTACTCCGCGCAGAGTACGCGACTCCCAGCAACCGCTGGGATAATGAAAAGAGAGGCTGCAGTTCTTTGCGCCCGCAGTCGCGTCGCGCTACAGGAAGAGTTTTCGTGCACCTTTTATCCGTCTTCAGCCTAAGGAACCGCGCGCTCATCGCGCTTGTCACGGTCGTCATCGCGATCTTCGGTGGCGTCGCGCTGAGCTCGCTCAAGCAAGAGCTCATCCCGTCGCTGTCGCTTCCGCAGATCTTCATCATCACGAGCTACCCTGGCGCCTCGCCCGCTGTCGTTGACAAAGATGTCTCAACGCCGATCGAATCAGCGATCCAGGGAGTCGACGGGCTCAACTCGACGACGGCGACCTCGACCGTCAATATCTCCAGCATTACGGCATCCTTCGCGTACGGCACGAACATCGCAACGGCAGAGCAGAAAGTGTTGTCGGCGATCAACAGAATCTCGTCGAGTCTCCCCGACTCGACGGACACCCAGGTTCTGACCTTCAGTTTCAGCGACCTCCCCGTGATTCAGGTTGCTGTGACGAGCGACCTAGACCCCAGAGAGCTCACCGCGAAGCTCGAATCCTCGACGCTCGTCGAGTTGGAAAAGATCGCAGAAGTCAGTGATGCGAACCTGCTTGGCACGACCTCTGAGCGTGTCGTCATCACACCCAACCCCGACGAGCTGTTTGCAAGAGGACTGTCGAACGCGTCGATTCGTGACGCGCTCGACAACAACGGTGTGCTGCTGCCGGCTGGCCAGATCACCGAAGACGGCAAGACCCTGACCGTACTTGCGGGTGTGCGCATCACTACCGCTGACGAGATCGCGGCCCTGCCGCTCGTCGGCGGAAATACCGCTGATCTTGTGACGATTGCGGATGTTGCAACCGTCGAGACAGTAGACGACCCGGTAACGGGCATCTCCCGCGTCAACGGTGAGCCCGCCCTGACGATCGCCATCGGCAAGACTCCGGCTGGCAACACCGTTTCGGTATCCCAACAAGTGCGTGATCTCCTGCCATCGCTTGCTGAATCGCTCGGCAACAACACCACGTTCACAGTGGTCTTCGATCAGGCTCCGTTCATCCAAAAATCGATCGAATCGCTTGCGACCGAAGGACTCCTGGGTCTCGTGTTCGCGGTGCTCGTTATCTTGGTCTTCCTCCTGTCGATTCGGTCGACGCTGGTCATCGCGGTGTCGATTCCGGCATCCGTGCTCATCACCTTCATTGGCATGTACGCATCCGGCTACACGCTCAACATCATCACTCTCGGCGCGCTGACCATCGCGATTGGTCGAGTTGTTGATGACTCGATCGTCGTGATCGAGAACATCAAGCGCCATGTTTCTCTCGGTGAGGCGAAACTGCCGGCCATTCAGAATGCCGTCAAGGAGGTAGCCGGAGCGGTGACCGCCTCGACGATCACGACCGTTGCCGTGTTCCTCCCTCTGGCACTCGTCGGCGACATCACCGGCGAGTTGTTCCGCCCGTTCGCGCTCACGACGGCCATCGCGCTCGGTGCGTCTCTCTTTGTTTCGCTCACGATCGTCCCGGTGCTCGCGTACTGGTTCCTCGGCTCAAAGGTGGCGCACAAGCACGAAGAAAATCTTGTGGTGGCGTCGGATGAAGACGAGTTGGCCAGACCGACACGGCTGCAGCGCGGCTATCTGCCGATCATCCGCTGGACACTGAAACGCCCAGTCGCGACAATTCTTGCAGCGCTCCTGGTGCTGGGTGGCACGGCGGCAATGGTGCCGTTGCTCCAAACGAACTTCATCGGCAACAGCGGTCAAAACACCTTGACCGTGAGTCAGACCTTGCCCCTCGGGTCGAGTCTTGGCACGCGCGATGACGCTGCCAAGAAGGTCGAATCCGCGTTGCTCGCCGTCCCAGGAGTAGAAACCGTGCAAGTCTCTCTGGGCTCAAGTGGCAGTTCCATTCAGGCCGCCTTCCGAGGCAGCGGGTCGACCACCTTCTCGCTCACTACCGATGCCAAACTCGACCAGGTTGCGCTTCAGGCTGATGTTCGAGCCGCAGTCGAGAACATCCCGGATGCCGGGGACGTCACACTGTCTGCCGCCCAAACCGCCTTCGCTTCCTCAAACATCGAAGTGAGCATTACGGCCACGAGCGAGAGCGAGCTGCGAACCGCGTCTGACGGTGTGCTTGCCGTACTTCGCGACCTTGACGTTGTAGCTCAAGCCACGAGCAACCTGTCGAATGAGCAGCCGTTCATTGAGATCGCGGTCGATCGCAACGCCGCTGCCGAAGCGGGACTGAGCGAGATCGCCGTCGGTGGCATTGTTACCGCAACCATGAACCCGAGCGCAGTCGGCTCGGTTGTTATCGACGAAAAGACACTGTCGATTTACATCCTCAACGAGAGCGCCCCGCTCACCATCGAGGAATTGCGCGCGTTCGAGATTCCAACGGAGCGCGGCCTCGTGCCCCTGAGTGATTTGGCCACAGTCGAACAGACCAACGGTCCTTCGAGTATTACTACCATCAAGGGGGTTCGCAGTGCGACGATCGAGGTCACGCCTAGCGTCGAAGATATCGGGGCGGCATCGGGGGCAGTCACCGCCGCGGTTACTGCGGCTGACCTTCCGGCTGGCGCTTCCGCGACGATCGGTGGCGTGACTTCGCAGCAAGCGGATGCCTTCCAGCAACTCGCCCTCGCACTCCTCGTCGCGATCCTGATCGTGTACGTCGTCATGGTCGCAACGTTCAAGAGCCTGCGCCAGCCGCTTCTACTGTTGGTCTCGATCCCGTTCGCCGCAACGGGCGCGATTGCCCTCCAAGTGATCTCGGGCATCCCGCTTGGGGTGCCATCCCTGATCGGCGTGCTCCTGTTGGTCGGTATCGTCGTCACGAACGCGATCGTTCTCATCGACTTGGTAAACCAGTATCGGGAACGAGGCATGAAGGTCGGAGAAGCACTCATCCACGGTGCGGCCAGACGATTGCGCCCGATCCTCATGACCGCTGCAGCCACGATCTTTGCGCTGTTGCCGTTGGGGATCGGCATCACCGGCAGCGGCGGCTTCATCTCGCAGCCGCTCGCGATCATCGTGATCGGTGGACTCGTGTCATCCACGTTGCTGACGCTCGTCGTGTTGCCGGTGCTGTACTACCTCGTCGAGGGTGCGAAAGAACGGCGCGAAGACAGGCGGGCACTCGCTGCACAGCCTGCCTGACATGCCCGAGATCGCACAGTTTGAGGTTTTTCCTTGCAAAGCAGGGCAGAAACGCTGTCCATAGAGTAACGTTGTTAGGTCGGCTCAAGACAGTGGAGAGTACTCCGCGCGGGTTTGTAAGTCTTGCGGGCCGGTTTGCCAGCTAATCCAGTTGGCGACAATCACGAATGTATGTGACGGCCTCGGTCAAAGATTGCCCGGGTTCAGTGGTGCATGAGAATCGCGAATTCTCTGTGCTGCCATGCGTGCGAAACGAAACCCAGGAAGAATCATGCCCCCGTATTCAAAATCAAACGATTCCAAGCCGGCCACCGGCCGCGACAACAAGAAGCCGTATGCCAAGTCCGGCGGCCCGTCGAAGGGTGCACCCAAGGGCACCCAGCGCGAAGGTCACCGCGGCTACCGCCCAGATCAAGCCACTGGTGCGCCCAAGAAGCGCTGGTCAGCAGATGATCGTGCCGCCCGCACTGGCGACCGCCCGATCGGTTCGGCTCGCCCGGACCGCGCAGACCGCCGTCCAGATTGGACGCCGCGTGAGAAGCCAGCCGCCAACCGCTCGGAGCGTCCCGCCTATGGTGACCGCCCGCAGCGTGCGGAACGTCCGGCGTACGGTGACCGCCCGCAGCGTCCGGCATATGGCGACCGCACTGAGCGTCCCGCTCGTACCGAGCGTCCGTCATACGACCGCACTGAGCGTCCCGCTCGTACCGAGCGTCCGTCATACGACCGCGCCGAGCGTCCCGCTCGTACCGAGCGTCCGTCATACGACCGCACTGAGCGTCCCGCTCGTACCGAGCGTCCGTCATATGACCGCACTGAGCGTCCCGCGCGCACGGAGCGTCCGTCATACGACCGCACTGAGCGTCCCGCGCGCACGGAGCGTCCGTCATACGACCGCACTGAGCGTCCGGCTCGCACCGAGCGCCCAGCGTACGGCGCCCGTACCGAGCGTCCAAGCTACGACCGCACGCCTCGTCGCGACTACGACGAGCGCCCCGCTCGTCGTGAGAGTTCGTACTACCCGGACCGCGAGTCGAAGAGCTCGTTCCAGCCGGGTGAAGACGTCGTGCTCGAACGGCTCGAAGCGGCCGTAATCACGGCTGGTGACGTCGAAGGGGTGAGCTTCGCCGACCTCGGTCTTGGCGGCAACATTGTGCGCCAACTCGCGAGCATGGGCGCTGAGGCTCCGTTCGCGATCCAGGCAGCAACGATCCCGGATGTGCTACTTGGCAAAGATGTCTTGGGCCGCGGCAAGACCGGTTCAGGCAAGACGATTGCCTTCGGTGCTCCGCTCGTCGAGCGGCTCATGGAGAACAACGGTGGCAAGGATCGCCAGATGGGGCGCAAGCCTCGCGCGCTCATCCTCGCTCCCACCCGCGAGCTCGCGATGCAGATCGATCGCACCGTCCAGCCCATCGCCCGCAGTGTTGGTCTGTTCACGACGACCATCGTCGGCGGAGTGCCGCAGTACAAGCAGGTCTCGGCGCTCCAGCGTGGCGTCGACATCGTGATCGCCACCCCTGGTCGCGTTGAAGATCTCATTGAGCAGGGTCGCCTCGACCTGTCTAATGTCTTCGTAACGGTGATCGACGAAGCCGACCACATGTGTGACCTTGGCTTCTTGGAGCCGGTGCAGCGCATCCTCAAGGAAACGAAGGAGGGTGGCCAGAAGCTGCTCTTCTCCGCAACCCTCGACAAGGGTGTGGCGACGCTCGTCAACGAGTTCCTTGTCGAGCCGGCCGTGCACGAGGTCGCCGGTGAAGACCAGGCGTCTTCGACCATCGACCACCGTGTTCTGCTGATCGAGCAGCGCGATAAGCGGCAGATCATTGAGCAGCTCGCATCCGGCGACGGTAAGACCCTCATCTTCACCCGCACGCGTGCGTTCGCTGAAGAGATGAGCGACTACCTCGAGGATGCTGGCATCCCGGCGACCAGCCTTCACGGTGACCTGAACCAGTCGCGCCGCACGCGCAACCTGAGCTTGTTGACGAGCGGCCGGGTCAACGTGCTCGTTGCGACGGACGTCGCGGCTCGCGGCATCCACGTTGATGACATCTCGCTGGTCATTCAGGCCGATGCGCCCGAGGAGTACAAGACCTACCTGCACCGCTCCGGCCGCACCGGCCGCGCTGGCAAGGTCGGGACTGTCGTCACCCTCGTGAACAAGAACCGTCGTCGCAAGATGGACGAGCTGCTCGGTCGCGCAGAAATTGACGCCACGATGAGCCACGTTGCCCCGGGCGACGAGCTGCTCGGCACCCTCGCCGCCCTCTAACCCGCGCGCCGCCGGTCACCCCCCAACTGGTTGGCGGGAGTCGTTCGCCGTTGGCGGGAGTTGTTCCTCCCGCCGCCGGTGAACAACTCTCGCCGCGGTCGGGATAGCTCCCGCCAAGGGTGGGGCGGGTGGGGCAGGTGGGGGAGGTGGGCTAGGCGAGGGCTAGCATCGCGGCAGCGCCGATCGCGAGCACGAGGCCGACGTACTGGAGCCACGCGATTCGCTCCTTGAGCACGATCGCAGCCAGGATGATCGTTCCGGCTGGATAGAGCGCGGTAAGCACCGAAATCACGCTCAACTCGCCAAGGCGCACGCCGAGCAGCAGGCCGGCGTTGGCGATTGCGTCGAGTACCCCGCAGGCGACCGCGAGTGCGAGGCCTGAGCGCCACACTCCGTGTGCAGGGCCAGTGCCGCGCCGCACAGCGATGATCGCCAAGACGCCGACGAGCGTGAACATGATCGTCGAATTCGTCGCACGGTTCACCACGAGCGGGACGATTCCGGAGTCAGCTGGTGTTGCATCAATAAGAATCAAGAACACGCCAATGGCGATACCAGAACCGATGGCCATCGTGACGCCCCTAAGGCTCGGGCGCACGGCATTCTTCTCTGGCACAAATCCGACGAGCACGATGGCAACCAGTGCGATAGCGAGAGCGACGTAACCGATGGGGCCGAGGCGCTCGCCGCCCACCAATCCGTACGTCAATGGCACGATCGCTGAGACCACCGCCGTCAACGGCGACAGGATGCTCATGGGCCCGATCGCGAGGCAGGCATACAGCAGTCCAATGGCGACCGCGCCAGCAACACCGGATGCAGCGCCGAGCATCACTGCGTCGCGCGACCAGTTGCCGCCCAAGAACGGCAGGGTGAGACTGAAGACCACGAGACCGGTCGTGGCGGCGATGGCCGTGGTCAAGACGGCACTCATGCGTCGTGCTGCGAGCCCGCCAAGAAAATCGGCCGCGCCGAAGACGAGCGCGCTGGTCGTGCCGATGATGACGGTGAGCATGGCCCCGATCTGCTTGAGAATCCCACGCTAACGGAAACCCCGAGGTCGCGACCGCAACGGTCGGCTGGAATAGACGGGTGGCGATCAATGTGACAGGGATCGCTCGTGGCATCCACACCGTTACGGTGCGATACGCGGGCAACGAACACGTCCCCCTGTTCAGTCGCAGAGCCTAGGCTTCTGGCATGGCCGCCATTTATAACGACATCACCGAGATCTTTGGGCACACCCCGCTGGTGCGACTGAACGCAGTTACTGATGGCGCAGGCGCCGAAGTGCTAGCGAAGCTCGAGTTCTACAACCCATCGGCCAGCGTAAAAGACCGCCTCGGGGTATCGATTGTCAACGCAGCGGAGGCGTCGGGTGAACTCTTGCCAGGTGGCACAATCGTTGAGGCGACCAGTGGAAACACCGGCATTGCTTTGGCGATGATTGGCGCCGCGCGCGGATACCGCGTGATCTTGACCATGCCCGAGACCATGAGCATGGAACGCAAGGTGCTCCTGAAGGCCTATGGCGCCGAGGTCGTGCTCACTCCGGGTTCTGACGGCATGCGCGGAGCCCTCGAAACCGCAGAGTCGATTTTCGCGAAGACACCGGGAGCGGTGCTGGCCAAGCAGTTTGCGAACGCAGCAAACCCGGCGATTCACCGCGCGACGACCGGCCCGGAGATCTGGGCAGATACGGATGGTGCCGTCGACATTTTCGTGGCCGGAGTTGGCACAGGCGGAACGATCTCTGGCACCGGAGGGTACCTGAAAGAGCAAAAGCCAGGGCTGCGTGTTGTCGCAGTCGAACCGGCGGAGTCCCCAATTCTCAATGGTGGTACTCCGGGACCCCACAAGATTCAAGGCATCGGCGCAAATTTCGTGCCAGAGATCCTTGACCGTGACGTGTACGACGAGGTCATCGACGTCAACATCGCTCAATCGGTGGCAATGGCCAGGCGCCTTGCGGCGGAGGAGGGGATTCTCGGCGGAATCTCGTCTGGTGCCACCGTGTACGCCGCGGTTGAGCTCGCACAGCGCCCCGAGAACGCTGGCAAGCAAATCGTTGTCATCGTCGCAAGTTACGGGGAGCGCTACCTATCGACCGTGCTGTATGAGGACATGGTCGACAAGTGATCGGCGAGGACGTTGCCAACGCGCGACGTCGTGATCCGGCGGCTGGCTCGGCCTTCGAGGTGTGGCTCACCTACTCTGGGCTTCATGCCGTGTGGGGGTATCGGTGCGCGCATCGCCTCTGGCGGTGGCGGCTGCGAGTGTTCGCCCGCGTGGTGTCACAGTTCACACGGTTCCTCACCGGCGTCGAAATCCACCCAGCGGCATCGATTGGCCGGCGGCTCTTCATCGACCACGGCATGGGGGTTGTGATCGGCGAAACGGCCGTCATCGGGGATGACGTGTTGCTCTACCACGGGGTGACGCTCGGGGGCACTTCGTCCGCGGCAGGCAAGCGGCATCCGACGATTGGTTCACAGGTCGTTGTTGGCGCGGGGGCAACCGTCTTGGGAGACATCACGATCGGTGAGTCATCGGTGATCGGCGCCGGGGCCGTGGTGTTACACAGCGCTGCGGCCAATTCGCTGCTCGTCGGGGTGCCGGCCGTCGCACGGCCCCGCCGATCCGGCGCTCATGACAGCTTCTACGTCATCTGAGCAGACGCTACTGTGAAGTGCCCTTCGAGCGTACTCACCATCGGGTAGTTGCGCCTGACCCTCTTCGACGGAAAGCTCAGCACTATGAATAACCCGAATACCGCCGACGACAGCGCTGTCGCGACGGATGACAAAACCGCGTCGCCCGGTCTCTTTGGCTCCGCGGTGGTCGCCATTCCTCAGTACCGGATTGGCTGGCTTGCGCGCCTCATGTACGGCAATGTCTTTGAGGGAATCGTCATCGTCGTCATTATCGCGAACGCCGCGTCTCTTGCCGCTTTGACGTTTGCTGATCTGGACCCGCGGGTTGAAGCGGTCGCAATAGCGATTGATCGATTCGCGATCATCTTCTATACCGTCGAACTTCTATCGCGAATCGTCTCCTACGGCAAACGACCGTGGATGTTCTTTCGCAACCCCTGGAACGTCTTCGACTTCCTCGTAGTGATCGCCATCCCATTCCTTGATGGAGCGACGGTGATCTTCCGTTTGGTGCGCTTGTTGCGGATCTTGCGCATCTTCCGGTTCTTGCCAGAGGTCCGCATTCTGATGATCTCGATGATCAAGTCCGTCACACCCTTGGCCAACCTGGCCCTGCTCATTGGGTTTCTCATGTTCATCTACGCGATGGCCGGGGTATACCTTTTCGGCGCCGCGAATCCCGAGCGTTGGGGCGATGTCGGTCAGGCGATGATCACCCTCACCATCCTGTTGACCCTCGAGAACTTCCCAGATACGTTCCTCGGTGGGCTCGAGGTCACGCCGTTCGCGCTGGTCTACTTCTTGTCGTACATGTTCTTTATCGTCTTCACCGTGCTCAACGTGCTCATTGGAATCGTCTTGACGGCCATGGATCAGGCGCGCGAGGAAGTCGGTGCCGAGCGTGCCGCCGCAGGCTTGCCACCGCTGGGGCTGTCGTCGAAAGCCGGTCCGCCGGGTACCGGATCAGAGCAAGCCAGCAGTGCCAGCGCTGAAATTGACGCGCTTGACGCAGACCTCGACGCCGTGGCGACGACGGGAACAGCCTCGCCAGATCACGTTCGCCGGATTCGTGAGGAGATCGAGCGACTTCGGCAGCGGGCGTAGCGGCGCCGCCCATAGGCTTGAGTGGTGGGGCAAGGTGAACACCCCACCACTTACGCACCCCATCCCTCGAACACTTGGAGACGCGATGTCGCGACCGTCACTGTCCGTGCAGCTGTACTCCGTTCGGGACCACCTCGCCGCCGATCCCGCTTCGACAGCAGCGCGACTGCACGCGATCGGGTTTCGCTGTGTCGAGCCATACGGTCTCACCGAGCTCATCGATGTGATCGAGCCCGCGTTAGCGAGTGCTGGCCTTGCCGCACCGACATCGCACGCGAGTCTGCTGGATGGCAATCACGAAGCCGCGTTCGCCGCAGCCCACCGGGCGCGCGTGTCGACGATCATCGAGCCGTTCGTTCCTGAGGAGCAGTGGGCAACGCGCGAGCAGATCGAGGCGCTCGCGGCACGCTTGACTTCGATAGCGGATGCCGCGGCAGATCAAGGCCTCACCGTCGGGTATCACAACCACTGGTGGGAGTTGGAGACGCTCATCGATGGCACCCCCGCACTCGAGGTGTTTGCCGATTCGCTCGGGGACCATGTCGTGCTCGAAGTTGACACCTATTGGAGCACGGTCGGCGGAGTGGACCCCGTCGGGTTGCTTGGCCGACTCGGTGAGCGTGTCGTAGCGCTCCACGTGAAGGACGGTCCGGCCACTCGCGAGCCGATTGACCAATTGCCGGCCGGTCAAGGCGTGGTGCCGATCGCCGCCGTGCTCGCGGCGGCGCCCCAGGCCCGTCCGGTTGTTGAGTTCGACGAGTACGCCGGTGACATCTTCGAGGGACTCGCCGCGAGTTTCGCCTTCCTGCGCTCGATCGGGGTCCAAGCTTGAGCGGGCCGGTCGGTGCAGGCCCGGTCGGTGTAGGGCCGCTCGGTACAGGGCCGCTCGGGGTTGGCCTGATCGGCGCCGGCGTCATCAGCAACCAATACCTCGAGAACCTCACCACAGCTCCCGACGTTCGCATGGTCATGGTCGCTGACCTCGACGCGGATCGCGCGGCGACGCAGGCAGCAACCTACGGTGTGCCGTCGAGCGGCACCGTTGCTGAGCTGCTCGCTCGCGACGACATCGAGATCGTCGTCAACCTGACGATTCCCGCCGCCCACGTTTCTGTCGGTCTTGACGTGCTCGCGGCTGGGAAGCACGTCTGGAGCGAGAAGCCGTTCGCGCTCGATCTCGTCAGTGGTCGGCGGCTGTTGGCGGAGGCGCAGCGAGCCAGCCTTCGCGTGGCCTGCGCCCCGGACACCGTGCTCGGTGCCGGAATCCAAACCGGGCGACGCCTCATCGAATCGGGTGCGATCGGCACGCCGCTGACGGCGCTCACGCTCTTTCAAGTCTCTGGGCCGGAGTCGTGGCATCCCAACCCGGACTTCTTATATGCCCGTGGTGGCGGTCCACTGTTCGACATGGGTCCGTACTATCTGTCGACTCTCGTACAGCTGATGGGCCCGGCATCCCGCGTCGTTGCCCGCGGCTCCACCGCGCGAGCGAGCCGCGTGATCGGCTCTGGCCCGCGTGCCGGCCAGAGTTTTGCCGTCGAGGTACCAACTCATGTTGCAGCCATCATCGACTTCGAGAACGGCACGAGCGCTCAGAGCACCTTTTCGTTCCAGTCGAGCAGGCCACGTGTCGGTATCGTCGAGATCTCGGGAACAGAAGGCACGTTGAGCTTGCCGGATCCCAACATGTTTGACGGTGAACTGCGCATCTGGCGTGACGGCATGAGCGAAGAGTCCGACGCCGAGGTCGTGCCGGCGACGGGATCGACCTTCTCGCGGGGGGCTGGTGTTGTCGAACTCGCGCGCGCGATTCGAGCAGGGGTTCCCGAACGGGCATCCGGAGACTTCGCCTTCCACGTGCTCGATCTCATGGTGTCGATTCAGTCATCGGCGGAGACCGACGGTGGGCCAGTGACGATCGAGAGCACGGTCACGAATCCCCCGGCGCTGTCTGAGGATTGGGACCCGACGGCGGCGACGCTCTAGGAACGCGACACACAGTCCACTATCACCGAAGGAGCAGTTCACCATGTCAACGCATCCAGTCACGCTGTTTACGGGTCAGTGGGCCGACCTCACCCTCGAGGAGGTTGCGAAACTCGCGAGCGGATGGGGCTACGACGGTCTTGAGATTGCGGCATCCGGCGAACATCTGGATGTTCAGCGCGCAGTGGAAGACGATGCCTACCTTCAGGGTCGGCTCGACATTCTCGACCGCTACGGGCTCAAGGTTTACGCGATCTCGCATCACCTGGCCGGCCAGGCGGTGTGCGATGACCCGATCGACTTTCGACACCAAGCGATTCTGTCGAGCCGGGTTTGGGGGGATGGCGAGCCGGAGGGCGTGCGGCAACGCGCCGCAGAAGACTTGCGCATGGCGGCCCGTGCAGCACGGCGACTGGGAGTCGACACCGTCGTTGGCTTCACCGGCTCGAGCATCTGGCCATATGTAGCGATGTTCCCTCCCGTGCCGGCGAGCGTTATCGAGGCGGGGTTTGAGGACTTCGCCAATCGGTGGAACCCGATCCTCGACGTCTTCGACGGTGAGGGCGTTCGGTTCGCCCACGAAGTGCATCCCGGCGAGATCGCCTACGACTATTGGACGAGCGTGCGCAGTCTCGAGGCGATCAAGCATCGCGAGGCGTTCGGCTTCAACTGGGATCCGAGCCACATGATGTGGCAGAACATCGACCCGGTCGGCTTCATCGTCGACTTCGCCGACCGCATCTACCACGTCGACTGCAAAGACACGCGGATGCGGCCGCAGAACGGCCGGGCCGGGGTCATGGGCTCGCACCTGCCGTGGGGTGACCCCAAGCGGGGCTGGGACTTTGTCTCGACCGGGCATGGCGATGTGCCGTGGGAAGACTCGTTCAGGGCACTCAAGGCCATCGGCTACACGGGTCCGATCTCGATCGAGTGGGAAGACGCCGGCATGAGCCGACTGCACGGCGCTGCCGAAGCCGTGCAGTTCGTGCGCTCACTGCTGTGGGACCTGCCAGAGCAGTCGTTCGACGCCGCCTTCTCGAATCAGAGCTGAGCCCGCCCATGATCGACGCCGCCCCGACCACGCAGCGCGCGATCGATCTGGTGGCGATGGCGCACGACGCGAGCCACTACCTGCTGCGCCCGCACACCGTGGCGACTCCTGAGTCGATCGAGCAGGTGGCTGCACTACTGGCCCATGCCTCACGAACGCGCAGCCCGCTCACATTCCGTTCTGGCGGCACGAGCCTCTCGGGGCAGGGCGTCACCGACCAGTTGCTTGTCGACACGCGCGCGAGTTTCCGCGGCATCGAGGTGCTCGACGGCGGTGAGCGCGTGCGAGT
>JBGSTT010000093.1:0-56411 GCA_041736385.1 Rhodoglobus sp. | reverse complement strand
TCAACGTCGCAGCAGAACCCAACAACTAGCGCTCTGCTGCGGTCTGCGTCTGACTCTCAGGCCACAGTTCTAGGCCGCAGTCTCAGGCTGAAGTCTCAGGCTGAAGTCTCAGGCCGCACTCTCAGGCCGCACTCTCCGTTGTCGTCTCCGTTGCGAGTGCACCGATGATTCGCAGCACGGTCGGCATGTCATCGGCCGCATCATCGATGCTCGCCGGGGCGAATTCTGTGATTCCAGCGCCGGCCAGTGGGAATCGCGTAAGCAGTGCCTTGATCGACGCGATGAGCACCTCGGCGCGCACCCCGAACGGTTCAGGAAAGCCGACCTGGGTCAGGTCAGCCGGGTCGAGTACATCCAGGTCGATATGCAGGTAGACCGATGCAGCACCGCTCGCCTCGACGGCTGCCACGAGTGATTCCGGTGTGAGTTCGTCCACGCTCAGACTGCGAATGCCTGCCGTCGTCGCGAACGCTTCCTCCGCGGCATCCGACGCTCGAATGCCGGCAAGGATCACACGATCGGCGTTCACGGGCGTTGCGGGCACCAACGGTGCAGGTCCTTCGCCCAGGATTGTGCGCAGCACCATGCCGTGAAACGCGTTGCTCGGGCTCGACTCTGGTGTGTTGAGATCAGGGTGGGCGTCGAACCACACCAGGGCGAAATCGCGATCGCTCAGGTAGCCGACCGCACCGACCTCAACACCGCAGTCCCCGCCGACGGTCACCACAGGAGAAGCGATCGTGCTCAGCACCTGACTCAGCCGGTCGCGAACAAGGGTAAGCGCGCTCAGCCTGTGCACACTCGTGCCTTGCGAATCGCCAGCTTCAAGAGGCACGTCGATCGACTTGGTGAGCGCGCTCGGTAGGTCGCCCTGAATCGCTGCGGCGCCATCCACCAATCTCATGGCTCGAGCAGAGCCGGAGCCCTGCCATTGCGGAACGACAACGAAATGGTTGGTCATGTGCTCAGGCTACGACGCTCCCGCCCTCCATGCTTGCGCGCTACTCGCCAGCAGTGACGGCTTTCGGGGCACCACCTGACTTCAGTGACGCCAGTCGCGCATCGATCTCAACTTGCTTGTCGAGATTCTCAAGGCTTTCGAACTGCGCATCGAGAGTGGATGCCGCGAGTTCCTGCTGCCCGAGGACCTTGGCCTCTTCGCGCCGGATCTTGTCCTCGAACCGTCCGATCTCGCTCGTCGGGTCCAGCAGATCAATGCTCTTGACGGCGTCGTGCACTTGCTGCTGAGCATCGGCGGTCTTCGCACGCGCAACAAGCTCATCGCGCTTCGAGGTCAGCTCGCCGAGCTTGCCGCGCATGCCGTCGAGGCCCTTCTTGAGCTGTTCGACGACGACCGTCTGCGCGGCGATCGTCGGCTCAACGACCTTCGCTTCGTTTTCTGAAGCCATCTGCTTGCCGAGCGCGATTTTGGCGAGGTTGTCGAACTTATCGGCGTCAGTCGTGTTGCCACCGCCGCGGAGTTCGTCCGCTTTCGCACTCGCAGCAAGCGCTTTGCGGCCCCAGTCCGCGGCTGCCGAAACATCCTCGGCGTGGTCTTGCTCGATGAGTCGCAAGTTTCCGATCGTCTGAGCGACCGCGCTCTCGGCTTCGGCGATGCTGTTGGTGTAGTCGCGAACCAACTGGTCGAGCAGGAGTTGGGGGTCCTCTGCCTGATCGATGAGGGCGTTGATGTTCGCCTTCACGAGCTGAGTGATGCGGCCGAGAATTGACTGCTTTGCCATCGGGATTGCCTTTCGATTGTTGACGAATCTGCGCTGACTAGAACCTACCGCCGCTGCTGGTGCGTCCACCACTGCTGCGGCCACTGCTTCGACTCCCGCTGCGCGAACTGCCACCGAATGAGCCGCTTCTGGTGCTGCGTGAGCTACCACCGCCTGACGACGAGCTGCGGTTGGATCCGCCGCTCGATCCGAGCGTGCCGCCGACAAGTCCTCCCAACAAGCCACCGAGAGCGGCTCCGTCGTTTCCGCGTGACGATGAGCCGCTGCCACCCCGCTGAAGACTTGAGAATCCAGCCGTGTCTGCTTCGGCGAGAGCGAACGCGCCCTCAGCGAGATCGCGGGCTTGCTGTGCTGCCGCGAGCGCGCCGATCGGATCGCTCGCCGCCTGCGCTTCAGCCTGAGCGAGGCGACGCTCCGCCTCGCTCACTCGCGTGCGCGCACTCTCACCGACGCCACCGCGCCGAGTCGAGATGTACTGCTTGGCGCTGAGGAGCTGGGCTTGCGCGGCGGCGATCGTGGCATCCAATTGACTCTTGGCCTTGGCGAGATTGGCCTGTTCGTCGCGAACATCCGCGAACACCGTGTCGAGTCCGGCGTTGGCTGACGCGATTGCCGAGAGCGCTGCGATCGGGTCACCCGGCGACGTTGAAACGGTCTGCAGAGCGGTCGTTGCCGCAGCAATGGCTGCGTGCAACTCGGTTGCCGACGCATCCTCGGCGAGCACGCGTGCCGCAGCAATGTCGCTCGTGGTGTCAGCAACGAGCGCCTTGAGCTTGGCGGATGCCTCGCCCAGACTCACACCGCGCGTTTCGACGGCTTCGCTCAACTCCATGACCTGCCCGATGCTGGCTTGGGCTGCCCGAATCGCCACGGCGGCGTCGTTCAGCGCGGCGGCGGCAATTGACGCCGCCGCGCTCTCGCGAGACGTCTCGGCAAACGCGAGCAGCTTCTCAGCTTGAATAACGTTGTCCTTGACGGGTGCTATCGCGCTCGCAGCGTAGGTTGTGCCCAGAGTTGCGAGCGTACCCGCCGCCGCCGCAACCCTCGCTCGAGCGGCATCGAGCGATGCACTCGTTGCGGCGAGCGCCTGTGGCGCGGTGCGTTCGAGCTCACGGAGTCCATCGAAGGCGTCGGCCTGACTGTCGAGTTCAGCGTCGGCCGATTCGCACAACTGGATGATTTCGGTTGTCCAGGCGCGTCGCTCTTCAGCGGTGTCCGGTTCGTGGTCGTCGAGCTTGTGTTTCAATGCGAAGGCTGCGCTTACGCTCTCCTTCGCGGTCGCCAAGGTTGCAACGAATGGCGCGGTTGCCGCTTCGCCGAATTGGGCAACCGCAAAGCCGAGCTCCTGTTCACTGGTCTTGATGGAGTCATCCAGTTGTACTAGCAGGCTGCCAGCTCGCTGGTCTAGCTGCTGCTGCGACAGCCCAGCGGGATCGGACCCAGGGGCTGAGGCGCTGGACCCCGGAGCGCCGGAGCGACGACGCACGCGCGAGTACACGAAGACCCCGGCTCCGACTACCGCAACGCCACCCAGGATCGGCAGGATCGGGATGCCGCCACCGGAGTCACCGATTGGAGTGATCGGGATGGCAGGGTCATCCGGATTTGCCGGCGCTTCGTTGCCGGCGGCCGCGGCTTGGAATCCTTGGGCCGCCGCGATGGCGGCACCCGCCCAGTCGTCATCCCGCAAGCGAGGCTCGATGTCGTTGCTTTCGACCGCGGAGACTTGCGCATCGCTCAGCGGAAACGCTGGGTCGATGGAGATCTGGTAGTTGCGTTCGTCGATTGCGACCGCCAGCAGTACATCATTGCCGCCGAGACCGTTTAGCACCGCTGTGTCGTTGGCCCAGTTGGTTGAGCCGGTGAAATTGTCAACATAGACAACAAAGAGTTGGATTCGCGCGCTGTCGTAAAGCTCGTCAAGGGCCGCGAGCACTCTGGCCTCGTCGCCTTCAATCGCGCCGACGGTGTCGAGAACATAGGCACCATTGAGGTCTACGGGCGACTCAGCGGCGGCAGGGGCCGGAAACGCGACTAGGAGCACCGCGGCCAAGGCAGCCCCTGCGAGCAAGGCACTACGGTTCCGGAGTTGAGCTGACACTGTCATGAGTTCTCCCATGCCCGAGATTCGCGTCACCGCCGATTGGCGCCCGGCGACGGTGACAGTGTACCGATCGGGGACCTTTCTTCACAGCGCCAGGTCGGTTGAGGCAGCGTGTGGCCCACACTGCCAGGTGCTCGAGCGGGTCTGATTACTCAAGAACAATCGTTGCCAGCGGACCGGTCACCAGGTCGGCACTGCCATCGAACTCCGCGTCGCCATCCGCGACCGTCGGACTAAAGTCGATCGCTGCAGACAACTCGTAGTTGCCGGGAGGAAGCGGGGGAAGGTCGGGCGGAAAACTCTCCGCGAGATCGTCATCGACCGAGCAGCGCGCCGGCACAATGCTCGTTTCGTACACGAACGACTCACCGGGCGCGAGATCGACAATCACAAGCGAAAGTATCGTCGGGCCGTTGCTGTGCCAGAGCACGGTTCCGTTCTCAGAGATCGTCACAGCCGGCGTGGCTCCGGTCGTGCCAGTAATACGCTCGCTGCCGGTGTTCGTCAAGCGCACGACCCCGTTGATCGCATTGACCCCGGCCGTTGCCGATGCCGGAAACTCGACGTTAAGCTGAAGCCCGAAGCGACTCTGCCCAACGTCGGCCAAAGTTCCATCGCACAGATTCAGTCGCTCAGCCGGAGCGCGCTTGATGCCGTCAGCAGCGAGCGAATCTTCTGGCGCCGCGGGGGCACTCTCCTGCTCAGTTGCGGTGATCGCCGACTGGTCTGGCAGTCGCAGAGTCTGCACGCCGACCACGCTGATACCGAGAATTGCCAGAGTGCCGATTGCACCAGCCGCGAGTTGTCGCGGGAGGCGACGGGCTCGACTGCGCTTGATGATGGCATCCGCATCAATGGTGTTGCTCAGTTGCGGGCGCGACAACAGGGCACGCAGTTCCGATTCGGTTGGCATACGCCTATCCTCTCGAGCCGACAATGCTGGCCGTACCCGGTTCAGCGCGATCGTCGACGGGCTCTCGAAGGCTGATTGACAACTTTGCCAACGCGTCGCTTAGGTAGCGCTTGACCGCACCAGAGCTGATTTCGAGTGTCGCGGCGATGTCATCAACTTTCAAGTCGTCGTAGTAGCGCAGAACGACGCAGGCTCGTTCACGCGGTGCAAGCTGCATGAGTTGGCGCTCGAGATCAAGTCTGGCCTCGGTTGCGGCATCCTTCGGTTCGTCGATTTCAGGACGGTATTCGAGGTGCGCGATCTTGCGCCAGCGCGTTGACCGGCGTGCAGCATCGAGGTGACTGTTGAGGATGGTGCGGCGCACGTAGGCTTCAGCGCTCGTAATCGTGAAGCCGTTGCGCAAGCGACCGAAGGTCTTCACCAGGGCGTCTTGCACTAGATCGGATGCCCCGTCGAGGTCACCAGAGACGAAGTAGGCATAGCGAGTGAGCGCTTCACCGCGCTCGTCAACCAGTCGAGCCACAAGGCTGTGCCACTCTGGTGCGCGTTCCGCCGCTCCCGCCACGGGTTGCCTCCTCGACCTCGCGTCCATTGTCCACGACGAGAAGGACTCCGAGGGTGAAGTTGTCGTCATACCTTCTAAGACGAGTGCCACACCCCAAAAGGTTGGGTCAATGAGTGAACTTGAATCAGGACAATCGATCGCGCAGCGTTGCCAATTGCGCAGTCAGTGCAGCTGGAGTCCGTTCGCCGAACGTTGCGAAGAATTGCTCGGAGAGGTCAGCTTCTGCGAGCCACGCTTCACGATCGATGTGGAAGAGCTCCTGGAGGTTGTCTTGCGGCAGGTCAAGGCCAGCAGTATTGAGACCGTGCTCGATCGGAACGAATCCGAGTGGGGTCTCGGTGGCTGGCACACGGGCATCCACTCGTTCAAGAATCCACTCGAGGACTCGAGAGTTCTCGCCGAAGCCTGGCCAGAGGAATCGTCCGTCTTCGCCCTTTCGGAACCAATTGACTTGGAAGATGCGTGGCACAGTGCCAGACCCACGCAACTGCTTACCGACGTCGAGCCAGTGAGTCCAGTGGTCGGCCATGTTGTAGCCGAGGAACGGCATCATCGCGAACGGATCTCTTCGTAGGTCTCCAATGGTGCCTTCGGCGGCCGCGGTGCGCTCGGATGAGATCGTGGCGCCCAGGTAGACGCCGTGCTCCCAATCCCGTGCCTCCACCACTAGCGGCACGTTGGTTGCGCGGCGGCCGCCGAAGATGATCGCGTCGATGACGACGCCTCGTGGGTCTTCCCAGTCATCCGAGATGACGGGGCACTGTCGTGCTGCCACGGTGAATCGTGCGTTCGGGTGGGCGGCTGGTCGACCGGATGCTGGCGTCCAGTCGTTGCCCTCCCAGTCGGTGAGGTGATCGGGTGCCCTATCGGTCATCCCCTCCCACCAGACGTCACCGTCGTCCGTCAATGCAACGTTCGTGAAGATCGTGTTGTCAGAGATTGTGTGCATGGCGGTTTCGTTCGTCGACCATCCGGTTCCTGGCGCAACACCGAAGAAGCCGGCTTCTGGATTTATGGCGCGGAGTCTGCCGTCGTCGCCTCGACCGAGCCAAGCGATGTCATCGCCGATCGTCTCCACCGTCCAGCCCGGGATGGTCGACTGCAGCATCGCGAGGTTGGTCTTGCCACACGCGCTCGGGAACGCCGCTACAACGTGAAACACCCGACCTCGGGGGTTGGTGACCCGGATGATGAGCATGTGTTCCGCGAGCCAACCTTCGTCACGAGCCATCACCGAGGCGATGCGCAACGCGAAGGCCTTCTTGGCGAGGATGGCGTTACCGCCGTATGCCGAGCCGAACGACCAGATCTCGCGCGTTTCAGGGAAGTGTGAGATGAACTTGGTCTCGTTGCACGGCCACGCCACATCGCCCTCACCCTCCGCCAGCGGCGCGCCAACGCTGTGAACAGCGCGCACCCAGCGGGTGCGATCTGTGATGCGCTCAAGAGCAACCGTGCCCATGCGCGTCATGATGCCGGTGCTCACCACGACGTATGGAGAGTCGGTGATCTGGACCCCGATCCTCGATAGCGGGGACCCAATCGGGCCCATCGAGAACGGTACGACGTACATGGTTCGACCCCGCATTGACCCGTCAAGTAGCGCGCGCAAGCTTGCCAGCATCTCGGCGGGTGCACGCCAGTTGTTGCTGGGACCGGCATCCTCTTCTTCCACTGAGCAGATGAATGTGCGCGCCTCGACGCGCGCCACGTCATGGGGGGCGCTGCGAGCCAAGAAACTATCTGGCCGGTGCTCGGGGTTGAGTCGAATCAACGTGCCTGACTCGACCATCTCCGCCGTGAGGCGGTTGCGCTCCGCGGGGGAGCCGTCACACCAGATGATCGAGTCTGGTGTGGTGAGTGCGGCGATTTCGTCGACCCAGTCCACGACCGAGCGGTGGGCTCCGTCCGGAGCAGTTGACGCGGTGCGAGTGATCTCGGCGATACTCATGGCAGATCCTTACCTGTTGAAAACGGCCTGTTCTTCTACAATGGCGCAGCTCTCGGCGCAGTTCGGGCCGTTCTGGGTCGAAAGATTATTGAATCTTTCGCTATTCTGAACGGGTGAACGATCTCGTTACGCTCGGTCAACGCATCAGGCACTACCGCACCTCTAGCGGGATGACCCTGGATCAGCTCGGGGAGCGTGTCAATATCGCAGGCAGCCAGCTGTCGCTCATGGAGAACGGCAGGCGGGAACCACGCCTGAGCCTGTTGACCGCGGTTGCGCAGGTGCTGGGGATTGAGCTCTCGCAATTGCTCGATAGTGCACCGCCGAGCAAGAGAGCCGCGCTCGAGATCGAGCTTGACCGTGCCCAGCGTGGCAGCGTGTATGCCGAACTCGGCCTTCCTGTTGTGCGCCCATCGAAGGGGACAAGCGACGAGACCCTCGAAGTGCTGGTCGGTCTGCACCGCGAACTGGCCAAGCGCGCTCGGGAGGCGATCGCGACGCCAGAGGAAGCGCGCCGCTCGAACACTGAGCTGCGCCAACACATGCGAACTCTCGACAACTACCTGCCCGACATCGAGACCATCGCCGAGCGGCTGCTGGCGGATGTCGGTCACACTACGGGAGCGCTGACCCACCGTTCGGTGAGCATGATCGGCGAGAAGCTCGGCTTCGAGCTCGTGCACGTTAACGATCTCCCACACTCTGCGCGATCCGTTACCGATCTCGCAAACGGTCGCATCTACCTGCCACCCGCCTCGATTCCGGGCGGGCCCGGTCTGCGTGGAATGGCCCTGCAAGCGATGGGGCATCGCGTTCTAGGGCACGAGACCCCAGCAACGTACGCAGACTTTCTGCGCCAGCGGCTCGAGATCAATTACTTCGCCGCCGCGGTGCTCCTTCCCCGCCGCCAGTCTGTCGAGTTTCTGCGCCAAGCCAAGGCTGATCGAAACATCGCCGTTGAAGATTTTCGGGATGCCTTCGGCGTCACCCACGAGGCAGCCGCGCTGCGCTTTACCAACTTGGCGACCGCCCACCTCGACCTCGAGGTTCACTTCTTGCGGGTAGGCGATGACGGTGCGGTGTACAAGGCATACGAGAACGACGGACTTCGCTTGCCGGTGGATGTCACTGGTTCAACGGAGGGGCAGATCACCTGCCGGTATTGGAGTGCGCGCACGGCCTTCGCCAGAACTAACCGCACGACCGAGAACTACCAATACACCGACACGCCTGAAGGCACGTTCTTTGAGTCGACTCAGACCGGAACTACCTCGAATGAGGAGTTTTCGATCACGATCGGCGTGCCGTTCACTCACTCGAAGTGGTTCCGTGGCCGTGAAACTACCGTTCGACGTTCTTCGACGTGCCCTGATGTGAACTGTTGCCGTGTTCCGGAATCGGCGCTGTTAGAGCGATGGGCAGGGCGCGCATGGCCGAGCGCGCGACTGCACGCGCACATCCTCTCGCCGCTGCCATCCGGTACTTTTCCTGGCGTTGACGATCGCGAGCTCTACGAGTTTCTTGAGGCCCACGCCGTTACGAAGGAGTGAGGGCGCGAGCTGCTAACGCGCCAGCATGCCTGAGCCACCGTGAGGGGTCTGCGAGTGCTCCGTCGACGCTGCCAGCGAGCTTCACCAAGGATGCCGACCAGCAGTCGGGCACGTGCGTCACCTCCCCGGCGATGACGCCGGCAATGACGCCGAGATGGTGCGCCTTCGCGAGAAGTCGCCCGACAACCTTCCCGCGGCCGGATTGCTCGTCGAATCGACCCTCGCCCGTAATGACAATGTCAGCTCGAGCGAGCGCGGCATTCAGGCCGCTGCGCTGTGCGATGTGGTCGGCACCCGACTCGAGGGTGGCGCCCCATGCCGTTGCTAGGCCGTAAGCGGTGCCTCCGGCGGCTCCACTTCCAGGCTGTTCTGGATGCCCGTCGAGCAGCAAGGCCAACTGCGCAAGTCCGTGGCTGAGGCTGCCAACCTGCGATTGCGTTGCGCCTTTCTGGGGTGCGAATACGGTGGCGGCGCCGTTCAGCGGCACGTCGACATCGACGAGCAGCACCACACCGTCTACTGGCGGCGGTCGTAGGTTGACACGCTCCACCGAGGTGATGAGATGAAGCGAACGCCCGCCGTCAGGTACCGGATCGCCGTGTTCGTCGGTAAACACCATCCCCAGGGCGGCCAGCGCGCCGGTTCCACCATCGGTTGACGCTGAGCCGCCGAGGCCGATCACGAGTCGGGTTGCTCCATTATCAAGAGCGTCACCGATGACTTCGCCAAGGCCCCGTGTTGTGGCGTTGAGAGGGTCCAGCACTCGCATTAGCGGCAGCCCGGCCATTTGAGCCAGCTCGACCACCGCCGTGCCGTCAGGCAGCGACAACCACTCGCCGGATCGTGGTTGCGAGTCGGGTCCGGTCACGAGCCCCGCGCTCCGCCGGACGGCACTCGGAACGCTCGCTTGAACGGCGTCAAGCGTTCCCTCGCCGCCGTCGGCCTGAGGTAGAAGAACGAGCTGGTCGGCAGGACGAACCGAGCGCCACCCCGCTGCCAGATCCTCCGCGACCTCGCGCGCACTTCGTGAACCTTTGAACGAGTCCGGCGCAATCACGACCGTTAACGGAATCCCGCTCACATGCCGTTCCGCCTCAGTGTCGCTTCGCATGGCTGTGGCCACATGCCGTCACAGTAGCAGCGCGGCATCCCCACGCCACTCGGACTGAAAGCTTCGCGGGCGGCGCTCGTGGTTGTGGCATGTGCGTGCCGGTCACCATTCAGTGTGACCTCACGTGAAAGCGAGAAGCACAATGGCAGAGAGGAACTCTCTAGATGAACTGACAGGCCTCTTCAAACAGTCTCGGGTCCTTTGGGCCATCCGTTCGATTTCTGCGCTCATCATCGGAGTGATCGTGCTGGTCTGGCTGTAGTCGACGATCAGCGTTCTCGCGACGCTATTGGGCATCTTCTTCGTCATTCTCGGGGTCATACGGATCGTCCAGGCTCTTGTTGCCAAGGACATCACGGGGGGCGCAAAGGCCGCGAACATCATCATTGGCGGACTCGTGTTTGCCGCGGGAATCATCGCCATCCGGAACCCGCTCGAGACGGCCGTATTCATCGTCTTGCTGGTCGGCGTCACGGTGGCCTACGGAGTCTTCTTTGGCATCACGCTTGTCGCTGCGATCGCAGCCGTTGCGGTCGGACTCTTCCTCGTGTTCGGTGCATCGACCCCGGCCATTGCTGATGGCCTCTTTGTCGGCGGCATCGCCGTGGTTCTCGCGGTCTACTTAAGGCCCGGCGTGTCGAGCCGGCAAGCGCGCGTCGTCGCCATCGTGCTGTTGGCGCTGGCAATCTACGCTTTCGTTCGCGGATTTGGTCTGCTCGAGCTGACGATCATCCGTCAACTCGGTGGCATTACCGCCATCGTTAGCGGCGTGGTTCTAGCCTTGCCGTTCGTGCGCTCAATGTTCGAAAAGAAGTAGCTGCCGCTCAGTTGCCGTTCCGAGCGTCAGGCGCTGACGGTCTGCCGCCGCACCACAGAAGGAACGCCGCCAGCGGGGCGGTAGGTTGCGCGAGGCTCCGCCTTGGGGAGTTGTTGCGCAACCGGCACCGGCCGCGCCGTTCGTGCGAGTTCCATCAGGATGATGTGCGATTCGAGCAGGGCGAACTGATCACCGAGGCATTTGCGGGTTCCTGCGCCGAACGGAAAGTACGCGCCGCGGGGGAGTGACGCCTCGAAGTCGCCCTGCCAGCGTTCAGGTCGGAACTCCTCCGGGTCGTCAAAGTACGACGCACTTCGATGGCTCGCGTATTGGCTGACCAGCACGTGCGCGCCCTTCGGCACATGCACCCCGGCGATCTCGACATCCTCGATCGCGCGGCGCGGTGCTACCCACACCGGTGGAGCGAGTCGGAGTGACTCAGCCATGATCGACTTCGCGGTCGGCGCGGAAAGGATCGCACGCACGTCGAGTTCGCCCCCGATCGGCAGCAACCGGTCTGCCTCCTCGGCAAGCGCATCCCACAGGTCGGTTCGATCGCGCAAGTAACACAGCGCCCAGGTCATGACATTGGCGGTGGTCTCGTGCCCGCTCAAAATGAGCGTGAGCGTCTCGTCACGCACCTCATCGTGACTGAGCGCCGAATTGTCCTCATCGCGCGCGGCAAGCAACAGACCGAGTAGGTCGTCACCGAGGTCCGCGCCGGCGGCAGCGCCCGCGACTCTGCGCGCGATGATGTCGTCCGCGACATCCGCCAAATAGTCGGATGACTCCTCAAACTTCTTGAAATACGGAATCGGCGAGCGGTCGAAGGCCTTCATTCCCGGCAGCATCGTGCGCTCGATGCGGTCGATCGCCAGCCCCATGTGGTGCTGTACGCCATCCGCGTAGCGGTCGATCTCGGTGCCGAACAGGAGCTGGGCGACGATCTGGAAGGTGAGCCGCATCATCTCGTGATTCGCGGCTACCGCCTGTCCGTCAGACCAGCCAGCAAGGTGGTCGCGCGTGATGCTGTGCATGAGGGTCGCGTAGTCACCGAGCTTTCCATGGTGGAACGGCGGCTGCATCATCCGCCGATGGCGCAGGTGGATTGGTTCCTCGTTGGTCAGAAGGCCGGTGCCGAGCACCTTGCGCATGCGGTCGAAGCCGACGCCCTTGACGAAAGAATTCTGCTTCTTGACGGTGACATCGACGACACCCTCCGGCCCAAAGAAGGCGATGAACAGTTCGCCGTTGAGAAAGAACGACGCGGTTTCACCGTAGGTGGTTTGGAGGTCCAGCAAGAAGGCGGGGGTGTCGCGCAGGAATCGCAGCGTCAGTGCACCGGGAAAGCCGGTCGGACCGGGCGGCAACTCCGTGTTCGCCGCCCGACGCGTGCGAATCGGCTTCGGCATCGGCGCATAGCTCGCCGGGCGTGGAGCGGTGAATGGCTTCGTCATTGAATGGCTCCTGCTGCATCGGCGCTGCTCGCGAGGGTGCTGCTCGAGCCTCACCCTCACGCGTTCGCGTGGTGTGAGCCGAGTATACGACTCGGCCAGCATCCACGAACGGATGCCGCGGCTCCGCTTGGCGGGGAGCGCCGCGCTCACGTCAGTAGTGTGCGCGGGCCTGCAGGATGACGATGTCGTCGTCGGTGACGTAATACACCAAGCGGTTGATGTCGTCGATTCGGCGCGACCACGCGCCCGAGAGGATGTGTTTGAGGGCCTCTGGTTTGCCGATGCCAGCGAACGGATCGCGCAATGAGTCGGTGATCAGCTGGTTGATGCGCTTGAGGGTCTTGCGGTCTTGGGTCTGCCAGTAGACGTAGTCCTCCCACCCGTTCGGGTCGAAGGCGATCGTGCGCGTCACGCCTCCAGGAGGTCGTGCTGCTCGAACTCGCCCCGCCGAGCGCGATCGATCGCCGCAAGCAACCGCTCTGCGTTGGGGGGGTTCCGCAACAGGTAGGCCGTCTCGGCCATCGCGTCGTAGTCGTCCTTCGACACGATGACCGCGTTTCCATGCCGGGACACGACCTCGACGACAGTGTGATCATCGTTGACCTGCTGGATGAGCCCGAACAGGTTCTTTCGTGCTTCGGTCGCGGTGATTGCCGACATGGTCGCCTCCGGTAAGTAGTACTTGATAGCGTACCACTCAGTTTGCGAAGTGCCCCCACGCAGATTCGAACTGCCGCCCCTGCCTCCGGAGGGCGATTGGGAAGCGCCGCAATGGTGGTGTGGGGTCCAATTTCCGCCTAATTGCGGTGTATTTGAGTGACTACTGATCGGGGTCGCTCACGCTGATCCGTTTCAAGTGTTGCCATTCTGTTGCCATGGCAGCTGCCGCAGTCGCGCCTTGGCGTCCGGAATGTATGGTTTTGAGACGGATTGGCTCGTTCTCGACATGTCTAGGTATGGAGAGATCATGAGACTTAGCGATACCCGCCTCGATGAACTGTTGGCCTCGAGTGCGCCGTTCGAAGTCAACGACGAGCTGATGATCCGGCTGGCGGTGATTCGGGCTATCGATGAATTCAAGGACGCTCCGAAACGTGTCAAGCGGCCCGTCCTCGTAGCGTCGATCTTGGGCGGCGCTTTGCTAGTCGGGACAACTGCGGCGGCACTGCCATCCATCTTTGACGACTTCGGTCGGATCGACTACCAGTCGTCGCAGAACTACACCGTGGATGGTCGCGGGCCGTTCCGATGCGATTTTGCATTCAGGGTTGATCCGCCAGTGGATGGGAAGGTGCTGGAACCGTCGACTGCTGATGCACCGCCGTACGCCGACATCCTCAGTTTTGTCCAAACCCATGACTGGACGTTCGATGACCAACCTGTTGCGCTGACCACCATCCCGAGCGAAGTGATGATTGGGAATCCGAATCCGGATCTGAGTGTGATGTCCAACTTCATCAGCGCTCGTTGGCGAGCGGAGGTCACCTCGGCGTACCCGAACTGGATGGCCAGCGTCGGCCAGATTGACGGGGCTGGGCAGTGCGCACCCGTCGACGGCTCCGCGTGGTGACGACCGCTGCCGACGTCCGAACTGGCGTCCATGGACGCGATGCTTTCACTGATCTGGCGATCGAGCTCTCGCCTGCCCTCTTGGCCTACATCGCCCGTCGCGCTCTCGATGTGGACGCTGCTCCAGAGATACTCAACGACACCCTCTTTATTGCATGGCGGAAGCGCGAGCGTCTGCCAGCCGACGCGGTCGGTGCGCGGATGTGGCTCTTCGTCGTGGCCAGAAATTGCATCCGCAATCACGACAGAGCTTGGAACCGGAGACGTATGCATGAGAGCTCGCTCAGCGAGCTCACTGAGGCTGTCACGTCGAGTGTTGACGAGGGCGGTGCGGACGTGAGGAAACTCGTCCTCGACCTACCAGACGGGTACCGTGAATTGGTCATGCTTGTGCATTGGGACGGGTTCTCTATCGTGGAGGCAGCCCGAATGCTGGGCCTCGGAGAATCAACCGCACGGACCCGCTACGCCCGCGCGCGCGATCGCTTGCGGGCTCAGCTTGAGCATCCCTGAATCACGATCGAGTGGTCCGCAATTCTCTAGCGGTCTGCCAAACCGGCCGTTTCGACAAGCAGCCCTAGGTTTCGCTCGGCGCGACGCACGTCCGTTTCCGCGAGCGCGAGCCACGCTGAATGCGAAGAGGTGGTGAGTTCGGATACGAGCGCACGCAGGCGTTTGCGATCGTTGGTGTTGAGGGTCAGGTCGAGAACGCCGATCGAATCGATGCTCGCAAGAAGAACCGCGGCATCCTCTACGTGCCGTCCGCGGTCACGCTGGTCGGCGATGAACGCCGCCCCCTTGCCGATGAGTGCTCCGAGCACGTCGGGAGCGTCGATCCTGATCGTCCCGCTCGTCGAGCTCACAATAAACGTGTCGCGACGATTGAGCGCTTGGGTGCCACCCTCCACGGCGAATGCCGGTCGCGCACGCAGCCGCGGCTTCATGCCTGATGGCAAGTGGTCGGCGACCATTAAGTCGACCTGCTCTTCGCCTCTGGTGAATCTGTAAATCGGCGAGGTGCGAGCATCCGGAACGGCCACCTCAAAACCAATTAGGGCGAGTGTCGCACCGATCGATACAAAGCTCGATCGGTTGGTCTGCACGTCGGCGATAAGGTCGACATCCTTTGTCGCTCGAGGAGGAGGGATGGATGCTCGGCGAGCGTGAAGCTGCACCATGAGCCCGCCGATCAAGACCCAATCCGAGACGTCGATCGCGCGTGCCACTTCGAAGACCGTCGTCCACGGGGGGAGCAGGTCGTCGTCTCCGATGTCTACCGAGTGTGTCTGGCCAGCCATGCTTGCCTCATTTCCTCCAGAGCTGCGAGCCCGACGGATCGTTCTCGCGTGCTTACGCTTCGAGCGAGGTCTGCGGCGATGGCTGCCTCCGACGCATGCTGGCTTTCCAGTAGCTGCGATTCGGGCGCCTCATAGATCGTCACGTCGCCGTCAGGATCGACCGTGAGTAGGTGGCGTCGCACGAACTCGTCGAGCCGGCCTTCGCGGACGTAACCCTCGATCCTGCGAGTCTCGGATGTCAGCGTCCGGTTGATGACCTCGGCGGCGCTAGCGCCTGTCAAGACCAAATCCGATGCAGTCCTCGCGAGCGAGTCTGCCGCGTATCGTCGAGCCTTCGTTCGCGTCGCGACCTTGCGGGCGATCTCGTCTGCTGACGTTGTCCGGATCCGCCGCTTCATCCGGTCGTACGTGCTCTGCGACAGCCCTTCTGCAGCCCGACCCGACAGCTCGTCAAGCAGTGCCCAAGACGAGGCCGCCGACCAAGCTCGTCCGGCGCCAGCGCGGAGAGTGCTGCGCTCGCCGATCGAGCGGCGCGACACCAACCAAGTTCCATCCTGAAGCTGCTCGCCGCGAAGGTTTCCTGAACGCAGCAGTTCGGTGACCTGACGCTGCGAGATACCGAGCGCTAGTGCGGCATCTTTCGTCATCAAATTCTGCATGTCATATCACCTCCTGAGTCGGATTAATTATGACATGAACCGAAAACTCTGACCAGAGGCGCGTATTCGGGCGCCGGTTCCTGTAGTTAGGGGCGCGGCGGTCGCGCGATCACCTGGCGTCTTCGCCGAGACGTTGCAGCGCACGGGATCCGCGGGGAGGTCTCGACGAGCTCGACCCGCCTGAAGTGCCCCCACGCAGATTCGAACTGCGGCCCCTGCCTCCGGAGGGCGATTCGGCCTCCAATGTGTTCGCGGGCCGATGGGCGCGATGCCCTAGAACTAGCGACTTTTGGACGCTTTTCGATGTTGCTGACGCGCTGCGGGTTGCGCTCGATTGTGGGCAGATGGTGGGCAAAGGCGACATTCAGCGTGTGACGAATAATGTAACGGCGGCGATCCCGACGGATACCAGCGCGAGAACCAATGAAGCGCGCGCCAGTCGACCGTTCAACCGATCGGATTTCTCACGCCACCTCCGCTCGAGCTCCGTCATCCAATAGTCGGTACCGACCATGGTGGACGCCGCTACCTTGTCATGCTCGGCGATCACTTCCGCATCCGTCATGCCGTACAGATCCGCAATTTTCATGCTCATGCCGCAAGATTACCGGAGGCGGCGTAGCCCCCTTGCGAGTCGTTCACTGATCGTTCAACCGCCGGGCCTAACGTGAGGGTGACCCAACTCCTTCCAATCGATCGGCAACAATGAAACTCAATGAATCAAGCTGGCTACCGCTCGCCGGGGCGATACTCGCTGTCACCGTGACAATCGCGGGATGCTCGGCTACGCCCCAAGCTGAAACGGTACCTCCGGAGAATCGTGCGTCTGTCGTCGAACCTGCCGCTCCGGTCGTCACCAATTCCCGCGGGAACGTCGAACTCGCCTTCGGCCAAACCTTCACTCACGGCGGTGCGACAATGCGTGTCGATGGCGCGGTATTCGATGCCCCCTGTACCAATGTGGAGGGAAACGCGTTGCCTCCGGAGTACGGCCATTTTCTGTTCCTAGATGTGTATGGCGAAGCCCTGCCGGAAGCGACCGAAGATCCACTGAACTCGTTTGGCTTCACCTGGATCGACGACGCCGGCATGAACATGAACGGGGTACCCGCGACTTGGGCGACTAACGTCTGCTTGAATCTGTCGGAAGTGTTCCCGCTAGTTGGCCCTGGAGGGAAGGGGGCGGGGAAGATCGTGCTCGACGTTTCTTCGCTCAATGGCACGCTGGTGTACAAGCACCAAGTAGATCAAGACTTCGGATTCGAGTGGGCGATCACCTCTGGCTAGGCTGATGCGCCCATTAGCGAACATCTGGCTCGACCGGCGAAACTGTCCGCTCGGCCGCTAGCGAGGCGCGCGCGCAAGCCAAAAGGCCCCCGCGATGCGCGAGGGCCCTTTGGATGATGCAGCGCGTTACGCGAACGAGTAGCCGCTCAATTCGGCGAGCACGACGTCGACAGCGCGAGCGCGGTTGACCTGCGACCAGTGCTCGCGTAGCTCGTCAACATTCGACGGCGCGATGCCCACGGTCAACGGGTCGATTCCCGCTCGGCACAGCGAACAGTGCGGATCGGCGGGGAGGCCGATGTGTTCGAGCAGCTGGTGCTCGACGAGCGATTCACGCTTCCGCCGAGCCAATTCAGCCCTGTTAGAGGATGGGTCGGTTGGTATGCTGATGGTCATCATTCACTCCTGAATAGTGTTTGGTCACGCCCCCGGCTGTTAGCGCAGCGCGGGGGTTTTACTATACCAAGCATATCGCATTCCGGGGACTAGCGGGGGCAAAAATGCGTCCTGACCAGCATAAAAGGTCGGGATTCCGTCGAGAGTTGAAAGAATTCAAGCGGGGGGATGCCGGCCGGTGAGCGAGTACCCGCGCCCCGAGCGCGTGCGTGATCGGTACCCTGAGTTTGTGATCGACCTCAACTTCCAATGGCCCAACGACGGATCGGTTGTCCACCTCCCCGAAGGCCACCCGGACGAGAAGCCATTCCCTGCGCGCTGGTCCGTCGAGCGCTACGGCGATGTCGACATCTGGGCGATGGACGAAGACGAAGCTCGCGCGGAAGCTGCCGCGACGACGAAGCGCATCGACGATGCTTGGGTGCGAACTCGCGAGGGGCCGATTCAGCCGGCCGTGCTCCGGCTGATCGTCGATCTCGACGACGAGTAACCCAAAATTTCAATCGACATCGAGAATAGCTACGAGGCTTCCTACTGAATTTTTTGATCGGTATTTTGGTCTGGAAGTTTGTTTGCCGCCGGTGATGCGACACTCGAGCGCGCTCGGCGAAACCCGGTCTGCTTATGGGTCGTTAGGTGCGTTCGGCACTGATAGCGGCGTCGACACTGGATTCTGGCTTCAGCGACGACTGTCCGGCCGTCGCAACGAAGGTCGGCGCTAGCTCTCATTAGACGTGACCGAGATTGCACGGAAGGTCGTGGACTTCCCTCCGCCGGGGAACTCGCGCACCTGGGTCCTAGCCACCACGGTGATGTACTGCTCGAGATGGAACTGGGTTACGTCGACACCTTCCAAGCTCGTCGTGTCAACTGTGATGACGTGGTCGTCCCCTAGGTCGATCTGCCAGGCGCGGGCGGTGCTCAAGGTGATAAGGCGTCCTCGAAGCGTCTCGTCGTCGGCGTCGAGCTCTCGCGCCACGACCAATCGCTTGACCTGCTCAGCGTCGGACTTAGTGAACATCGCTCGCTCAGTCGGCCGATCAGGCTCGCGCCACTCGACATCGACATCAAACGAGGCTTGTTCCACGCCCTTCGCGAATTCGCGAATCGCCGTCGCTAAACGAGGACCGCCGACCGTCAACTTGGTCACAAACGGGGCGTCGTCGGCGTCCGGCCCTAGGGCGTGCGCGGTTCGCATTAGTTCGATCGCGTCCACCACGCATTCGTCGACAAACTGCCTGCGCTCTTGGTCGAAAAGGGCGACGCCCTCCGCACCGACAAGCTCGTTTTCAGGAAGCGTTTCTGGCCCGATCTCGAACACAACGCTTCCCGGCAATGGGGCCATCAGCAGCTTCAGCTGGGTTGAAGCGATCAGGCTCGCGCTCAGCTGCCCGCGGTTGGTCGTCACGCCCTCTTTCGCGGCCCCGGACGCTGTAACGAGCCGTTGCAGGTTCAGGAGTATCTGGCCCGCTGCGTCGAGGCGTGCTTGGTGATCGCGGACGTTGACTCCGAAGATCCGGATGGAGCCGGTGCTTCGAACCAGCCGAGCCTGATGGCTGCTGCCCCAGAGCCCCTCGATGCTCATCCGGTTAAGGTCCTCTGGGGTGTCCCATTTTGGACCAGCGGTATTGGCAAGACGGTTGAAGAGCTCATCCGCGGAGTCACTCAGCGAAGCCATCGATTACCACCTCCAAATACCCTCGTCGCGGCAAGCTATCGAGTCGCGCGGGGATGCCACCAGCCTCCGTGGGAGGCGTCCGCTGCCGTTGCCACCAGTCGTCCCAATATCCTCGGTCCCGGTAGTACTTCCAATCCAGAGCTTCCCCGAGATGTGGCTCGGGGATCGACCGCCATGAGGCAGTGAAGGTGTCGAGCTTCAAATCAAACGGCGGCTTGTTCAGTAGGTTATTCGCAAACAGGCTCAAGATGTTGTTGGCAGCAACCCCTGACAGTTTGGCTGTGACAACATCGTCCGAGTCGAGCCAATAGAGGCAATCGATATCGCCAGCGTTGACTTTGGCCGTGGTGAAGCTCCCGCCTAGCCAGACGCAGGCGATCGGCACCACCCGACGCAGAACGGCGGTCGCCTGCATCCAGTCGTCCCAGATGCCAGATCTCGTCGTTGAGGTCGCGAACTCGGTGTGATCGACGAAGCGGGCTCGCACTTCATCGAGGGACGTCGCATAGCGACCGACTCCCATCGCCGTGGTCCCTGGCGCGGGATCCGGGATCAAGCTTCAGCGCTCGCCGGTCGGGGAGGGAACATGAGAGTGAGTCTATTGCTCATGACACTCGTGCGACCATCCCCCGATCGGGCGAAGCCCCCCATGCAGTCGATGGGCCCGACTCCCGGACTGTCTGCCGGTCAACTTATGCAAAAGCATGGAGTTTAGCGAGCACGATTGTCAGGTCCGCGAGCCACTCCTCAGCCTGCTCGATCGCGACCAGCTCATGGTCGAGCGCAACCACGCCAACTCCGTCCGCGAGCGCGGCGAGAGTCGCGCATCGTCGAATGTTGTCAGCGAAGGCGAGAGTCGCGATCCGATTGCCAAGGATCTCGTCGATCGCGATCTTGAACTCGTTGTGCCTTGCAAGAGCTTCACCGCCCATCCGAATCATGAACGGCGGTGACCCGATCTCCGTCATCAATCGGTCGCGAGCGTCGGCAAGTTCGGCCGCCAACTTCGCGGGGACCTGTCCGAGATCGACTGGCTCGGTCGACCAATCGTGATCCTCTAGTTCGGCTCCGTCGGCGAGCGGGTCGACGATCAACCAGATAACCGACGCAACCGCCTCGAGCGACCAATGTCGCGCCTCGGCTAACTCGCCCCACATGTGCCCTTCCAGCGGCTCAGGCGCGGTTCTGGGGATGCGCAGGGACGTGATCGGCTCACCGCCCGGGATTGCCGTCGCTACGGCGTTGAGACGCTCCCTCGCGGAGGTCGGGCTCATCTCCAAGCCAACGCGCACTGTGGCCAGATCGAGAGCGAGCGGACCGTGTTTCGCGGGCATGAATGCATTGCTGAACCCTCGAGCGAGAAGGAGCCATGCGTTGAGGCGCTCGAGCCGGTCGTCTGCGCTCGCTGTGACCGATTGGGCCCATGCGACGTAGCGTGATCCCCACCATTCGCGGGCCTCAACGACAGTCCGCTCCGCCTCCTTCAACAGGATCAGCCGATCGCCGACCCCGAGCGAATCGTCGCCACCGACATCCAGGCGAGCGATCTCGGCGAGTAGCTGCTCTAGGCCTTCGACCGTCTGCGGCAGATCGCGCCCGACGAAGGAGCCGAGCACGAGCGACGCCGTCTGCAGGTCGCTCAGTCCGGCCGCGAGCGCTTCGCGCAACAGTTCGTCGCGAACCGTCGACGGAGACATGCGCGCCGGGTGTTTGCCGAACAAAAGGTCCGTGAAGGGGCGGCCGGCACTGGTGAACTCAGGAAGGAGGTTCGACACCTCGAGGAACGGGATAGTTCGGACGCGCTCGCCGGAGTCGAGGCGATTCGGGTCGAAGGTCGCTAGCGCGATTGGCCCGAGGTCACCGCGAAACGTACCCGTTGGCAGCATGGAGCCGGGTGCCACGATGAAGCTGCCCTCGCCGTGAATCCGAACGCCCTCGCGCGGTTCGCAGGATTCGACTGGTACACCCGAGCGATGGAACAGCAAGAAACGTCGCTCTGGGTCGGTCGGCGCGACGATGGTTGCCGTCTCCGATTCGAAGCCTGACTCGTTCCACCAGCGATGTGCGTCGCGCCCGTTGAGTTCAACCGCGAACAGATTGCTCGCGGCGCCCGTTGCGATGCCGACATTGTGCCGAGGATTGTCCAGCCACCACTCGCGGATTCGCTCCGGGTCTGTCGTGGCCGCGTCGCCCCAGTTCGGTATGGCTGACGTCTCCCTCAAGGGTTCGAGCGGAAACACTGAAAGTCCCGCGCGGGCGGCAATCAGCGCGTGATCGATTTGTTCACTCATTGCCCTAATCTCCTTTGTCCTTCGGTCTGCCCGGTAAGTCCGCCCGTCCCGGTTCTAAAGAACCGGGAACGGCGGAACGTTCCGGACCGTTCTGCCGCTTGAGAACGCGGTTTTTTCGGCTCCGGAACGCTTTCGGAACGTTCCGGAGACCGTTCCGGAACGTTCTAGGCCGCGTCGGCACTGAGCGCCTCGAAAGCTCGCTTTGCCCGATCTGAGCCCCACTTCAATCGCTTCTTGACGTCGTAGATCGAGGAGGGTCTGGGTTCCAAAGCTCTGAGAATCTCGATGTCGGTTTGGGTGGTACGGCTCTGCGGTGCCCCTTGCGGTGTGGTGAATTTCCAGTCGGTAACGTCACTGTTGCTCGTGAGTTCGAACGTGGTGGCAAGCGGCTCCTTGTCGCCTGAGGGACTTATCGAACGAACAGCACCGTGTCGATCCTTGACGATAGTGAGTGCGGCCACGCCGCCTCTGCCCGGCGTGAAGGGGATGCGCACCGAGGATCGGAGCATCACGCCATCCACCGCGCGCTTCTTCGCGACAGCGCCGCCGGCGCCGAAATCTCGCGATGCCTGCCCTTTCGCTTCGTGGTCGACGCCGACGACGGCTGCTCCCTGCACCGCGAGCCTTGAGAGCACCGCTCGGTGGGTGGCCGTGTAGTCGTCGTCCGAGTTCGAGTTGGCGCCGAACATCGGCAGCAACTCGCCAATGGAATCGACAGCGACAAGCGTGGGGAGCCACGTCGCGGCGTCCTTCACAACGGCGAGCACCTCGTCTTTATCTTCCGGAAGTGCGAGCCTGAAACGCGCCGGATCACTGAGGGTTGCGACCGGCACCCCGAACGAGCGCATTCGCGCGATCGTTGCGGGTGCGCCGTTGTGGTCGATGTCGATCCAGAGGACTGAGCCGCCACTGTAGAGAACATCGGCCGCGATCGCAGAGAGCGCGAGCGTCTTTCCCGACTCGGGAGGCCCAAAGACAATGTTGACGGCGGCCGCGTAGATGAACGGCTCCCCGTCAGCGCGCAAGCCAATCGTTGGCTTCGGCGACGAGAGACTGCCGCTCAGAATAGCTGCCACGTCCACATACAGGCTCGAGCCAGCGTCGGAAGAATCGGCGCGAGGAACCCTGTCGAGGTGATCCTGCTGCGCCCTCGTGAGTTGAGATGCTCCATCGGTTGGCATGCGATCCACGTCACCCTCAATGTGGAGAAGCGACACTCCCGGAGCGATCGGTTCATAGTCGAGTTTCGCCAGACGGTAACGCTCTTCGATTGCCCGAAGCACCTCGTCGTATGCACCGGGCTCAGCGACGTGAAGGAGCAGGCCATTCTCGTCGTCGAATACCAGTCGGCGCACGACTGCCTCCTCAGCTTTCTCTGCCATCCATGCCGTCGCGCTGTCGGCAATCTCGTCAGCTGAGTTCGCATCGAAGTCTTCTAGCTGCGTGTCGCTGATGGCGCGATCGCGAATCGTCGCTCGCCTCATGTCGTCGTCGTGCGCTCGCAGCAGCAACTCGTCGTCGGTCAACACCGGTTGCTCCGGCGCCGGATGCTCGGGAGTCGCGTCGACCTTGGTCAGTGTTCCTTCTCGCTTGTAGGTCCGGTTAGCCCAAGCTTCCGGAACAATGCCCAAGATCGCGCCTCGGCCCGACTCACGCAGACCCTCGATGCGGTCTCGCTCGGCGTAAAACTGCTCGATCGTCGAGATCGGCGTCATCTTCGGAAACTCGTGCTCGTACGACTCGACGACAACCACGCGTCGACCGTGAAGCACAATCTCGTCCCACAGCACCCGGCTGTGCAGACCTTCTCGGATCTCCGTGAGCAGCTGAGAGAGAACGTCTCGCAACCGATCTGTAGGCATCTGATCTGCCAAACCTTGATACGTGCCCGAGTACACGAAACCGGGTGCGTTCCAGTCCAGGATGCGAAACTCCTCCTCAAGACCCTCCATGAGGCTCGGAATGTCGCCGTATGCGCCGGGCTCGGCGTTCTCTGCAATCAGTTTCCTGACGCTCAGCATGCCTTCGGATACGTGGGCGTCCCTGTCGTGGATCACGCCACCTGCCCCTTCCACCAGTCGAGCGCGGCAGCAATGTGAGCGCGCCCCCAGGCGACCGCCGGTTGCGGGCGCTGAAACTCTTCGACGAAACTGGGCGTGACTGCCACGATGACCAGTCCGCCGCCGGCACGCGGGTCGACGACTTTGAACACCGCCTGATCGACGCCAGCGGCAAGCGCTTCGTCGACAGGCCAAGAGTTCTCGCGGCACGAGCGCGCGAGGTCGGCGCCGCTGAGCGTCACGAGGACTTCGTTTGGCGTGCTCCCGATCCTGAACCGCGGCTCGATCACGCCCGTTCTCGCGGCGCGGCGCGCTGTTGCCTCAGCGATCGCGTCTCGAACGGCGCCAATCGAACGCGTATGCATTGCGAGGATGCCGATCTGGGTTTTCGGAATGCCGAGCTCATGACATGTGAGCACCGCGTCGTTGTTCGCCTCAACGAGCCGTAGACTCCGAGCGCGGATCTCGGCACGAACCTCCGCCTCGAGCGTCAACTTCGCGTCTCGCAGCCGCCGGTTTGCCTTCGCAGCCAAGTCGAGCGCGAGCATCTGGTCGGCGGTCAACGTCGTCACTCGCCGCCTCCGCGCCCCGTGAGCTTCTGCAGCTTCCTCCTCAGATTCTGTTGAGCCGCGACGAACGCCGTGGCGCCAGCATGCGCTCCATCGAAGGGCACGTCGTACGAATCGCGACCCTCCTCCTGGATCGCGAAATACTGCTTCGGATCGCTGTAGCCGACGCGACCCACCACCGTGAACTCATTGGGGCCGTCATCCTCGACGCTCACGTCCGTGTCGATCGAGTCGACCATCGTTCCAGTCTTGTGCCGCCCTTCGAACTCTCCACGGCCACTCGCGACACGCGCAACACCGGTAGGAGTGACCGCCTCCTCCAACGCGTTGCGACGTTCCTGTGCAGTCTCGGCGACGACCTCTTCCATAATCTCGACGATCCTCGCCTCAACCTGTTCGCGCTTGCCTTCGAGCCGAAGTGCCAGCGCCTCCAAGCCGCGGCCGGTCACGCGGCGACCTGCGATGTTCCGGTGCGCGCGGAGGCGTCGAGCCATTCCAGAAGGTCGGACTCTCGGTAAAGCACTTTGCGCGGCGTTGGTTTGTAGTAGCGCGGTCCGTTCCCGCGAAAGCGAAGCTGGGCCAGCAGCCCTACGGTCATTCCCGGGAGCAGTTCGCACGCCTCCTCCGCCGAGATGAAGCGAGCGTTTGCAGATAGGGTCATTGCGTCTCCAATCGGTTTGATACGCTCATTTTGAGCGGGTTATATGACTCTAACATGCTTTTTGATCTGATAGTATGCGCGTATGAAACAGACGAAACGCATCGGCAGGCTCGAGGGGCACGGGCTGTTCACGGCCTTCAAGGTGGCGCAGCTTCGTCGCGGGCAGGGGCTCAGTTATGCGGAATTGGCTCGGCGGACGTCGGGAGTGCTGAACGAATTGGCGCTCCGGCGCATCGAGCTCCTCGAGCGTCGCGTCGACGTCGATGACCTTCATCGCCTCGCGAGCGCGTTGCAGGTCCATCCGTCTGAACTGCTTGGATTTCTGGTTCCCGGTGACGACGGAGAACTCTCGCGAGAGTTAGATCGCCTGATGGCGTTGCCGGAGTCCGAGCGATTCGCCATCTTGGATGCAGCACGCCTAGTTGATCCACCGAGGGCCGACTAGTGGGATCGATAACCCCCTACTCGACGGCCGGCGGCAAACGTTACCGCGTCCGCTATCGGAAGCCGGACAACAGCCAAACCGACAAGCGCGGATTCAAGACCAAGAAGGATGCGGAGCTATTCCTCGCCTCGGTCGAGGTCGCGAAGAGCCGTGGCTCGTACGTCGATCCGTCCCGCTCGCGGGTCACCGTCGCCGATTGGATGGCGATCTGGCTCGCGACGCGAACTGACTTGCGTCCTTCGACGATGGACCGGGTCGAAGGAATCGCGCGGCGCAACATCGTTCCAGCGCTGGGGTCGATCGCACTCGGCGACCTGAACCGGCTTGGTGTCCAAGAATGGGCATCCAAGCTCTCCGCTCATCAGTCGCCCTGGTCGGTTCGGAAAATCGTCAACGTCCTATCCGGCGCGCTGCAGTTGGCAGTCGAGGATGGCCGGATCACGGCGAATCCTGCCGCCCGGCTCAAACTGCCGAAAGTGTCGAAGTCACAGAAGCGCTACCTCACGCATCAGCAAGTCCACGCCCTCGCCGATGCGGTCGACGAGCGTTCGCAAGGTCACGGGCTCGCCGTCCTCGTGCTCGCGTACTGCGGCCTCCGCTGGGGAGAGCTCGCTGGACTTCGAGTTGCGGATGTCGACATCGCTCGGCGCCGCCTCGAAATCCGTCAGACGATGATCGAGGTCAACGGCTACTTGCAGGCGTCGACCCCGAAGACCTACGAAGAGCGTTCGATTCCCGTGCCGTCATTCGTGCTCGAGCTTGTCGCGCTCGCGATTGAGGGTCGACCAGACGGAGATCCAGTGTTTATCGGCGCTCGCGGAGGCGTCCTCCGAAACCGAGTCTTTCGCCGCGGCTCGTTCGATCAGGCTGCGGTCGCGATAGGCGTTGCCGGGCTCACGCCTCACGAGCTCCGACACACGTGCGCGAGCCTCTCAATCTCGGCCGGAGCCAACGTCAAAGCGCTTCAACGGATGCTCGGCCATAGCTCGGCGAAAGAGACGCTGGACACTTACAGCGACCTGTTCGACGACGACCTCGACGGCGTTGCGAGTGCCCTCGATCACATCGTTTCTCAGATGGATGTGGGCAAAATGTGGGCAAACGCCCCAATTCCTCGCGACGCCCGCGAGCTGATTGATCCAAAGTCCCGCTTGTTTGCTGGCAACCTTGCAAGTGCCCCCAGGCAGATTCGAACTGCCGCCCCTGCCTCCGGAGGGCAGTGCTCTATCCCCTGAGCTATGGGGGCCAGGAGTGTGTGACAAGGTTACCAGCGCGGTTCACCGGGTCGTGGCAGGATCAGGGAATGCGGCGAACGGTGAAGACTCGGCTCAAGCTCGACATTCAGGGCACCACGAACGTGGTGTTTAGCGTCGCTGCCGCGAGCGGCAACACGTTCGCCTCAGAAGCCTTGAGTTTTCTGCTGGATGGCGTCGCCCAGTCGTCGAATGAGCTTGCGGACATCCACGGAAATCGACTGCACCAGTTCGTGAGCGGGCCCGGCTCCATGGTGGTCGAGTATGCGGCGGAGATTGAAGGCCAAGGGGCTCCGCCGGTCACCAACGACGTCGATCTCGTGACGTATTTGCGCCCGAGCCGGTATTGCGAATCAGACAGTCTCACCCCGACAGCGCGATCCGAGTTCGCCGGATTGTCTGGCCACGATCTGCTCAGTGCCGTCACCGGGTGGGTGTGGGTGCACCTCCAGTACATGCCAGGCTCGAGCCTGCCGACCGACGGTGCAGAACAGACGATGCTGTCGCGTCGCGGAGTCTGCCGCGACTATGCGCACCTCGTGATCGCACTGTTGCGCGCCCTGGATGTGCCTGCGCGAATGGTCGCGGTCTATGCTCCTGGGCTCGCACCGATGGACTTTCACGCCGTCGCAGAAGCCAATATCGACGGGCAATGGTGGGTGGTGGATGCCACGCGCCTCGCGCCACGCCAGTCCATGGTGCGCATCGCGACCGGTCGGGATGCCGCCGATACCGCCTTCTTGACGAATCACTGGGCCGATCTGGTGCTCGAACGGATGGAAGTGCTTGCGGTTGCCGACGAGCTGCCGTTTGATGATGGTTTCGAACTCATGCAGCTTCGCTGAGTTCGTTCCCGGAGCAGCGCTAGCGAAGACTCGCCAAAGCCGCTTGAACGAGCGGTGCCGCATCATCCCAGGTGACAAAGACCGCTGACTCGGCAGCCACCCAGTAAGGACCTTCAAACACTTGCGCGGCACCGTTGGCAAAGTAGGCCTGATCGCCGATCCCGCTGATCGCCTCACCGGAGCTTGCCGTCAGAGCGAGTTCGGCGAGCCGGGGCGCCGGCAGATCCGCAACGGCGATCTGAATGGTCTCACGACTGGTCTGGTTGATCCATTGGCATGCGAGGCCGTTCTCCGCGACAGCGGTGGCGGCGAGGCTGCCAGTGGCCGGCGTGAACTCACTGAGGAGCCCGAAGTTCGGGTTGAAGTCGTAGATAGCCTGCGCACTCACCAGCTGCTCGCACGACAAGGTGATTGGAGTGCCGACGGGGGTCTCAACCGGATTGTCATCCGGCGCCGCCGAGGGAGAACCCGTGGGGCTAGGGCTCGGCACACTCGTTGGCACCCCTGCATCGGTGGGGGTGCCGCCGCCAGTACCGATGGGCACGCAACCGCTCAGGAGGAGCGCGAGTGCGCCTCCAGCGAGTCCCACCCGAGCAACGAAGCCAAACCAGGACGGAAGTTGCGTGTGCATGACACCATCATCGCCCCATGCGCCAAAAGCGGGTGGAACCACACGCGCAACTCGACTTCAACTTGGAAGGGCTCGCGCCGACCGTTGACGGTACGCTTGACCATCGTGAATCCCGCCGAATTGTCCGCCGCGCTAGTTCAGTTGGTGAGCAACACTGTTGCGGCTCGGGGAGCATCGATAGCGGTTGGGATCGAGGACCTCGCTCTCGAACGACCGAGAAATCGCGATCACGGTGACTGGGCGTCGAACATCGCGATGAAGCTGGCAAAGTCGCTCGACGTAGCGCCGCGCGAGCTCGCTGGCGAGATCGCTGAGCGCATCCGTGGGCTCGCTGGCGTGGCATCCGTCGAGGTTGCTGGCCCGGGATTCATTAACATCACCTTGGATGCCGCAGCCGCTGGCGCCCTCGCAAAGACGATCGTCGACGCGGCCGATGCCTACGGCTCTGGCGACCTCTACGCTGGCGTGACGATCAACCTTGAGTTTGTCTCTGCCAACCCGACCGGGCCGATCCACATTGGCGGAGTGCGCTGGGCGGCGGTCGGGGACAGCCTGGCGAGGATCTTCAGCGCTCAGGGTGGAATTGTCACCCGTGAGTACTATTTCAACGACCACGGCGCGCAAATCGATCGCTTCGCGCGCAGCCTGCTCGCGAGCTGGCTCGACGAGCCGACACCAGAAGACGGCTACGCCGGGCAGTACATCTCTGATATCGCCGCGCGCGTGCTCGCCGACTACCCCGGTGACCTCTTCCACATCCCGCGCGACGAGCAGCAGGAAGTGTTTCGCGCGGTCGGTGTTGAGCTCATGTTCGGCGACATCCGTTCAAGCTTGCGCGATTTCGCGGTGCAGTTCGACGTGTACTTTCACGAGAACGAGCTGCACGAGTCTGGAGCCGTAGACCGCGCGATCGATCGCTTGCGCGCGCTAGGCGCGATCTACGAGAAGGATGGTGCGACCTGGTTCCGATCGACCGACTTCGGCGACGATAAAGACCGAGTCGTAATCAAGAGCGACGGTGAGTATGGCTATATCTCGGGTGACCTCGCGTATTACCTCAACAAGCGTGAGCGCGGCTTCGAGCGCAACCTGATCATGCTGGGCGCCGATCACCACGGCTACGTCCGACGCCTGATGGCGATGACGAAGGCCTTCGGTGACGAGCCGTACGTCAATCTCGAATTGCTCATTGGCCAAATGGTCAATTTGGTTCGTAACGGCGAGCCGGTCAGGATGTCGAAGCGCGCCGGCACGGTCGTGACGCTCGAAGATCTCGTCGAATCGGTCGGGGTGGATGCTGGGCGCTACGCGCTCGTGCGCTCATCCATTGACTCGCAAGTGGACATCGATCTCGAACTGTGGGGTAGCCGCACCAACGACAACCCGGTGTACTACGTGCAGTACGCGCACGCCCGCACCCACTCAGTTGCGCGCAACGCTCGCGAATCGGGGGTCGAGCGCAGTGCGTTCAACCCCGGATTGCTCGACCACGAAACCGAAAGCATCCTGCTCGGCATTCTCGCTGAGTATCCGAGACTCGTTAGGCAAGCCGCCGAGCTGCGCGAACCGCACAGGGTAGCTCGTTACCTCGAGGAACTCGCTGGTGCCTACCACCGCTGGTACGATAACTGCCGGGTAACCCCGCTTAGCGAAGACCCGGTGAGCGACGTGCACCGCACTCGACTTTGGCTTAATGACGCTGTCGGCCAGGTGCTTCGCAACGGCCTCGCACTGCTGGGTGTCAGCGCTCCAGAACGGATGTGACGAGATGGCAGAGCCGATCCAGCCAACGAATCCCGCGCCAGAGACCCCGGTGGTCGAGCCTGTCGAGACCTCCCTCGCTGTGGTCAAGCCTCCGGTGGTCGAGCCCGCCGAGACCCCGCCCGTCCCACCCAAGAAACGCAGACGATGGCTCGGCTGGCTGATTGCCATCGTCATTCTGGGGATCCTCGGCGTCATCGCCTTCTTCGTGGCTGAGAACTTCGCCCGTCAATACGCCGAGAACTACGTTCGCGAACAAATTGTGCAGGTGTTGCCAATTGAGCCTTCAACGCCTGTTGAGGTAGTGATCGGACCTGGCTCGGTGATCCTGCAGGCGCTGTCCGGCACGATCGATCGTGTCGACATTGACGTCGCAGACTTCGCCCTCGGGCCGGTCAGCGGCCAAGCGAGCATTGCGGCGGTCGGCGTTCCACTCGACGGCACGCTGCCAGTGGAACAACTTGGCATCTCGGTGACCGTCACAGAAGCAAATGTTCGCAAACTCGCTGGCTTCCTGAGCGGGCTTGACCTCAAGACCATTGAATTGCAAGACGGCATCATCCAGATCGGAACGGATGTCTCGATCGTCTTCATCACCATTCCGGTCGCTGTCGACCTGCTCCCGGGTGCAGCCGACGGTGGCATCAGTTTCGCCCCGCAGACGATTTACCTCGGCGAAGACAAGATCTCTGTCGCCGACCTCCAAGCCAACCCGCTGTTTTCCTCGATCGCGGGGGCGCTCCTTGCCTCGCGCACATTCTGTGTGGCGGACCAATTGCCAAACGCGCTCACCATCGATGACGTGAGTGTCATCGGCACGAATCTCGTCATCAGCATCAACGGCGATGGCACTCCACTGGCAGATCCGAGCCTGTCGACCGTGGGCGTCTGCCCGGCTGCATAGCGCACGAAACGGTAGGATTGGGAGCCGCTTCTTGTTCCTACTCCCTCGAGGTCTCTGTGCCAAGCAACCCGCTCGCGCCGTCGTGGCTTGCCGTGCCAAACGACGCCAACCAGCTGCCGCGCGCGGTCTGGTCGCGAGGTGCGCGGCGCTCGTCGAACGGCGAAGTTGAGATCGCCGGGATTGCCGTGAGCGCGATCGTTGCTGAGTTTGGCACGCCGGTCTACGTTGTCGATCAAGCCGACGCGGTTGCTCGGGCGCGTGAGATTCGCGAGGCATTCGATCGGGAGCTTGCGCGCGTCGGCTCGACCGCGAAGGTTTACTACGCTGGCAAAGCCTTCCTTTGCACAGAAGTGGCACGGTGGGTGACAGCGGAGGGTTTGAACATCGACCTTTCTAGTGGTGGAGAACTCGCCGTCGCCCTTGCCGCCGGCGTTGATCCGGCACGCCTCGGCCTTCACGGAAACAACAAGAGCCTTGCGGAGATCGATCGTGCGGTGCGCGTCGGTGTCGGTGCGATTGTCATCGACAGCGCTGTCGAGATTGAGCGAGTTGCCGAGGCAGCCGTGCGCCACGGCCGTACTCAGGCGGTGCGGTTACGCATCAACAGCGGGGTCCACGCGAGCACCCATGAATACCTTGCGACCGCGCGCGAAGACCAGAAGTTCGGTATTCCATTGGCGGATGCTGCCGTGCTCGTCGCTCGCACCCGGTCGCACACGTCCCTGCGCTTCCTCGGCCTGCACTCGCACATCGGCTCACAGATCTTCGAATCAGATGGCTTTGACGAGGCGGCCAAGCGGCTGTTCGCGCTGCACGCCGAACTTCTCAAAGACGGCCCAGTACCCGAGTTGAACCTCGGTGGCGGCTTCGGCATCGCGTACTCGAGTGCAGACGAGCCGATGCCGGTCGCGGAGCTGGCAGCCCGATTGGCCGATATCGTCGCCGATGGTGCTGCGGAGCATGGTGTGCCGGTACCGGTCATTGCTATTGAGCCCGGGCGGGCGATCATTGGGCCTTCCACCGCAACGATTTACACGGTCGGCACGATCAAGGATGTGCTGGTCGACGGGGCCGCAGTGCGAAAGTACGTGAGTGTCGACGGCGGAATGAGCGACAACATCCGCCCGTCTCTGTATGGCGCGGACTACTCAGCCAGAATTGTGAATCGGTCGAGCACTGCCCCGCCTGAACTGATTCGGGTTGCTGGAAAGCACTGCGAGTCCGGCGATATTCTCGTCCACGCCGATTACCTCCCGGGTGACGTCGCCGCCGGGGACCTGCTGGCCATTCCGGCGACGGGTGCATACGGGTGGGCAATGGCGAGCAACTACAACTATCTGGCCCGCCCCCCGGTGGTCGCCGTGCTTGATGGAGTTGTGCGACTGATCGTGCGCGGGGAGACCGAAGAAGACCTGCTGTCTCGCGATGTTGGCGTGGGCGATTTTGCCGAGCACGATCCAAATTCAAGGGAGTCGAAGTGATTGAGTATCGCAAACTGCGCGTTGCTGTGCTCGGTGGCGGCAGTGTTGGCTCCCAAGTCGCGTCGCTCCTTATCGAGCACGGTGACGAGCTCGATGCCCGTGTCGGGGCCGGGCTCGAACTCGTTGGTGTCGCCGTGCGCGATCTTCACGCCAACCGCGACACCCCGATTCCCCGTGAACTACTGACGACGGATGCTGAATCGCTCATTCTCGGCGCGGACATTGTCGTCGAACTCATCGGCGGCATCGAGCCGGCACGCTCGTGGATCCTCCAGGCCCTCGATTCTGGGGCAGACGTCATCACCGCGAACAAGGCCCTGCTGGCCACCCACGGGCCTGAGTTGTTCGAAGCGGCCGAGCGAGTAGGCGCCCAGCTCTATTACGAAGCGGCAGTCGGGGGCGCGATTCCCATCATCCGGCCGCTGCGCGACAGTCTCGCAGGCGACAGAGTCCGGCGCATCCTCGGCATCGTCAACGGCACCACCAACTACATTCTCGACCGCATGGACACCACCGGTGATCCCTTTCAGGTCGCGCTCGACGAAGCCACTCGGCTCGGGTACGCGGAAGCCGACCCGACGGCAGACATCGAGGGATTCGATGCGGCCCAGAAGGCGACGATTCTTGCTCGTCTCGCGTTCCACACCACCGTCCCGCTTGAAAAAGTGCATCGCGAGGGGATCAGCGCGATAACCGCCGACCAGGTCACCTCAGCGCGCAAAGCCGGCTACGTGGTCAAATTGCTCGCCATCTGTGAGCGCCTGACGGATGCCGCGACCGGCATCGATGGCGTATCCGCTCGAGTGCATCCAGCCCTCGTGCCGCGAGACCACCCGCTCGCAGCAGTGCACGGTGCAAACAACGCGGTGTTTGTCGAGGCAGAGGCTGCCGGAAGCCTGATGTTCTACGGCGCAGGAGCCGGTGGCAGGGAGACGGCATCCGCCGTACTCGGTGACCTTGTTTCGGCAGCGCGCCGGCACGTAGCAGGCGGTCCAGGAGTGGCTGAATCGACGCACGCGAACCTCCCGGTTCTGCCGATCGCGAGCGTCATCACTCGGTATCAGATCACCCTGACGGTCGTCGACGAGCCGGGCGTGCTCGCGGCTATCGCCACGCTGTTCAGCGATCGGGGCGTTTCTGTCGAGGCAGTCTCACAGTCAGTTGCGAGCAGTCAGGAAGATTCGCGACCCGCCGCTACCCTTGTCATAGTTACCCATGAAGCCTCGGAGGCAGCCCTCGCTGCGACCGTTGTTGATCTAGCTGCAAGTGCCGTCGTGGTGCGTGTTGCCTCCGTCTTGAGAGTTGAAGGACTGTAAACCGTGGCCCACCTGTGGCGGGGAGTGCTCCGCGAATACGCCGATCGACTGAATGTCTCAGACGCAACACCGATCGTCACGCTCGGCGAGGGCGGCACTCCTCTCATCCCCGCTCCGGCGCTGTCTGAACGCACCGGTGCCCGCGTCTGGGTCAAGTTCGAGGGCATGAACCCGACCGGCTCATTCAAGGATCGTGGCATGACGATGGCGATCTCTAAAGCGGTCGAGCACGGCGCAAAGGCGGTCATCTGTGCCTCGACGGGAAACACGTCTGCCTCCGCTGCTGCCTACGCGGCGTACGCTGGCATCACGGCAGCCGTGCTGGTTCCAGAAGGCAAGATCGCGATGGGCAAGCTCAGCCAGGCTGTTGCCCACGATGCCCAGCTCATTCAATTGCAGGGCAACTTCGACGACTGTCTTGAGATCGCCCGCGACCTCGCCAACAACTACCCGGTGCATCTCGTCAACTCGGTGAATCCGGATCGTATCGAAGGCCAGAAGACGGCCGCCTTCGAAATCGTCGAGGTGCTCGGAGACGCTCCCGACTTTCAATTTATCCCCGTTGGGAACGCGGGAAACTACACCGCGTACCACCGCGGCTATCGGGAAGAACTCGATCGCGGAGCGACGACAAAACTTCCGAGGATGTTCGGATTCCAAGCGAGTGGGTCTGCGCCCTTCGTTGTGGGCAGCGTCGTGAAGAATCCGGAGACGATCGCGAGCGCAATCCGCATTGGCAACCCCGCCTCATGGGATCTTGCACTCGCCGCGCACGCTGACAGCAATGGCTACTTCGGCTCGATCACCGACGAGCAGATTCTGGCGGCGTACCGCATCCTCTCGTCTGAAGTCGGGGTCTTCGTCGAGCCTTCATCAGCGATCAGCGTTGCTGGACTGCTCGAGCGAGCAGAGGCTGGCGAGATTCCTCGAGATTCGACTGTCGTGCTGACCGTGACGGGTCATGGTCTCAAGGACCCACAGTGGGCTCTTCGCGATGCCGACGGCGTAGACATCAAGCCAACCGTTGTCGCCGTCGATACGGCAGAGGTGGCGGATGCGCTCGGCTTGGTTTCGGCGTGAGCCTGGTCGTTAAGTGAACACCGTGGCTGGCAGATCCGTCACGGTTCGGGTGCCCGCCACCTCAGCCAACCTTGGGCCTGGTTTCGACACACTCGGCTTGGCGCTCGGGCTCTACGACGAGCTCAAGGTGACTGCGACCGATGACGCTCAAACAGACACCGATCCGCCCCTCACTCTTGAGATCGAGGGTGTCGGTGCTGGCGACGTACCTCTGGATGCTTCGAACCTCGTCGTGCGCGCAATCGCGCGCACGTTCGCGCACGCGGGTCAGCCGCTTCCCGGCTTGCATCTGGAAGCCCGCAACGTGATCCCGCACGGTAGCGGGCTCGGATCGAGTGCTGCAGCCATCGTCTCGGGGATCATGGCGGCCCGCGGACTGCTTGACGGGATCGCGGAGATCGATTCTCAAGGCCTGCTTGGCCTCGCGACCGAGCTCGAGGGACATCCTGACAATGTTGCCCCGGCGCTGTTCGGTGGACTGACAATCGCGTGGACCACCGCGGAGGGCCCCCGAGCGAAGAAGCTCTTCGTGCACCGCGGTGTTTCTCCAGTCGTGTTTGTGCCGGCAATGACCGTGTCAACGAAGCTTGCAAGGAGTCTGCAGCCTGCTTCGGTGCCCTATGAGGATGCTGTCTTCAACGTTTCGAGGACGGCGCTACTCATCGCCGCCCTCGTGCAGAGCCCCGAGTTGCTTCTTCAGGCGACGGAGGACAAACTCCACCAGGACTACCGTTCAAGCGCGATGCCTGAGACGAGTTCGCTCATCGCCATGCTGCGTGCTGAAGGCCTCGCGGCTGTCGTCTCTGGAGCCGGGCCCTCGCTGCTCGTGCTCGCGAACAACCCGGCACAGCGACAGCGGGCGGTGGAGCTCGTTGCCGAATCATCCGACGCACCGTGGCGAGCGCTCATGCTGGCTGTGGACTTCAAGGGTGCTACAGTACAACTGCACTAGGCCGGAGCTTTCAAATATCGAAAGCGCCCCAGTCGCACCATCACCCCCCGACCCATCACTGTCGTTTCTGCGCTACCGCGCGGTTGTGGTGGGCGATCAGCTCTCCACCGAGGCAACTAGGTTCTCGGTCGGGGAAAGGAACCCCAAGCAGTGACTGACGTCAACCTCCGCGCATCTGGCGCGGAATCGCGTGCCACCCTGACCGCACTTCGGCTGCCAGAGCTTCAGGCTCTTGCGCTCAAGCGCGGCATTGTTGGCGCTTCAAAACTTCGCAAAGGAGAACTCGTGGATGCTCTGGACGAGACCACCCCAACCACTCAGCAAGACCTGGACACGATCGAGGTACCACCAGAACCCGTTGCGGTTCGCAAGCGAACTTCGCGTCGCGTGACTAGCGCCGACACCGACATCATCGAGGCAACAGAGTTGCCTCCAGGAGCCCCGGTCCCGGATGCTGTGCCAGCGGGCGAGGACACGGCCGCGGTTGGCGCCAACAACCCTGACGCCGACACCACCGTTGCCGGCACCACCGATAGCGACAGCACCAATGCCGACAGCACCAATGCCGACCCCGCCAATGCCGACCCCGCCAATGCCGACTCCGCCAATGCCGACGGCAATGATGGCGCCGGTACTCGTAGTGATCAAGTCGAAGCGGAAGAAGCCGAAGCGGGTCAACCCGAGGGCGGCGCAACCCGCAGCTCCCGCAATCGCAATCGCAACCGCGGGGCGAACGCCGACGGAACGCGTCAGCAGAACACACGCCAGCAGAACGGTTCACAACAGAACGGTTCGACGCAGAACGGTTCACAGCAACTTGATGCGGATCACCGTGACTCGGACCAGAACCTTGCGGGAAACCGCAACGGTCAGCCGCAGCAGCAGCGCGGCCAAGACGACGACGGCGTCGAACGTAGCGGTCGTAACCGCTACCGTGACCGCAAGCGCGGCCGTGGTCCGATCGGCGACGACTTCGAGCCCGAGATCACAGAAGACGACGTTCTCATCCCGGTTGCCGGCATTCTCGATGTACTCGACAACTACGCGTTCGTGCGTACCTCCGGCTACCTGCCTGGCAACAATGATGTCTATGTCTCGCTTGGCCAAGTCAAGAAGTACAACCTGCGCAAGGGTGATGCTGTGGTCGGCGCGATTCGCCAGCCGCGCGAAGGTGACAACAATCAAGGGCGCCAGAAGTACAACGCAATCGTGCGCATCGACTCGATCAACGGTCTGCCGATCGAAGAGGCAGCAAACCGCGTCGAGTTCGGCAAACTGACCCCGCTTTATCCGCAGGAGCGACTTCGACTCGAGACCGAGTCCTCGAAGTTGTCGACGAGGATCATCGACCTCGTGTCGCCGATTGGCAAGGGTCAGCGTGGACTCATCGTCTCGCCACCCAAGGCGGGCAAAACTCTCGTTCTTCAGGCCATTGCCAACGCGATCTCGAAGAACAACCCCGAGGTTCACCTGATGGTCGTGCTTGTCGACGAGCGCCCAGAAGAAGTGACCGATATGCAGCGCACCGTCAAGGGCGAGGTCATCGCTTCGACGTTCGACCGTCCTGCCGAAGACCACACGACGGTTGCCGAGCTCGCCATCGAGCGCGCAAAGCGACTTGTTGAACTTGGCCATGATGTGGTCGTGTTGCTTGACTCGATCACTCGACTTGGGCGTGCATACAATCTCTCGGCACCGGCCTCTGGTCGCGTGCTCTCCGGCGGAGTCGACTCTTCTGCGCTGTACCCGCCCAAGCGATTCTTCGGCGCGGCACGCAATATCGAAGAAGGTGGATCGCTGACGATCATCGCGACGGCGCTCGTCGAGACCGGCTCGAAGATGGACGAAGTGATCTTTGAGGAGTTCAAGGGCACCGGCAACATGGAACTCCGCCTGTCTCGCCAGTTGGCTGATAAGCGGATCTTCCCCGCTGTGGATGTCAACGCATCCGGAACCCGCCGCGAAGAGATGCTGATGGGCGCAGAAGAGGTCCAAGTGACGTGGAAGCTTCGTCGCGCGCTCGCCGGCCTCGACCACCAACAGGCCCTCGAAATCGTCCTCGGCAAACTCAAGGAGACGCAGTCGAACGTGGAGTTCCTGATGCAGATCCAAAAGTCGCTGCCCGCGGTAAACGGCGCAAAAGAGGACTAACTGTGGCGATCCACCTCGGCACGAACGGTGGTGAGGCCTGATGTTCGAATCGATGCGTCAGCTTCTTGCTGAACACGACGCGCTTCAGGTTCAGTTGTCCGACCCCGAACTGCACTCCGACCCGGCCCGATCAAAGAAGGTCAACCGCCGGTATGCAGAATTGGCGCGCATCGTCGCCGCGTATGAGGACTGGCGAACGCTGACCGACGACGTCGAGGCAGCAACAGACATGGCTGTGGAAGATGAAGCATTCGCTGCCGAGCTTCCCGGCCTGACCGAATCCCTCGAGCTAGCTCAGGAGAAGCTGCGTCGCTTGCTGATTCCGCGCGATCCCAACGATGCCCGTGACGTCATCATGGAGATCAAGATGGGGGAGGGTGGAGCCGAGTCGGCTTTGTTCGCTGGCGACCTTTTGCGCATGTATCTGCACTACGCGGAATCGAAGAAGTGGAAGACCGAGATCATCGAGCAGACCTCGAGCGATCTCGGCGGGGTCAAGGATGTTCAGCTCGCCTTCAAGGGATCCTCCTCCGATCCCGCTGAAGGCATCTGGGCCCACCTCAAGTACGAGGGCGGGGTGCACCGCGTTCAGCGTGTTCCCGCCACCGAGTCTCAGGGCCGCATCCACACCTCGGCGGCTGGCGTGCTCGTTTTCCCAGAAGTCGATGAACCAGAAGAAGTCGAGATCAGTCAGAACGACCTCAAGATCGACGTTTACCGCTCAAGCGGTCCGGGTGGACAATCAGTCAACACCACCGACTCCGCCGTGCGAATCACCCACCTTCCCACCGGCATCGTGGTCGCAATGCAGAACGAGAAATCCCAGCTGCAAAACCGCGAGGCCGGGATGCGCGTCCTGCGCGCCAGGATTCTCGCTCGCTACCAGGAAGAGGCGGATGCCGAGGCCAGCGAGTACCGCAAGAGCCAGATTCGCACGATGGACCGATCAGAGCGTATCCGCACGTACAACTTTCCAGAGAACCGGATCGCCGACCACAGGACCGGCTACAAGTCCTACAACCTCGATCAGGTGATGAACGGGGCGCTCGAGCCGGTCATCCAATCGTGTATCACCTTCGACGAGGAAAGCCGACTGGCCGATCTCGGCTCGGATTCCTGACGCCACGGATCCCGCGTGTCGAAACATCACCAGCGATGAACCTCTCAGAGACACTCGATGAAGCGGCAGCCACTTTGGCCTGTGCCGGCGTGCAGAACCCACGTGTTGACGCCGAGTTGCTCGTCGGTCACGTTCTCGGGCTGAGCCGCGGGGGAGTACAGGCAAAGGTGGCAACACAGGCGGTAATGGATTCGGATGACGCGGTTGCTCTCGCTCGGTTGATTGAGCGCCGCGCGGCGCGAGAGCCGCTCCAGCACATTACCGGCGTGGCGCCATTCCGAAACCTTGAGCTTGCTGTCGGCCCTGGAGCGTTCGTGCCACGACCAGAGAGCGAGCTCGTCGCCCAGTACGCCATCGACGCTCTTGCCGCGACCGCTAAGCCACAGCCGGTCGCCGTCGATCTAGGCACTGGCAGCGGTGCCATAGCGCTGGCGATGGCGACCGAGGTGCCGCATGCCGTGGTCTACGGAGTCGAGGTTTCTCCACTCGCGTTCATCTGGGCAACCGAGAATCGCCGGCGCGTTGGCGCGCAGAATTCCGTGCTGGTCCTGGCGGATCTTGCAGCTGCATTGCCCGAGCTGAACGGCATCGTCGATGTTGTCGTATCGAATCCGCCATACATTCCGCTCGGCGCGGTGCCCCGTGACCCAGAGGTGCGGCTCTTCGATCCGGAACTTGCGCTCTACGGAGGCGAGGACGGTCTCGACGTGGTTCGACAGGTTTCACTCACGGCCAAGCGACTGCTTCGCCCAGGTGGGCAACTGATCCTCGAGCACGGCGAGCTTCAGGCCCGCTCGATCAGTGAGCTCCTCGGTCACGACGGTTGGCGCGCGATTGCCCATCATCGAGACCTGCTTGGACGTGACCGCGCAACGACGGCGGTCCGCTAGTCGCGCAACCAGCGACTATGGTGCGCTTGAAGGGAACCGTTACGGGGTCTTCACGGGCGTAGCGAAGGTGTTCGAGACCGTCACAGTACTTGAGCCCGTCGCGGTGTCTTGCGCGGCTGTCCATTCGCGCTGCTTGGTGATGAGCACATCCTCGCCGGCAACGTCGTCGTACTTCCATGCGGCAAGATCCTGGGCAAAAAGCTTCTTGGCCTTTCGCGGGCTGCGATGCCAAGCGACCATTCCGTCTTCGAGGACACCGAGGTCATGGTCAGCCTGGAAACTAAAGTTGGCCGAGTTGCGCTTCATGGTTGCCAGGTGGTGGGATGCCCAGTCAGCGGCCAGGTCCGCGCCACGCACTGGCAGCAACCGCACCCGCACTTCCGCTTCGGAGAACTGGTGCTCAATGTGGTCCTGTTCCGGGGCCGAGAGTGAGCTCCAGCGTGAGGCCTTACGGCCCGCCGTGATCAGGGCCGCAACCGCGGCGGTCTTGTGGTCACGCTGCTGCTGCGCAAGCAGCTTCTTGACGGCACCACGCGCGATCAGTGCCGCGACGATACCGCCAGCGAGAATTGCGGCAAACGGCAGCACCGCATCTGTGAGGAGAGCCGACCCTGTGTTCGAGCTCGCCCATCGGACAATGTCATTCCACCACTCCAGTAACATGCTGGCACTGTAACCCCGTTGGCCACATGGTTTTGGGACGACAGGCCGTATCGTGCAACTTCAACTAGAGCCTGAAACATTCCAGTGCGTCATCCATCGACCAGAACTCACCGATGGGAAGAAAGCGACGCTGTCGCTGCACCATGCGTTTCGCCGTGAAACGGCTGCCAGCGACAGTAGCGGTGTGTTCGACGTACCCGAGCACCTCACCGTCTGTTCTGGTGATGCGCCACAGGTCGTCGTGCAACTGGATACTCGCAACACCGACGGCCGCCCGAACACGGGACACAGGTTGTGCAAAGTCGAGTCTTGTCATGGCGAACTCCTTCGAAATCGAGCGGGGCGCATCCCCGCAATTCGAAGGTATGTTCTACCACCGACATTCGGCTGGCAGTGGGGTCATGGCAGAGCACGATCAGACGTGAACGCAAGGTCGGCGTCGAGCACCCGCCCCGCCCGCGCGGTCTGGGCGAGGACAATGCCTGCGAGCACTATGCCTGCCCCAATGAGCTGGACAGCATCCAGAGACTCGCCAAGCCACAACCATGCGACGGCGAATGCAAAGATCACTTCCGACGAAGCAATGATCCCGGCCGGTGTCGCCTTGAGCCTGCCAATCGCGGCGAACGAAAGTAGGAACGGAAGAAACGACCCAAGCACGACCAACCAGACCAGTGGTATCCAGAGCGGCAGCACCAAGCTGGCGAGATTGCCGCCGAGGGAGATGGGCTCAAACACGATCGCGGGATCGATTCGCCACCATCCACTGAAGAAGGCCCAGAACAGTGCCGCGAAGCCCGCCGTCCAGAAGGCTACCGTCAGGGGGGAAGTCGCTGTCACCTGACGCTCACCGACTAGAAAGTAGATTGCGAGCGTCACCGCAGCGACCAGCGCCATAACCACACCGAGACCGTTGAGCGTGCTCGCCCAGATCTGCGCGACGAACGCCATACCGACGAGCACGAGACCGATCGCGATCCACAAGCGTGATTTCACCTTCTCTTTGAGGAAGAAGAATGCGACAAGCGCGACCAATAGCACGGCGAGATACTCGAAGAGCAGCGCGATGCCGACGGGTAGGAGTTGAATAGCAAACGCGTAGCTGGCTTGCAGTACCGCGATTCCCACCACGCCGAGCACGGCCATGACGAGGATCTGCTTCGGCGGCAGGCGAAATGCTGAACGGTCGACAATGAGAAGAATCCCACCAGCGATGAGGGTTGTGCCGAGCGTGCGCAGTTGCGTCAACTGCAGTGGGTCAAGGCCGTTCTCGAGGATCGCCTTCGTGACGCTGCCGTTGGCTCCAAACAGCAACGCCGCGAGAAAGCCGTAGAGGTAGCCCACTTAGCGAGACGAACCGGTGCCGTCGACCGCGAATTCCTCGACAGCGGCGAGTTCATCGGCGGTCAAGGGAGCGAAGTCCAATGCCGCAAAGTTGTTCTCAAGTTGCTTGACGCTACTGGCACCAATTAGTGCGCTGGTGACCTGTGGATGCCGCAACACCCAGTTGATCGCGAGCTGCGCGAGGCTCTGCCCACGTGAAGCAGCGATTTCGTTGAGCGCAGCCGCACGGTCCAGATACTCTTGGTCGATCGTGTTCTCGTTAATCCACCGGCCTTCAGCGGCGCGCGAATTCGCGGGAATGCCGTCAAGGTAGCGGTCCGTTAGCAGGCCTTGGGCAAGGGGTGAGAATACGATGCCGCCTGCGCCGATCTCGTCGAGCACCGGTAGGAGCCCGTTCTCGATCTTGCGATCGAACATGTTGTAGCGCGGCTGGTGGATCGTCAGAGGAATGTTGTGCGCGGCGAGTGCCGTCGAAGCTGCGCGGGTCTGCTCTGGCGAGTAGTTTGACACTCCGACGTACAGGGCCTTGCCGGAGTGCACGGCGCTTGCCAAGGCTCCCATGGTCTCTTCTATGGGTGTCTCTGGGTCTGGCCGGTGCGAGTAGAAGATGTCGAAATACTCGAGGCCGGTGCGATTGAGCGACTGGTCGAGGGAGGCGAGCAAGTTCTTACGAGACCCCCATTCGCCGTATGGTCCTTCCCACATGTAGTAGCCGGCCTTGCTCGAGACGATGAGTTCGTCGCGATACGGCGCAAAGTCCTGAGCAAAGATCAAGCCGAAATTCGTTTCGGCTGAGCCATCCGGTGGGCCGTAATTGTTCGCGATGTCCATGTGGGTGATACCCAGGTCAAACGCCCGGCGCAAAATCGCTCGCTGGCTCTCGAGCGACCGGTCGGCTCCGAAGTTGTTCCACAGTCCAAGCGAAACGCGCGGGAGCTTGAGGCCGCTTTGCCCGACCCGTGCATACTCGGTCGAGGCGTAGCGGGCTGGATCGGCGTCGTAAGGCATCTGCTAAGCCTAGGGAAAGCAGACGCACTCGCTTCACCGGCCAGCAATCCATGGCGGTACCGGCGACGTGATGCCGTCGTGAGCAACAGCTTCGTGACTGCTCCCTCGACTGCTCCCTCGACTGGTTGTGAATCTGGCGCACCTCCACAGAACGCACGGAGCACCGGCGGCATCCCGTGCCGTTCGTCACGCTGTCTTCAACGGATCCCGGGCGACTTTCCCGGCACGAGCGTCGACCCGGGATCCGGCCCAACGGTGCACTTCAGCGCACATCGACCCAACCCCATATCGAGACAACCCGATATCGAGACAACGGAGCAACCATGTCAGACAACATCACCATTACCGGACTCGTGGCAACTGAGCCGCGCCACATTGTGACGAGCGAGTCACTTGCCATCAGCAGTTTCCGGCTCGTCTCAACCCAGCGACGTTTCGACCGCTCCAGCCAAAAATGGATTGACGGCGACACCAACTGGTTCACGATCACCGCCTTCCGCAATCTTGCCGCGCACGTTTCGGCCTCGGTCCATAAGGGTGAGCGAGTGCTCGTCACTGGCCGACTTCGCATTCGCGAGTGGCAGACGGATGAGCGCGCAGGTACCACCGTCGATATCGAGGCGGATGCGATCGGTCACGACCTCGCTTGGGGCACATCGAGCTTCAGCCGCTCCGTTTCGGCGCTCGCGACCGCGGGGGCCGAGGCAGAAGCCAGCTCACCCGCCAACGAATCGACCGAGGCCGGCATCAACGAGGGTACTGATGGCGGGCCTGAGGATGAAGATACCGAGGACGGTAAGTCGGTCGAGGGCGCTGAATCGGTCGAGGGCACTGACTCGGTCGAGGGTACTGAGTCGATCGATGGCGCTGAGCAGAAGAACGAGCTCGCTGGCCTGCCGTTCTAGAGCGTTTGGGGGTCGCGTCGTAGACTGATGGCGAAGGCGGGCGGACCGGAAGGCAGACATGCATCGCATGCGACGCTGGCAGCGTTCTGGCTTGATCATCGCGGTGACCTCGGCGCTTGCGGTGATGTTGAGTGGCTGTGTTTCTGGCCCACCGGCACCGCTCCCCACCGACAGTCCTAGCGCGAGTCCGAGCGCGGCTCCCACTCCTCGGCCAACGGGCACCGCCGTGCCAGGCCCTGGCGCAATACTTCGCCCGGGAGGGACTGCGGCACAGAACCAGCAGTTCTTCGACTTCGTCGCATCCGGCCTGTTCGCTTCGAGCGGTTTCACCGACGGGGAAACGATCGTCAACACTCTCGTCGCGGCTGGTTTCGACAAGGCCGCGATGGAGATCACCTATGACTTGACCGCGATCGGTTTGCGGGCCGACTCAGTGATCTTTTCCGTGCGCTTCTCCGATCGTTGCCTTATCGGCCAGTTCAGTCCCGTCGGCTATGTCGGGATAATCGCCCCGATTCTCGGTACTGGCAAGTGTTTGGTCGGCGACACCAAGGTCATCGACTGGTAGGTGCTCTCCCTAAACTGGAGACATGGCCGAATTCATTTACTCGATGGTGCGCGCCCGCAAAGCGGTCGGCGACAAGCTCATTCTTGATGACGTCACCATGTCATTCTTCCCCGGCGCCAAGATCGGGGTTGTCGGCCCAAACGGCGCCGGAAAGTCGACCATCCTCAAGATCATGGCCGGACTCGACACCCCGTCGAACGGCGAAGCACGCCTGAGTCCCGGCTACAGCGTCGGCATCCTGATGCAGGAACCGGAGCTTGACGAGACCAAGACCGTGCTGGAGAACGTGCAGGAGGGCGTCGCCGAGATCAAGGGCAAGATCGACCGTCACGCCGCCATCGGCATGGAGATGGCCGAGCCTGACGCCGACTTCGATGCGCTGCTGGCTGAGATGGGCAGCTTGCAGGAAGACATCGACGCGGCCGACGCGTGGGATCTCGACTCCCAGCTCGAACAGGCGATGGATGCGCTGCGCACGCCCCCGCCGGACTCACCCGTTGCCAACCTCTCTGGCGGGGAGAAGCGCCGGGTTGCGCTCACGAAACTGCTGTTGCAGAAGCCGGATCTGCTGCTGCTCGACGAGCCAACGAACCACTTGGATGCCGAGAGCGTGCTGTGGCTCGAACAGCATCTCGCAAAGTACCCCGGTGCCGTACTCGCCGTCACCCACGATCGGTACTTCCTCGACAATGTCGCCCAGTGGATCGCTGAAGTCGATCGCGGCCACCTGTACCCCTACGAGGGCAACTACTCGACCTACCTCGAGAAGAAAGGTGCGAGGCTCGAAGTGCAGGGCAAGAAAGACGCGAAACTCGCCAAGCGTCTTTCGTCAGAGCTCGAGTGGGTTCGGAGCAACGCCAAGGGCCGTCAGGTTAAGTCCAAGGCCCGATTGGCGCGCTATGAAGAGATGGCAAACGAGGCCGAGAAAACTCGCAAGCTCGACTTCGAGGAACTTGTGATTCCGATCGGGCCACGGCTCGGGTCGCAAGTCATCGACGCGAAGAACCTCAAGAAGTCTTTCGACGATCGCGTTCTCATCGACGGGTTGTCGTTCACTCTTCCTCGCAACGGCATCGTCGGTGTCATCGGTCCGAACGGCGTCGGCAAGACCACGCTCTTCAAGACCATCACCGGACTCGAGCCACTCGATTCTGGCAACCTGAAGATCGGCGAGACGGTCGACATCTCCTACGTCGACCAGGACCGTGGTGGCATCGACCCGAACAAGACGCTGTGGGAGGTTGTCTCTGACGGGCAGGACTTCATCCAGGTCGGCAAGACCGAGATCCCGTCGCGGGGCTACGTCTCGCAGTTCGGCTTCAAGGGTCCAGACCAGCAGAAGAAGGCCGGGGTGCTCTCCGGTGGTGAGCGCAACCGCTTGAACCTTGCACTGACCCTCAAGCAGGGCGGCAACCTGCTGCTCCTCGACGAGCCGACCAACGACCTCGACATCGAGACACTCGGTTCGCTCGAGAATGCGCTGCTTGAGTTCCCGGGTTGCGCGGTGGTTATCACCCACGATCGGTGGTTCCTCGACCGTATTGCCACGCACATCCTCGCCTACGAGGGAACCGAGGAGAATCCGTCACAGTGGCATTGGTTCGAGGGAAACTTCGAGTCGTACGAGGCGAACAAGATCGAACGCCTCGGTCCGGATGCCGCGAAACCTCACCGAAGCGCTTACCGCAAGCTCACCCGCGACTGAGCGGTGATTCGCTAACCTGCTGGCTCTGCTGGCTCTGCTGGCTCTGCAGGCTCTGCAGGCTCTGCAGGCACCCGCACCATGCCCTCTTGCGCGACGCTGGCGATGAGCACGCCGTCGCGGCGGAAGATGCGGCCTTGAGACAGGCCGCGCCCACCGTTGGCGTTCGGGGATTCCTGCGCATAGAGCATCCACTCGTCGACCCGCCCGAAGCGATGAAACCACATCGCGTGATCGAGGCTCGCGACCTTGATGCCCTCGGTTCCCCAAGAGATCCCGTGCCGGCGGAGGATCGGCTCGAGGATCGAGTAATCGCTCGCGTAGGCCAAGGCGGCGCGGTGCAGATTCTCGTCGTCAGGCAGTTGTCCAACCGCCTTGAGCCAAACCGCCTGGTGCGCAACGTGCTCACCTTCAACACCGAAATATATCGGTGACGGGATGTGCCGCAGATCGAAGGCGCGCTCGTTAGCCCAGAACTGGGCAACGGGGTGCTGGATCTCACGTAACCAGTCAGCAGCGGATGGCAGTGACTCGGGCTCCGGGATGTCGCTCGGAAACTCGACCTGATGGTCGATACCCGGATCGTCCTCCTGAAATGAGGCGATCATCGAGAGGATCGGCTGGCCGTCTTGGTATGCCTGCGTTCGGCGAGTCGAGAACGATCGGCCATCGTGGATCCGATCGACCGAGAAGGTGATCGGCAAGTCGACCTTTCCTGGCCGAAGAAAGTAGCCGTGCATCGAGTGCACGACACGGTCCGCCGCGATCGTGCGCTGCGCCGCAACTAGGGACTGGGCGAGCACTTGACCGCCGAACACGCGGCCGAGCGGCATCCACTGACTTGGACCAGTAAAGATATCTTCAGCAGTGCGAGCACCGGTATCGGTGAGATTCAGTGCGTTTAGTAGGCCATTCAGCGGGTCGCTCATGCCCTGTAGTTTAGGAGAGCTATGGGTCGAACTTTGAGTCTTGTTGATTCCCTTGCGCTCGGCGACCTTCACGTCTTCCTTGGTCGGGCGCTCCGTGTTGAAGACGGTTCGGTGCGCCTGATTGCCGGTTCCGGGGTGCTGGCTGTCTATGTTGCCGTTCTGCATCCCGCCGGTCTGCTCGACGAGAGCCCGACAGTGCTCGGGCTGCGTACGTTCGCGATCACGGCGACCGAGCCGTTTGACATCGTTGTTCCTGTGCGTTCACTGTTGATGCGGGTCGAGGGCCTGCTTGAATCATCGACTTCGGGTGTTGCGGAGCCTGTGTTGCTGACGCTTCCGCTCGAGGTCAGCACGGTAACTTGGGCGGCGATCTCACCCCCGCGCGGTAGCTGGGCGGCGCTGCCAAGCATTCTCGGCAGCCAGCTGGAGGCTATTGCGCACCGCGGCATCGAGTCGGTCGCGAAGGCGGTGCCGGGAGAGGTCGGCGAGCAAATTGTGCGGAAGGCGCGCACCGAGATCTGGGGTCGACCGATCGAGGGTCTGGATTTCGTACCGCAGGGTGCCGCATTCGCGGCGTACAGTCTGGGATTCTTGGGCGACGGCGACACGGTCGCAATCTACGAGTCGGGGGTTTGGACGCGGTTGACCACCAAACGTGGGCACGTTCTCGTCAAGCGGCGCGGATGGAAGCTTGCGCGTTAGCGAATAAGTCCCGCCACGAGCACGAAGCCCCACGCGGTCGAGACGACGATGGAGAGCACGAACATGCCGACGGTCGCCCAAATTACCCAGAGCCCTAGACCGGTTCGACGTCGCGTAACGATCGCGCGGCCGACGGCGTACACCGGGTAGCCAGAGAGGGTCAGGAAGCTCCAGGCCCAGTGGAACGGCTGTGCGATCTGAGCAGTCTTGAGCCATTGCCAATCGCGGTAGGCGCAATAGATCGTGATCCATGGTGAGGCGAACCCCACGACGAAGAACGCGATCACCGAGGGCGTTAGGAAGATCGCGAGTTGCTCTGCGGCCGAGAGAGGCGTGCCAGCATCTTCGAGAATGCTCGCTCGGAACAATGGTTCTAAGCCGAACAGGAACGGCAGTGCGGCGTACGGCAATACGACCACAAGCCAAATCCACAAGTTGGAGACTGACGAGATGCTGGTCATCAACACTGGCTGAGTTCTGGTCTCGCCGAGTGCTGGCGACGCGGCGAGCACCGGCGCATCGAATGGCCGGTTGTAGTGCATGGTCCACTGTGCGCCATCCCACCATCGGCTCCGCGGGTAGCCTGCGGGGTCCGGGTACCAGCCCGCTGGCGTGTTGGTGACGTCACCGCCGCCGCTATCGCCGCGCTGCATTAGTCCTCAAAGGTGTTGACCATCGCGTGCGCGGCACGGTCGAGGTAGTCCCACAGTGTCGCGTCATCGAGTGATGACAGCTCAAGTGTGTCGACGGCGACGCGCATGTGGCCTAGCCAACGGTCGCGGGCATCCGGATTAACCTTGAACGCCGCGTGTCGCATTCGCAGGCGAGGGTGTCCGCGCTCCTGACTGTAGGTGCCAGGCCCACCCCAGTACTGTTCGAGGAACCCGGTGAGCCGCTGGATCGCCCCCTCAAGTTCTGGCTGTTCCGGATACATCGGAAACAACACCGCGTCGGTGCGGATGCCGTCGTAAAAAGCGCGAACGAGCCTCTCGAATGTTGGCCGCCCGCCGATCTGTTGCCAGAAAGTTCCGTCGAAAGTTCCGTCGAAAGTGCCGTCGGCGGCTCCTGCGGCAGCGTCGGCGCCGACGTCGTCGCTAACCGGGCGCGGGTTTGGCGGCAGTTCGTCGCTCACGAAGTCGGATCCGAACTGGAGTCGCTCGCCTTTGGCATTTTTTGCGCTCGCGAGCTTGGTAGTCCGGAAGAAGACGCGAAGCCGGACAGCGTGATCGAATTGAGTGACGGGAGTCGTACGCCCATCTCATCGAGCGCCTGCTTGAGCCTTACGCGCAACTCACGCGCGACATCGTCCTTTGCGGTCGCTCGGGTTTTGACGACGAGTCGCACAACGATGGCCTCAGCAGAGATCGACTCAATTCCCCACAGCGCTGGCTGCTCAAGAATTCGATATTGCCATTTCGGACTTTCGGCGAGCTCAACCGCGACCTCGAGAATACGATCCTGAATCGCATCGACATCGGAGTCATAGGGGACTGCAAGGTCGATGATGGCGCGTGCCCAGCCGTATGACATGTTTCCGAGCCGAAGAATCTCACCGTTGCGAACGAACCACAGGGTGCCGTTGACGTCGCGTACTTGTGTCACGCGGATCCCAACATCCTCGACAACCCCGGTAGCGAGGCCGAGGTCGACAACGTCACCGATGCCGAGCTGGTCTTCGCCGAGGATGAAGATTCCGTTCAACACATCCTTGACGATGTTCTGCGCGCCGAAGCCCAGCCCGGCGCCGACCGCCGCAGTGATGAGCGCGAAGGCGCCAGAGGCATTCGGCACCAAGACGGCAAAAACAAGCAGTATGGCAATCACGATGATGATGCCGGTCACCGCATTGCCGAACACGCTCCCGAGTGATCGCGTTCGCTGCACTACTCGAACGGCCTCTAGCGGGGATGCCGCCACCTCGCGCGTGTCATCAACCTGGTGCTTCTTCTTCACCCCGGTCACGACTCGATTGACGACGCGCCTGATAATGCGCAACAGAATCAACCGCAGCACGACCGCGCCGACGACGACCCCGATGACGGTGAGTGGCACCTCGAAAAACTCAAGGAAGGAGAAGATGTTGTTCCAGATCAGGGGCCAGTCCACAACCGCGTCTACGCTCATGGGCAAGGTCGCGGTCAAGGTCGCGGTCGCGGTCGCGGTCGCGGTCGCGCCAAGAGTAACGCTCAAGCTCACCGTGCTCTACTCTCGATCCCGCGCTTGAGCGAGCAACGCACGCTCGACGCCCGCGAGGTTCTCGATTACGAGGCGACGCAATGCCGGGATTTCCGGGTTTGCGTTGAGCCAGGCGTTCGTGGCATCCACCAACTCTGCGGATGCCAGCGGTGATGGGTAAAGGCCAGTTATGAAGGATTGCGCAATCGTGTAACTGCGCGACTTCCAGATCTCGTTCAGCGCGTCGAAATACGGCCCGATAAGTGGTGCCAGCGAAGTCGGATCGTTCACGTGTTGGTACCCGACGGTCACGTTTCGCACGATCGCGTTCGGCAGTTTGTCTGAGTCGGCGAGCGACGCGAACGCCGCTCGTTTGCCATCGGCCGTCGGGTGCGTTGCCCGCGCCCGCGCCGCCGCTTGTTGACCGTTGGCCGTGTTGTCGGCCGCGAGAGCAGCATCGATCTCCGTGGTACCGGCAGCCCGGTTGAGCACGAGACCTTCGAGCAACTCCCAGTGCAGGTCGGTGTCGATCTCAAGACCGTCAAGCACAAGTGAGCCCTCAAGCAGGCCGCTGAGGGTTGCGACGTGATCGGGAGTCGAGGCCAGATGCGCGAAGAACTTCACAAACTGGAACTGCGCGTCCGAGCCCCCGTCGGCCTCCTTCGCGAGCAGCCACAGGCCGTCGCCGACCTGTTCGACCGTCTCCTGCCGGCGCTGCGGATCAACATACTGTTTGGCGACGAGCGAGAGCTGACTGAGCGTCGCCCGGATGGTGGTCGATTCTGTTTCGCTTCCGATGTTGTTGAGCACGAGCTGTACGTAGTCGCTCGCCGCGGTCTCGGCGTCTCGTGTTGCATCCCAGGCAGCACCCCAGACGATTGATCTGGCAAGCGGATTGTCGATGTCTTCGAGATGCTCCATCGCAACGGCGAGCGAATCTTCGTCGAGGCGGATCTTGGCGTAGGCGAGGTCCTCATCATTGACGAGCACTAGGTCTGGTCGCAGCTGTCCGACAAGCGACGGCACGGCTGTGCGCACTCCGTCGACGTCAATCTCAACGCGATGGTCGCGCAGCAGCTTGCCGCCGCGCAGATTGTAGAAGCCGATCGCCAATCGGTGCGGGCGGATTGTCGGATAGTCGGGTGCCGCTTCTTGAAGCACGGCGAACGAGGTGATCGTGCCAGCGGCATCCGTTTCAATCGCCGGCCTGAGGGTGTTGACGCCGGCGGTCTCGAGCCACAGCTTTGACCAGCTCGTGAGCTCTCGGCCACTCGTCTTTTCAAGTTCGGTCAGCAGATCGCTGAGCTCGGTGTTGCCGTAAGCATGCTTCTGGAAGTACGCCGCGACGCCCGCCATGAACTGCTCAAGACCGACCCAGGCAACGAGCTGCTTGAGCACCGAGCCGCCCTTGGCGTAGGTGATGCCGTCGAAGTTGACCTGCACATCTTCGAGATCGTTGATGGTCGCGACCACGGGGTGCGTCGAAGGCAGTTGGTCCTGCCGGTATGCCCAGCTCTTCTCCATCGCCTGGAACGTTGTCCACGCCTCGTGCCACTCCGTCGCCTCGGCCGTTGCAATGGTCGAAGCCCACTCGGCAAACGACTCGTTGAGCCACAGGTCGTTCCACCACTTCATGGTCACAAGGTCACCGAACCACATGTGAGCCAGCTCGTGGAGGATCGTCACCACGCGGCGTTCCTTCACCGCATCAGTGACCTTGGAGCGGAAGACATAGCTTTCGGTGAAGGTGACGGCACCGGCGTTCTCCATGGCCCCAGCATTGAACTCCGGCACGAACAGCTGGTCATACTTCTCAAACGGATACGGGTAGGCGAAGTGCTTCTCGTAGAACTCGAAGCCCTGCCGGGTCTTCTCAAAGATGTAGTCGGCGTCGAGGTACTGGCTGAGGCTCTTGCGGGAAAAGATTCCGAGCGGGATGACACGGCCGTCGCTCGAGGTCAACTCCGAGCGCACTGCTGCGTACGGGCCAGCAACGATCGCTGTGACATAGCTCGACAGGATCGGGGTCGGCGCGAATGTCCAGGTAGCGATTTCGGTGGTCGAGCCTGTCGAGACCCCCCCGTCGACGTCCTGAGCCCGGTCTCGGCTTCGCTCGACCACCGCGGTTGGTGTTGGTGCGTTGCTGACCACTTGCCACTCGGCCGGCGCCGTGACGGTGAACTGGAAGGTTGCCTTCAGGTCGGGCTGCTCGAATACCGCAAACACGCGGCGGGAGTCCGGAACTTCGAACTGGCTATACAGGTATACCTCCTCGTCGACGGGGTCAACGAAGCGGTGCAGGCCCTCACCGGTATTGGTGTACTCGAAGTCGCCGGCAACGACCAGTTCGTTCTCGGCGGCCAGCGCGCCGAGCTGAATCCGCACGCCATCGTTGACCGCTGCGACATCCAGTGTTGCGCCGTTCAGGGTGACGGAGTGGACTGTTCTGGTGATGGCATCGATGAAGGTGGATGCCCCTGGCTTCGCGGTGAAGCGCACGGTTGTGGTGCTGGCAAAAGTCTCTGGCCCGGTCGTGAGGTCGAGCTCAACGCTGTAGCTCTGTACCGTGAGGATCGACTTGCGGTCCTCGGCTTCTAGGCGGGTGAGATTCTCTCCTGGCACAGTGCAACTCCTCGCTCAACTCCCGGCGCAATGGCTGAGCCTCAGGAGGGCCAGCTGGTGGCCGACCTCAACAACCCTAACGCTGGCGGAGCCGAGTCAAGCGGTCGCTAAACCGGTAGGAGCGCCGGCTCAGGAGTTATGTCGCGGGGAGCGAGGCTGCGGTATTGTCCGGCGTCGCCGAGATATCCTTCGGCGTCGCCGAGATATCCTTCGGCGTCGCTGATGGCCTGTTCGAGCAGAGTCGTGAGGCGCAGGTCGGCATCGTCGACGCAGGCGAGCGCAATACCGACCGTCGCGCAGTGAACGATGGCGGATGCACGTTGCTCGATGCTTGATGTACCAACGCCCATTAGGCCGTGATTCTTACGGGCCCACTGCTCGGCGTCTGGTGCGAATGCCAGCGCCTCCTTCACGAGCGGTGCCAGCTGCGGCACGGACGCTCGTTCGATCAACGCCAGGACCGCCACGGCAATAGCGCGCTGGCGATCCATGCTTGCAATCGGCATCGCCGCGTGGGCTGCTCGAATGGCGATGACCACGGATAGGTGCGGATCGTCGCTGCGCAGACCCACGACCCGGTGAATCAGGGGAGCGAGACCGTTGCGGTGTTCGTCAGAAACGAGGTCGTTGACGTCTCGCGCGAGCGAAGCGATCTGGGGATGCGTGCACTGGGGATGATCGCTCCACCGTTCGCCAGCGAGGTAGGAGGCAAACTCCATGAAGCAGGCACCGCGCCGTGCGTTGCGATGACGACCCGCTGAGAGAAGCGGAATTCCAGAAGGTACAGCTGGCTCGCGCAATGCGCCTCCTTGTTTCGAATTCGAACCGTGCGTCGCGAATTCGGACGCACGGTGACTGGACGCCCTTGCCCACCTCAATTCTGCTCCCGCTTGCACCCCGAGCGCCAGAGTCAAGACTGCGAGGTTGCCTACACTGACACCATGCGAATCCACATCGCCACTGATCATGCTGGCCTCGACTTCAGTCAGGATCTCCAGTTGCACCTGCGATCAGCTGGCCATGAAGTGATCGACCATGGGCCGACTAGCTTTCAGCCGCTCGACGACTATCCAAGTTTTTGCATCAACGCCGCGCTGGCAGTTGTGCGCGATCAAGCGGCGGGCATCGAGTGCCTCGGTGTGGTGTTCGGTGGTTCGGGTAACGGCGAGCAGATCTCGGCAAACAAGGTGGCTGGCGCGCGCGCCGCGCTCGTCTGGAACGAGTCAACCGCCGTTCTGGCGCGCCAGCACAACGACGCCAATCTCATCTCAATCGGTGCGCGTGAGCACAGTGTCGAGGAAGCAACGCGCTATATCGACATCTTCATCGCTGAGCCATTCTCTGGCGAGGATCGGCACGCTCGGCGTATCGCCCAGATCGCCGAGTACGAGTCGAGTGGCTTGATTGCTGGGCACGAGATCAGCCCCGCTGGGGCGTCTGCCGATTCACCTGGCGGTGTCTGAGTCTTGCCAGAGGGCCATTCGGTTCACCGCATCGCGCGCCAGTTCGCTCGGCATTTCGTCGGAAGGAGGGTCGCGGCATCCTCACCGCAAGGTCGTTTTGCGGCCGGGGCGAAACAGCTTGACGGTCGCGTGATCAGCGCTGCCAAGGCGGTTGGCAAAGTGATGTTCCTCGAGTTCGACAACGGGCTGTGGCTGCGCGTGCACCTCGGCATCTACGGAGCTTGGGACTTTGCTGGTGACATCACGGCCGACGCCACGATGGCGTCATCCGGCGGGCGAATGGGCCAGACGAACCAGCGCGGCACGGTCGTTGATGGTTTCGAAGACTCGGTCGCGAGCATCGGCGCGCCGCGACGAACTCGCTTGCGTATGGCAGAGCAGGAGAAGCTTGAGGCTCCGGCCGAGTCGTTTCCGCCGCCGCCGATTGGGGCTGTGCGGCTGCGTTTATTGACCGGCGCCACGTGCGCTGACCTGCGCGGGCCGACAGCGTGCGACGTCCTCACCCCCGAGGAAGTTCAGGCCGTGATCGACAAGCTCGGCCCTGACCCGCTGCTCGACTCCGGACCGGCCGCAGAGGACCGGTTTGTTGCCACCGTGCTCAAGAAGCCGACCCCGATCTGCCTCCTGCTGATGGACCAGTCTGTGGTTGCCGGCATCGGCAATGTTTACCGCGCAGAACTGTTGTTCCGTGCACGGCTGAACCCGCATGTGCCCGGTCGCGAACTGCCAGAGGAGACCGTTCGTGCGCTCTGGCGAGACTGGGCGAAACTGCTGGCGATCGGTGTCGAGACCGGCCAGATGATGACGATGGATGGGCTGAGCCCCGAAGCCTACGACGGCGCGATGGCCAGTCGCGCCGACCGCCACTGGGTCTATCACCGCACCGGCAAGCCCTGCCGTGAGTGCGGCACCCCGATCGTGATGGAAGAGATCGGCGGGCGCAAGCTGTACTGGTGCCCCGAGTGTCAGGCTTAGGCCATGAGGCACACCCCGCACTACCTGCTCACCGACCCCAATGAGGTCAAGCGGCTGATTCGCGAGAATCCGTGGGCGACGATCGTCTCCGCGACGTCGAAGGGCGTGGTCGCCTCCCACTACCCGGTGATGCTCGACGAGCGCGCCGACGGCATCAGCATCGTCAGCCATGTTGGTCGCCCTGACGAGCAACTGCATGAACTCGGGCAGCACGAGCTTCTCGTGATCATCCAGGGTCCGCACGGATATATCTCGCCGGGGTGGTACGACGACACGAACGACTTCGTGCCGACGTGGAACCACGTCACCGCCCACCTCTACGGCGTGCCGGAGATTCTCTCCGCCGAGGAGAACTTCCGCGTGCTCGACGAACTCGTCGACCACTTCGAGGCCACGATGCCGCAGCCGATCGCCCTCGACATCGACGAGCAGACCGCCCGCCGTATCGCCAAAGGCACGGTGGGTTTGCGGATGCTCGTTACGCGCTTCGACGCGCGCGCCAAGCTGAGCCAGAACAAGTCCCCCGAGGTGATCGACCGCATCATCGATGAACTGCAGGCGGGGGAGCAGTACGCAAGCCCAGAGCTGGCCCGCGAGATGCGCCGCGCGCGCGGCCGTGGTGCTGAGTCGTGATTCACGGCCAGGAAATGCGAATCGGGCGCGTCGGCCATGATCCTCGGTAATGCGCGCATCGGCGACCGGCTCCTCGACCTTCGGATCGATGGCGGGGTGATCACCGAGATCCGTGCCGGGCTCGACGGCGAGCGCATTGACCTCGACGGCCGGTGGGTGTCGCCGGGCTTATGGGACAACCACGTGCATTTCACCCAGTGGACGCTCACCTCGCAGCGCGTTGACGTGACAGCCGCGGCATCCGCTCAGGAGGCAGCAGCACTCATGGCTGCAGCGCTCACCAGTTCTGTCTCACCGGCCCAAGCACTGTTGGTTGGCGGCGGGTTCCGCGACGCGTTGTGGCCGGATGCCCCGACTCGCGACATCCTCGACGGCGCAACCGGGGCCGTGCCAACAGTTCTGGTCAGCGGCGACCTACACGCGGTGTGGCTCAACTCGGCTGCGCTCGCGATCTATGGCCACACGGGTCATCCGACAGGCCTGCTCACGGAGGATGCCGCGTTCGAGGTACAACGCCAGCTCAGTACGGTGCCTGACGATGTCGCCGACGCGTGGGCTCGCTCAGCCGCGGTTGCAGCGGCTCGTCGCGGAGTCGTTGGCATCGTTGATTTCGAGATGACTTGGAACCTTGAGGTGTGGCGGCGCAGAGTGGCGAGCGGCCATGATGCGCTGCGCGTGGAGTTCGCGATTTACCCGCAGCACCTCGAGCGCGCTATCGCTGAGGGTCTTCGCACCGGAGACCGCGTTGAGGAACTGCTGTCGGTGGGCGGGTTCAAGGTGCTCGCGGACGGCTCGCTGAACACCAGAACGGCGTACACGATCGATCCATACGAGGATGGCTCGCACGGCGAGCTCACCGTGCCGCCCGCGGTTCTCGTGCCGCTCATGCGCCGCGCGAGCGATGCCGGCATTCGACCGGACATCCACGCGATCGGCGATCAAGCCAACAGCATGGTCCTCGACGCGTTCCAGACGATTGGCCGTGGCGGACGGATTGAGCACGCTCAGTTGTTGGCGGAACGCGACCTGCCGCGCTTTGGAAGTCTCGGCGTGATCGCGAGCGTACAGCCAGAACACGCGATGGATGACCGCGACGTTGCCGAGCGATACTGGCCAGAGCGCACAGCACGCATGTACCCGTTCCGCTCGCTGCTCGATGCTGGCGCGACGCTGCTGTTCGGCTCTGACGCCCCGGTTGCGCCCCTCGACCCGTGG
>JBGSTT010000061.1:0-8460 GCA_041736385.1 Rhodoglobus sp. | reverse complement strand
GTGGGTGAACAGGGCCGCGGCCAGGTTCGCGAGCAGCAGACGCTCGTGGGCCGGTCCTCCGCCGAGGCGGGGTCCCTTGGTGGGTGTAGGCATGGTTTCAGTTCTCCAGAATCGGTTCGTCGAGCCGCGGGGCTAGACGTTGTTCTCGTCGTCGTCGTAGCCGCCGTAGAAGTGTGCGCCGTCGAATCCGGGCACGCTGTCCTTGAGCGAGAGGCCCATCTCGACGAGCTTGTCCTTGACCTCGTCGACCGACTTCTGACCGAAGTTGCGGATGTTCATGAGCTGCGTCTCGCTCAATGCCACCAGCTCGCTGACGGTGTTGATGCCTTCGCGCTTGAGGCAGTTGTAGCTGCGCACGCTCAGGTCGAGGTCTTCGATCGGCATGCTCAACTCGCTCGACAACACGGCGTCGACCGGAGCTGGGCCGATCTCGATGCCTTCGGCTGCGGTGTTGAGTTCGCGCGCGAGACCGAACAGCTCTGTCAGCGTGCGACCGGCAGATGCGACGGCGTCGCGCGGGGTGATCGCGGACTTGGTCTCGACATCCACGACCAGACGGTCGAAGTCCGTGCGCTCACCGGCACGAGTTGCCTCGACACGGTAAGTGACCTTGAGCACTGGCGAGTAGATCGAGTCGACCGGAATCTGGCCGGCTTCGCTGAACTCGCTGCGGTTCTGGGTCGACGAGACGTAGCCGCGGCCGCGCTCGATCGTGAGCTCGAGCTCGAACTTCGCCTTATCGTTGAGCGTCGCGATGACGAACTCCGGGTTGTGGATCTCGACGCCAGCCGGTGCCGAGATGTCGGCTGCGGTGACCTCACCAGCGCCCTGCTTGCGCAGGTAAGCGGTGATCGGCTCGTCGTGCTCGCTCGACACAACCAAGTTCTTGATGTTCAGGATGACCTCGGTGACGTCTTCCTTCACACCGGGCACGGTGCTGAACTCGTGCAGCACGCCGTCAATGCGGATGCTCGTAACAGCAGCTCCCGGAATCGAGGACAGCAGGGTGCGGCGAAGCGAGTTGCCGAGGGTGTAACCGAAGCCGGGTTCGAGCGGCTCGATTACGAACCGCGAACGGAATTCTGAGATGTTTTCTTCAGCGAGCGTGGGACGTTGTGCAATAAGCACTGGTGATTCCTTTCGGCGAGGTGTCCGCTATATGACACCTGAATTCGACGAGTGGCTGGCCCGTCGTTCTGTTGAGTTGTAGTTATCAGGACGTGCAAAACTCCGGTGATCGAGCGGAGCCGAGATCTCGACTCCGCTCGATCACCGACAAGCGGTTAAACGCGGCGGCGCTTCGGCGGGCGGCATCCGTTGTGCGCCTGCGGAGTGACGTCGTTGATCGAACCGACCTCGAGACCAGCGGCCTGAAGTGAACGAATCGCGGTCTCGCGACCGGAACCCGGCCCCTTGACGAAGACGTCGACCTTCTTCATGCCGTGCTCCTGAGCCTGGCGGGCGGCAGACTCTGCAGCCATCTGCGCCGCGTACGGCGTCGACTTACGCGAACCCTTGAAGCCGACGGCACCGGATGACGCCCAGCTGATGACGGCACCAGACGGGTCGGTGATCGAGACGATCGTGTTGTTGAACGTCGACTTGATGTGGGCCTGGCCCAGGGCGACGTTCTTCTTTTCCTTCTTGCGTGGCTTGCGCGCGGCAGCCTTCGGTGCGGCCATTACTTGCGTCCTGCCTTCTTCTTGCCGGCAACGGTGCGCTTGGGTCCCTTGCGGGTGCGCGCGTTGGTCTTGGTGCGTTGGCCGTGCACGGGCAAACCGCGACGGTGGCGAATCCCCTGGTAGCTTCCGATCTCAACCTTGCGGCGGATGTCAGCAGCGACCTCACGACGGAGGTCACCTTCTACCTTGTAGTTGACTTCGATGTAGTCACGAAGTGCGATGAGTTGGTCATCGGTGAGATCCTTGACGCGAATCTCGCCGCTGATTCCGGTGTCGGCGAGGGTCTTGAGTGCCCTCGTACGGCCAACACCGTAGATGTATGTCAGTGCGACCTCGACGCGCTTATCGCGCGGGATGTCGACGCCTGCTAGACGTGCCATGGTGGCATCTCCCTGTGGAGTCGTGTGGAGGTGATGGACGGCAGCGGTGCCAAGGCCTCCAACCCTGAGTGTCCCTCGCGGGGATCGAGCGAGTCGAGATCCGCGAGTTCTTGCTGTCGTTCTATGTATTCAGTTGTGCTAGCCCTGGCGCTGTTTATGACGCGGGTTGGACTTGCAAATCACCATGACATTGCCGTTGCGACGAATCACGCGGCACTTCTCACAGATGGGCTTGACGCTGGGGTTGACCTTCATTGTGTTTCCTTCATTCGCTGTCTTCGTACTGGTCTCGGCTCGGTGATCGAGCTTGTCGAGATCAGCCGTTACTTTCCAGCAGAACTCCAGTGCCGTGCGGCACTACTTATAGCGATAGGTGATGCGGCCACGGGTCAAGTCATATGGGCTCAACTCGACCACTACGCGGTCCTCTGGGAGGATCCGAATGTAGTTCTGTCGCATCTTGCCCGAGATGTGGGCGAGCACTTTGTGTCCGTTGGTCAGCTCAACGCGAAACATCGCGTTGGGCAGAGCTTCGACTACTGCGCCTTCGATCTCGATGACACCGTCTTTATTGGCCATAGCCTCTTCGTCGCTAAAATTGAGTTCGCTGGTCTGCGGGGATTGTGGTGTTACCAGCCGTCCTCGCGCCAATGCACGCAACAAGCCCAGAACACCAAAACTCAAGCTTAGGCCATGATCACGGCTGGCGCCACCTAAGAATGCGGTCAGATCCAGCCCATGCTGGTCGCCAGATTCTGGCACACCCACGCGATTAGGCTGACGGCGCCGGTTCGCCGACTATTCCGCGACTCACCAGCGCTGCCGTGATTCTCGCGGTCACCGTCGCTACCTCGCCGATCGCGTCAATCTTGACGAGCACGCCTCTGCCGTCGTAGAGGTCGACGAGGGGGGCTGTCTGCTCTCGATACACCTCGAGACGGTGGCGAACCACAGCCTCGTCGTCGTCGCTTCTTCCCTGTTCAATAGCGCGTCGACGCAGCCGCTCGACCACGATATCCGGGTCAGCAATAAGTTCGATGACGGCATCAAGGGCGGTCCCGTGACTGGCGAGAAACTCGTCCAGTTCCCGAACCTGGTCTGCCGTGCGCGGGTAGCCATCCAGCAGAAAGCCCCGCCGCGCGTCATCCGCTTCCAGCCGATCGCGAATGAGCGCATTCGTGAGGGAGTCGGGAACGTTGTCACCGGCATCCATGAACGCTTTGGCTTGGCGGCCGAGCAGAGTCTGCTCCTTCACGTTGCTGCGGAAGATATCGCCGGTTGAGATCGCGGGGATCACAAACGCCTCAGCGAGCTCTACCGCCTGCGTTCCTTTGCCGGCACCGGGCGGGCCGATCAGGAGGAGACGGGTTCCGCCGTTGTCCTCACGTTGGGTCAACGAAGTAAGCCCTCGTAGTGCCGTTGCTGCAGTTGCGAGTCGATCTGCTTGACGGTCTCCAGACCCACACCAACGATGATGAGGATGCTCGCACCACCGAACGGGAAGTTCTGGTTCGCGCCAACCGTTGCCAATGCAATCAACGGAATGAGCGCAATAAGACCGAGGTAGAGCGAGCCGGGCAGCGTGACGCGGGTGAGCACGTAGTCGAGGTACTCGGCGGTCGGGCGACCGGCACGAATGCCGGGAATGAAGCCACCGTACTTCTTCATGTTGTCTGCGACTTCCTCCGGGTTGAAGGTGATCGCAACATAGAAGTAGGTGAATCCGACGATCAGCAGGAAGTAGATCGCCATGTACAGCGGGTTGTCGCCGGAGGTCAGATTGTTCTGGATCCAGACCACCCATGGCGCCGGGCTGTCACCGGCCTGTGGCTGATTGAACTGCGCGATCAGAGCCGGCAGGTACAGCAGGCTCGAGGCGAAAATCACTGGCACGACGCCAGCCATGTTGACCTTGATCGGAATGTACGTGTTGTTTCCGCCGTACGTTCTGCGGCCGACCATGCGCTTGGCGTACTGAACGGGGATGCGCCGCTGTGATTGTTCGACGAACACGACCGCCGTCATGATTACGAGCCCCATTGCCAGAATCACCAAGAACAGCTCGAAGCCCTGAGTCTGCTGGATGCTCCACAGCGCGTTCGGGAAGGTTGCGGAAATTGACACGAAGATCAGCAGGGACATGCCGTTTCCGATGCCCCGCTCGGTGATGAGTTCGCCCATCCACATAATGAGTCCGGTGCCGGCCGTCATGGTGATGACCATGAGGAGGATCGCGTACCACGCGTCGTTGGTGATCAGTTGGCTGCACTCGGCAACGCCGCTGCTGGATGGGAACAACGCCCCGCTGCGCGCAACAGTGATGAGCGTTGTTGACTGCAGTACGGCGAGGGCGATGGTGAGGTAACGCGTGTACTGCGTGAGCTTGGCTTGGCCCGCCTGGCCCTCTTTGTGCAGGGTCTCGAAGTGCGGGATGACCACGCGCAGCAGCTGGGTAATGATCGACGCGGTGATGTACGGCATGATGCCGAGCGCAAAGACGGAGAGTTGAAGCAGCGCACCACCGCTGAACAGATTGACGAGGTCGTAGAGCCCGGAGGTTCCTGCGTTGCTCGCAAGACAGATCTGCACATTGCCAAAGTCGACGAACGGCGCCGGAATGAATGAGCCGAGGCGGAACAGGGCGATGATTCCGAGAGTGAAGCCGATCTTCCTGCGAAGGTCGGGGGTGCGGAAGATTCTCGCGACAGCTCTGAACACAGTTCCTCCGATATCTATTGGCTGCGGCGGGGCGGGGTCTCGTTCAAGACCCCGCCCCGATCACGTAGTTACGAGTCGCGCTCGTGAGCGCGCTGGCGTTGCTACTTGATGGAACCGCCTGCGGCAACAATCTTCTGCTCGGCAGAGCTCGAGACCTTATCGACCGCAATAGTTAGCTTAACCGCAATGTCGCCAGACCCGAGAATCTTGACCTTCTCGTTCTTGCGAACGGCGCCCTTGGCAACGAGGTCACCGATCGTGACCTCACCGCCCTTCGGGTACAACTCGGCAAGCTTGTCAAGATTCACGACCTGATACTCGACGCGGAACGGGTTCTTGAACCCACGCAACTTCGGGGCACGCATCACGAAGTTGATGTTGCCACCTTCGAAACCGGGCCGCACTTGATAGCGCGCCTTCGTTCCCTTCGTTCCGCGACCAGCTGTCTTGCCCTTCGATCCTTCACCGCGGCCGACCCGAGTGCGGTCCTTCTTGGCACCGGGTGCCGGACGAAGGTGGTGCATCTTGAGCACTTGAGCACGCGGCGCAACATCAGCCGACTTGGCCTTTGGCGCGCTCTTGGCGGGAGCCTTGGCAGCAGGAGCCTTGGCGGCTGGAGCCTTGGCAGCAGCAGCCTGAGCGGCTGGTGCCTTCTCGGCCGGTGTTGCCTTGGGCGCTGCCTTTGCAGCGGCTGGTGCCTTCGCTGGCGCTGCTTTCGCCGCCGCTGGTGCCTTCGCTGCCGCTGCTTTCGCCGCGGCTGGTGCCTTTGCTGGCGCTGCTTTCGCTGCCGCTGGCTTCTTGGGCGTTGTTTCGTCAGCCATTAGTCAATCTCCTCGACCTTGACAAGGTGAGCAACCGTGCGAACGTATCCGCGGTTCTGGGAGTTGTCTTCGCGAACGACGACATCCCCGATCCGGCGCAGGCCCAGGCTGCGAAGCGTGTCGCGCTGGTTCTGCTTCTCACTGATTTTGGACTTAATCTGGGTTACCTTCAGGCGGGCAGCCATCAGACACCTGCTTTCGCGCTCGCCGCGGCGGTGGCCTCGGCCTCGGCACGCAGCAAGCGCGCCGGGATAACGTGTTCGACATCGAGCCCACGACGTGCTGCAACGGCGCGCGGCTCTTCGAGCTGCTTGAGCGCTGCAACGGTCGCGTGCACGATATTGATCGTGTTCGACGAACCGAGCGACTTGCTCAGTACATCGTGGATTCCTGCACACTCCAGCACCGCACGCACCGGGCCTCCAGCGATAACGCCGGTTCCAGCGGATGCCGGACGCAACAGCACGACGCCGGCTGCGGCCTCGCCCTGCACGGGGTGCGGGATGGTCTGGGCGACGCGGGGAACGCGGAAGAAATTCTTCTTGGCTTCTTCTACGCCCTTGGAAATCGCGGTTGGGACCTCGCGGGCCTTGCCGTAACCAACGCCAACCATTCCGTTGCCGTCACCAACGACGACGAGCGCGGTGAAGCTGAAGCGTCGACCACCCTTGACGACCTTGGATACGCGGTTGATGGTGACAACTCGCTCCAGGAACTGACTCTTCTCGGCGTCCCTGCTGCTACCGCGGTCGCGGTTGGGGTTGCGTTCGCGACCGCCGCGACGTGCTTCGCGGGGCTCGCCTGCGACATCCGTTGCCGGGGCGTCAACGACGACCTCTGGTACGACGATCGCGTTGTCATCAACGCTCGCGGCTGGGCTGGTTTCGGCGGACACGTCCTGCTCCTTGCTAGTGTTTTCGTCGCCCTTGGGCGAGGCTGACTGCTCAGTGCTCATAGGTTCAATCCGCCCTCTCGAGCTCCTTCTGCGATGGCTGCAACGCGACCGGCATAGCGACTACCGCCCCGATCGAATACCACGGCTTCGATTCCAGCCTTCTTGGCACGCTCGGCAACGAGCTCGCCGACCTTGTGCGCCTTGGCAGTCTTGTCACCGTCGAAGTCGCGCAAGTCCGCTTCGAGGGTCGATGCCGATGCGAGGGTGTGACCCTTTGAATCATCGACGACCTGCACAAAGACGTGACGTGCCGAGCGAGTGACGACAAGACGCGGGCGCGCCTCGGTGCCAACGACCTTCTTGCGAAGGCGTGCATGTCTGCGCCCCTTGGCGGCCGACTTGCTCTTTCCTCTGGTTCCGATAGCCATGATCACTTACCACTCTTTCCGGCCTTGCGGCGAACTACCTCGCCTGCGTACCGCACGCCCTTGCCCTTGTATGGCTCTGGCTTGCGCAGCTTGCGAATGTTTGCAGCGACCTCGCCGACGGCTTGCTTATCAATGCCGCTGACGGTCAACTTGTTGTTTCCCTCGACGGTAAAGCTGATGCCCGCTGGCGGGTCAACCGTGATGGAGTGCGAGTAGCCGAGAGCGAACTCGATCGCGTTGCCCTTGGCCGCGACGCGGTAACCCGTGCCAACGACCTCAAGGCCCTTGGTGTAGCCATCGGTCACGCCGATGATCTGGTTCGCGATGAGCGTGCGGGTGAGACCGTGGAGCGAACGCGATTCGCGCTCGTCGTCTGGTCGTGTGACGAGCACTTGGCCGTCTTCGAGAGCGACCTCAATCGGACTCTTGACCGTCAGAGCAAGCTCACCCCTTGGTCCCTTGACTGCGACGGCCTGGCCGTCGATCTTCACTTCCACCCCGGCTGGGATGTCAATGGGAAGTCTTCCAATACGCGACATGAATGGCTACCACACGTAGGCGAGGACTTCCCCACCCACGCCCTTCTTGGTTGCCTCTTTATCGGTCAGAAGACCGGAGGAAGTGGACAGGATAGCGACACCGAGTCCACCGAGGACCTTGGGGATCTCGGTCGACTTCGCGTACACCCGAAGGCCGGGCTTGGAGACGCGCTTGATGCCAACGATGGAGCGTTCGCGGTTCGGCCCGTACTTGAGGTCGATCGTGAGCGTGTGGCCGACGCGTGCTTCTTCGATCTTCCACGCCGAGATGTAACCCTCGTTCTTGAGGATCTCAGCGAGGTGCGACTTCAGCTTGCTGCTCGGCAACGAAACCGAATCGTGGTGCGCGGAGTTGGCGTTGCGCAGTCTGGTCAGCAGGTCTGCGACCGGATCTGTCATTGTCATTGGATCTGTTCCTGTCTCGTCCGGTTTCGGCATCCGTTACGCGGATGCCGACCTAGTCGAATCGTTTCGGTGATCGAGCTAGTCGAGATCTGATCTCGACTTCGCTCGATCACCGGTTCGGTTTGGTTTTCAGTTAGGAAGGGTTCTCGTTCGAGCGGAATGGGAAACCGAGAGCCTTCAGAAAGGCACGGCCCTCTTCATTGGTCTTGGCACTCGTGACGATCGTGATGTCGAATCCACGAACGCGGTCGATCTTGTCTTGGTCGATCTCGTGAAACATCGACTGCTCGGTGAGTCCGAAGGTGTAGTTTCCGCGGCCGTCGAACTGCCTATCGCTCAATCCGCGGAAGTCGCGGATGCGCGGCAATGCCAGGGTGACAAGCCGGTCGAGGAACTCCCAGGCGCGGTCACCACGAAGGGTGACGTGTGCACCAATCGGCTGCCCCTCGCGGAGCTTGAACTGGGCAATCGACTTGCGTGCGTTCGTTACCTGCGGCTTCTGACCCGTGATCGCGGTGAGGTCCTTGACGGCACCGTCGATGATCTTTCCATCGCGCGCGGCTTCGCCGACGCCAGTATTCACGACGATCTT
>JBGSTT010000058.1:0-4083 GCA_041736385.1 Rhodoglobus sp. | reverse complement strand
GAGCTCGTCGCGGCTGATCGCATGACGGTCGGCGCGGCGTCGGGCCCAGAGGAGCACGGCGAGGCTGACCCGCATGGCGAGGAGGTCGAAGCCGTGCGCTCGGCCGCGGAGAGCGGGCGAAAATGCCGTGCTGGCGACCATGGGAAACCCCTCCTCGATGTCTATTGTTTGTCGAACTACCGACGAGACGCTGGCGGTCATCGGTCGCCCTCCTTGGGGGTCTTGGTCGAATTCGTATCCTCCGGAGTCTCGAGGCCGTCGATCACCGGGAACGCGTTGAAATGGATCTGCACGGGTCGTGATCCCGGCAGGTTCTGGTCGCGAAGCGGACCGAAGGTCGCCTTGGCCCAGGCTTCCCAGGACGTGGCAACCTCCTCGAGCTGCTCCCGCGTGAGCCGCAGATTCGCGGTGGCGATGGTCCCGCTCTCGACCCAGTCGGGAAGACGGTCAAAGCCGAGGTCGAGGTATTCGTTGAGCAAGTGGGAGCGCTGCCGCTCCCACTGCCGCAGGGCCGTGCGGGTCACGGACTGGGCGGCGGGAGAGTCTCCGATTTCCGCGGCCGAGAGTGTGATGCTCCCCGGCACCCGCTCCCACCATCGCTCCCGACCGGTGCCCCGGCCCTCGATCTCGCGCACGAAGCCGTGCCGCTCGAGTTGACGCAGATGATAGCTCGTTGCCCCACTGGACTCGCCTAGCCGCTCGGCGAGGATGCTCGCCGTCGCGGGACCGTGCACCGCGAGCAGGTTGAACAGCTCTGCCCGCAGCGGGTGCGAAAGGCCCTTGAGCGAGTCGAAGTCGAGCGTGCGCTCCGGCAGCAGGGTCGGTTCTGTCATAGTGCAAAGATACCTCTGCAAAGCTTTCTTTGCAAGACTGTATTTGCAAAAGAGTGTTTGCAGAGATTTCTTTGGACAAGACGCGACGGGACGCGTGAGGCTGGTGGGCCGCGATCGGGGTGACGTGCCCTAAACCCGCGCGATGATCTCCCCGTGTGGCATCGCGAGCCAGCCGTCCTCGTCGTCGGCCCACATGCGCCAGGCCGCGGAGATCCGCTGGAGGTCGTCGGCGGTCGCGAACCCCTTGCCCGTGGCATCCCCCGCGAACGCCGACTGCAGCACTCGCGCCTCCCACATGCTCCCCCACCACTCGCGGTCGGCTGCATCGGAGAAGTTCCAAAGGGATGCCGTGGTCGTGATCTTGGCGAAGCCCGCCTCACGCGCCCAGGCCTTGAGGCGGCGGCCAGCGTCGGGCTCGCCCCCGTTGCTGCGATGGACGCGTTCGTAGAGGTCGAGCCAAGCGGCCAGCCCTGGGATCAGCGGGTACCAGATCACCCCCGCGTAGTCGACATCGCGTGCCGCTACCAAGCCGCCAGGCTTGACGACGCGACGCAGCTCGCGCAGCACCGCCACGGGGTCGGCGACGTGCTGGAGAGTCTGGTGAGCATGGGCGAAGTCGAAGGTGTCGTCGTCGAACGGGAGCGCGTAGGCGTCCCCCACGACGAATTCGAGGTTGGGGCGCTCGAAGGCGCTGGCCTTCTCGATGACCTCGACCGCGGCATCCAAGCCAACGACTCGGCCCGGCGCGAGACGCTCGGCAAACTCGACTGTGATCGTGCCTGGGCCGCATCCGACGTCGAGAAGCGACATCCCGGCAGCGAGGTGGGGCTCGAAGTAGGCCGCCGAATTAGCGATCGTGCGCCAAGTGTGCGACTTCAGCACGCTCTCGTGGTGGCCATGGGTGTAGCGCTCTTCCGGCACGGTCATCCTTGAAGAATAGGGTGGTGGGATGACCAACCCCTTCTTCGAGCCCAGCACCCTCCCCTACGGCATACCGCCATTCGCCGAGATCGAGGACGAGCACTACCGGCCGGCGTTCGAGAAGGGGATGGCCGACCAGCTCGAGGAGATCCGGAACATCACCCGTCGGCGCGACATGCCGCACTTCGAGAACACGATGATCCCGCTCGAACGCAGCGGTCAGTTGCTCGAGCGGGTTGCAACGGTGTTCTACAACAAGGCCTCAGCCGACAGCACCGACTTCACCAACGACCTCGAAGAGGAGATCGCACCGCTACTCGCTGCCCATTCGGATGCGATCAAGCTCGACGCGCAACTCTATTGGCGCATCAAGACAATCCACGACCAGCTCGACGACAGCAACCCCAACGGCCGAGACCTCGATGCCGAGTCACGGTACTTGGTCGAGCGCTACTACATCGAGTTCACTGTCGCGGGCGCCGGACTCGATGAGACCGAGAAGGCGAAACTGCGCGAAGTCAACCGGCAGTTGTCGACGCTGACCACCCGTTTCGAGAAGAACCTGCTCGCCGATACGAACGACCTCGCCGTTGTCATCGACAATGCTGCCGAACTCGATGGACTGGGTGTTGGCGAGATTTCTGCCGCTGCCGAGGCGGCGAAGGTCCGCGGCCTCGATGGCAAGTACCTAGTCACGCTCGTGCTGCCGACCGGGCATCCGTATCTCGCGTCGCTAACCAACCGAGAAGTGCGTAAACGCATCATGGATGCCTCGCGCGCGCGCGGGAGTCGCGGCGGCGAGTGGGACAACAGCGACCTCGTGCTGGAAATCACCCGGCTGCGGGCTGAGCGGGCGAAGCTGCTCGGTTTCGAATCCCATGCTGCCTGGGTGATCGCCGACGAAACGGCGAAGAACCCAGCAAATGTCGCCGAGTTGCTGACGCGACTCGCGAAGCCGGCGGCGAAGAATGCCCGCGAAGAGCAGACCGACCTCGAAGCCATCGCAGGGCATCCCATCGAGGCTCACGACTGGGCGTACTTCAGCGAGAAGGTGCGCGCGGCCAAATACGACGTCGACGAAGCCGCGATGCGCCCGTACTTCGAAGCCGAGAATGTGCTGCAGAACGGCGTCTTCTTCGCGGCGACCAAGGTCTACGGCGTGACCTTCACTGAGCGCACCGACATCGTCGCATATCACCAGGAGGTGCGCGTCTTCGAAGTGCATGACGAAGACGGTTCTCCCGTCGGGCTGTACACGCTCGATCTCTACACGCGTGACTCGAAGCGCGGTGGCGCGTGGATGAACTCGCTCATCTCGCAATCGACGCTACTCGAGCATCCGGTCATCGTCACCAACAATCTGAACGTGCCGAAACCCGCAGCTGGCGAGCCGACGTTGCTCAGCTATGACGAGGTCAACACCTTCTTCCACGAGTTCGGCCACGCACTGCACGGCCTCTTCGCGCGCGTGACGTACCCGAAGTTCGCCGGAACCAACACCTACCGTGACTTCGTCGAGTTTCCGAGCCAGGTCAACGAGATGTGGATGCTCTGGCCAGAGGTGCTCGCCAACTACGCCGTGCACCACGAGACCGGCGAGCCGATGCCGCAAGAGTTCGTCGACAAGATCCAGGCGTCGAGCGCGTTCAACGAGGGCTTCGCGACGAGCGAGTACCTCGCTGCAGCCCTGCTCGATCAGGCTTGGCACACGATCGACGCAGACGCTGCAGTGAGCGACGCGCGCGAGTTCGAATCAGAGGCTCTGGATGCCGCGGGCCTCAGCAACCCGGCGGTGCCGACGCGCTACTCGAGCACCTACTTCCAGCACACCTTCTCCGGTGGCTACGACGCCGGCTACTACTCCTACATCTGGAGCGAGGTACTCGATGCCGACACGGTCGAGTGGTTCAAGGAGAACGGCGGCCTCACGCGGGCAAACGGTGATCGCTTTCGCCAGCGGCTGCTGGGAGTCGGCGGTTCGAAAGACCCGCTAGAAGCGTTCCGCGACTTCCGGGGCCGGGATGCCGACATCCAGCCTTTGCTGGATCGGCGCGGGTTGAACTAGCTCGCTACGCGGCGCCGCCAGCCGAGCCACGCCATCACGATCCCGCCAACAGCCAAGCCCCAGAACGCTGAGCCGATGCCAGCAACGACGATTCCGGATGCGACGACCAAGAAGGTAGCGATGGCAGCGACGCGATGCGCCGGATCTTCCATCGCCGCGACGACACTGGTGATGAGCGCGCCGAGTACGGCGAGCCCCGCCACCGCCGTGATGAGAATGGCTGGAGCCGCACCAACGAGGGCGACGGCAACGCCGGCGGCGAGT
>JBGSTT010000055.1:0-28273 GCA_041736385.1 Rhodoglobus sp. | reverse complement strand
GGGCCGGGCTGCTCGTGCGGCCGCTGCTGGGCATCCGCCGGTCGACCACCGTGCAGTTCTGCGCGGACTCTGAACTGGATCCGTGGACTGACCCGCAGAACTCCGACCCGACCTTCGCACGAGTGCGGGTGCGCCAACGCGTGCTGCCCATGCTCGATGCCGAGCTTGGCCCGGGCATCGCCGAGGCACTGGCACGAACGGCCGAGCAGCTGCGCGAAGACAACGACGCGCTCGACTACTTCGCGCTTGAGCTCGCCGAGGACCTCGCAGAACACTCAGAAGCTGGCATCTCGCTTGCGGTGAAGGCGCTCGCGGCCAACCCCGCTGCACTTCGCCAGCGACTCATTAGGCTCGCCGTCGCGAGCGAGTTTCACGTCAGCTTGAGTCGCGCGCAAACCTTGGAAGTGGCGCGCCTTGTGACGGATTGGCACGGTCAGGGCGCAATCGATCTGCCCGGCGCTAGTGTGGAGCGTCGCGATGGCAACCTCGTCTTCGCCGCCAAGCCTCAAACCAGCCAGCCGCAAGCCAGCCAGCCGCCGACCGCCGGCCGCCAAAAAGCAAGCCTCAAGCCGAAGGATCCTGATGGAACTCGCTGATGTCACTGACGACTTGACCGAGGTGCTCTACACCGAGCAGGAGCTGCACGAGAAGATCGCAGAACTCTCGCGCCGCATCGAAACCGACTACGCCGGCGAGCGCCCACTGCTGGTCGGGGTGCTTAAGGGCGCGATCATGGTGATGGCAGACGTAGCTCGCGAGCTCAAGATGCACGTCGATATCGACTTCATGGCGGTCTCGTCGTATGGGGCGACCACAGAGTCAAGCGGGATTGTGCGCATTCTCAAAGACCTCGACGTCGACCTGAAGGGTCGACACGTCATCATCATCGAAGACATCATCGACTCTGGCCTTACGCTGTCGTGGCTTCGTGGCAACCTGGAGAGTCGTAGCCCGGCCAGTCTCGAGATTCTTGCCTTGCTGCGCAAACCGGATGCCGCGAAGGTCGAGGTCGACGTTAAGTACTTTGGTTTCGACATCCCGAATGCCTTCGTGGTTGGGTACGGCCTGGATTACGCGGAGCGGTACCGCAACCTCCGCGGCGTTGCGGTGCTGGCGCCGCACGTCTACCAGTAGGGGAATCTCGGCTCCGGTGATCGAGCGAAGCCGAGATCGGGTTGCGCCGTACCGGTGATCGAGCCCGTCCCGGTGATCGAGCGAAGCCGAGATCAGTCTCGATCGCTCCCGCGACTCAGACGACGCAGCGCGCCATCATCGCCGCGAATTAGGGCTTCGCGCTTCGCCCGTCCCCAGTTCTGAACCTGCTTCTCTCGGCGGTACGCGTCATCCACCCGGCCGTATTCCTCTAGGTGCACCAGCACTACGGGCCGCCGAGACCTAGTGAAGTTTGCCGCCTCACCGCGCTCATGCTGTGCGAATCGTCGTTCAATATCCCAAGTGCTCCCGACGTAGTAGCTCCCGTCACGGCACTTCAGGATGTACATGTACGGCATTTCGCAACCGTATGGATCTGTTCCGCATCGGTGTTCGAGCGAAGCCGAGATCTGGATGACGGTTCAGTCGAGCCGCCTGTGCAGGGGATCTCGGCTTCGCTCGATCACCGGTGGTGTGTATGGGGATCTCGGCTTCGCTCGATCACCGGTGGCGTGCATGGGGATCTCGGCTTCGCTCGATCACCGGCTTCGCTCGATCACCGGTTCTGGCTCCGCCTGCGGCGAACACGCAGGCCGCACGCAGTGGCCAGCGGTTAGCCTTGCAGCACCAATCTTCGTAAAGGAAGGGCTGGGCCCATTGGGCCCGGAACAACATGGACTTCAAGCGTATTTTTCGTGGGCCGGTTATCTATATCGTCCTCGCCATTGCGGCGGTCGCAGTCGGTGCGAGCCTGCTCACCGGCAGCGGCTTTCGTGAAGTAACGACGCAAGAGGGGCTTTCCTACCTCCAGAACGGTGCCGTGACGTCAGCGAAGATCGTTGATCGCGAGCAACGCGTTGACCTCACGCTGGCAAGTGCCGACGGCGAGAACGGCACGCTTGTGCGGTTCTATTACGTAACGCCGCGCGGCGCAGAGGTCATTGCGGCCATCAATGACGCCAGGCTTTCCAGCTTCGACGACGAGGTGCCGCAGACCAGTTTTTGGGTCTCGCTGGCTGGCATCGTGATCCCATTCCTGATCATCGGCATCATCTTCTACTTCTTGCTGACCAGAATGCAGGGTGGCGGCAACCGCATCATGCAGTTCGGTCGATCCAAGGCCAAGCTCGTCGGTAAGGAGGCTCCGCAAGTGACATTCGCGGATGTCGCTGGCGCCGACGAAGCGATCGAAGAGCTCGAAGAGATCAAAGACTTTTTGAAGGACCCGGCCAAGTTTCTGGCCGTTGGCGCGCGCATCCCGAAGGGCGTTCTGCTTTACGGTCCGCCAGGAACCGGCAAGACGCTGCTGGCTCGCGCGACCGCCGGCGAGGCTGGCGTGCCGTTCTACACGATCTCGGGTTCTGACTTCGTTGAGATGTTCGTCGGCGTCGGCGCAAGCCGCGTTCGCGACCTGTTCGAGCAGGCGAAGCAGAACTCGCCAGCCATTATCTTCATCGATGAGATCGACGCCGTTGGTCGGCACCGTGGCGCTGGCATTGGCGGCGGAAACGACGAGCGCGAGCAGACCCTCAACCAGTTGCTGGTTGAAATGGACGGCTTCGACGTCAAGACGAACGTCATCCTGATCGCCGCGACCAACCGGCCAGACGTGCTCGACCCCGCCCTGCTGCGTCCCGGCCGTTTCGACCGCCAGATCGGTGTGGATGCCCCGGACCTTCAGGGCCGCAAACAGATCCTTGAGGTGCACGCCAAGGGCAAGCCGATGGCCGATGGCGTGGATCTCGAAGTGCTCGCGCGCAAGACCCCAGGGTTTACCGGGGCTGACTTGGCGAATGTACTCAATGAGGCGGCGCTACTGACGGCTCGTTCGGATGCCCAGCTCATCGATAACCGCGCCCTCGACGAGGCCGTGGATCGCGTGATGGCTGGCCCCCAACGCCGCACGCGCCTGATGAACGACAAAGAGAAGCTCATCACTGCCTACCACGAGAGTGGCCATGCACTGGCGGCTGCATCGATGCGCAACACCGACCCGGTGACGAAGGTCACCATCCTTCCTCGTGGTCGGGCCCTCGGTTACACGATGGTTCTGCCACTGGAAGACAAGTACTCGATCACGCGCAACGAACTGCTCGATCAGCTCGCCTACGCGATGGGCGGCCGGGTTGCCGAGGAGATCGTCTTCCACGATCCGACAACCGGGGCATCCAACGACATCGAGAAGGCCACCGCGATTGCCAGAAAGATGGTGACCGAGTACGGCATGAGCGCCAAGGTCGGCTCTGTCAAGCTTGGCGCGACCGCTGGCGAGCCGTTCATGGGCCGCGATTTGGGGGCGACGCGCGACTACTCAGACACCATCGCCAAGACGATCGATGAGGAGGTGCGCGCGCTCATCGAGCAAGCGCACGACGAGGCGTGGCAAGTGCTCAACACCAACCGTGACACCCTCGATCGCCTGGCGACTTCACTGCTTGAGCAGGAGACACTCGATCACGTGCAGCTCGCCGCGATTTTCGAGGGCATCGAGCTGCTGCCAGAGCGCCCATTGTGGCTCTCAAGTGAACAGCGTCCGCTCTCGGACCGTCCGCCGGTGGCGATGCCGTCTCGGCTGCCGATCGACTCTGGTATTGCAGAAGGTGGGATCGAGTCAGAGGCCCCAGCCAAGCCGAAGCGCGCCCCGCGCCCTCGAAAGTCTCCGGGGATCGCAACCGCGTAACGCCGGCACTTTCGAACGCAAAGACCCAGAACGCCGAGAACTAGACCGCAAAGACCCAGAACGCTGAGACTATAACGCCGAGAACAGAGGCGAGAATGCCACGAATGCACGATCTGGCGAGCGAACCGGGCGCGACGGCTTCGGTCGTTGGCCAGCCAATGTTCTCGCTGGCGCGGCCGGAAGCCCGCCCGATGGTCCTCGGCATCCTCAACGTCACGCCCGATTCGTTTAGCGACGGTGGCCAGTACCTGGGCTTGACCGCGGCCGTGGATCGCGGCATCCAGTTGCGACAGCAGGGCGCAGACGTCGTTGATGTCGGCGGCGAGTCGACGCGGCCGGGCGCTCAGCGGGTGCCAGCCGACGAGGAACAGCGCAGAGTGATCCCCGTGATCCGCGAACTCGCGGCCCAGCAGATTGCGGTCAGCATCGACACGATGAACGCCTCGACGGCCCGCGCCGCGGTCGAGGCTGGCGCGCGAATCGTCAACGATGTCTCTGGCGGCCTTGCCGACCCGCAGATGTATGCGGTCGTCGCGAATGCCGATGTCGACTACATCGCGATGCACTGGCGCGGGCACAGTCGAACCATGAAGGAGCGGGCCAACTACACCGATGTTGTCTTGGAGGTGCGGGACGAACTTGCCGAGCGGCTTGAGGCCATGGATGCCGCTGGCCTCGAGGCGAATCGCGTGATTCTGGATCCCGGCCTCGGCTTCGCCAAGACCGCCGAACACAATTGGAGCCTCCTCGCTCGCCTCGACGAGCTTGCCGGCCTCGGGCGACCGCTGCTCGTTGGCGCGTCGCGGAAGCGATTCCTTGGTGAGCTGCTGCCCGCCGAGGCAGCCACAGAACTGCGCGATGCAGCGACCGCCGCGACGAGCGTGCTCGCCGCCTCGGCAGGCGTGTGGGGCGTTCGAGTGCACGACGTCGCATCCACCATCCTTGCGCTCGCCGTCTGGAGCGCGTGGCAGAACGGAAGGCCCGAATGAACCCTCTCGACCAAATCACCATCACCGGGCTTCGCGCGAACGCGCATCACGGAGTCTTTGATGAAGAGCGTCGCAATGGTCAACTCTTCATCGTCGACGTGACCGTCTCCCTCGATTTGTCGAAAGCGGCTGCGAGCGACGACCTGGGGTTGACGATCCACTATGGCGAGCTCGCAGAAGAGATCATCGCGGCCGTCGAAAGCGACCCGGTCGATCTCCTCGAGACGGTGGCCGAGCGCGTTGCCGCCGTCGTGCTGGCCCACCGCGCAGCACAACTGGTCACCGTGACACTGCACAAGCCGGAAGCCCCGATCGCGGTTCCGTTCGATGACGTCTCGGTGACCATCACGCGCGGCAAGTTACCGTCCGTTGCCACCGCTGGCTTCGCTATTGACCCTGGCTCCGTCCGGTGACATCGCTAGTGGACGCGCACCCAGACTCGCCCACCGAGCGCATGGCGGTGCTCTCGATCGGTAGCAACCTCGGCGACCGCGAGTCGATTCTGCGCGCGGCAGTGGTCGCGATCGCCTCAATCGACGGGGTTGAGGTCACCGCGGCATCCACCATTATCGAAACGGCCGCGGTCAAACTACACGGTGTGGATGCCACGGCCCCGAGCTATCTCAACGCCGCCGTGACGCTGCGTACGCACCTCGATGCCCGCGCACTGCTGAGTGCGCTGCAACGCATCGAGCTTGACCAGGGCCGGGTGCGGGACGAGCGCTGGGGTGACCGCACCCTCGATGTCGACATCGTGACGATCGGGGACGAGGTCATCGACGAACCAGGACTGACTGTGCCGCACCCCCGGGCGGCTGACCGGGTGTTCGTGCTTGCTCCTTGGCTCGAACTCGATTCGGATGCCACGCTTCCGGGACGCGGCCCCGTCAGCGATCTTCTCGCTCAACTGCACGAACCGTACCGCCAGTACCCGGCGGAGCCGCTACTGTGACGCGCACTCGGCCGTTGCATCTGGCGCTTCTGGGTGTACTCGGTTTGACGGTTGCCTGGTTCGCACAGACTGTGCTGGTGTCGATGGGTCGTGCGGTCGTGATACCGCCGGTGACGTTGGCGATCGCGCTGATTGCGATCGGCGCCATCATCGTCGTTATGGCACTGCCGGTGCGCCGAGTGGCTCAGCGAGTTGCCGGCGCCAGTATCGATCCGTTCTACGCGACTCGTGTCGTGATGCTCGCCAAGGCCTCGAGTCTCGGCGGGGCGCTCCTAGGCGGGGCAGGACTCGGAATCGTGGCCTACCTCGTTACGCGTTCTGTCGTGCCTGACCTAGGCTCCATCACGACCGCAATCGCGGCGGCGGTCGGTGCATTGGTGCTCTTGATCGGTGGTCTTGTTGCAGAACACATGTGCACCCTGCCGCCGGACGACGAAGAACCGCCACCGCGCGCGCCACGGACTCAAGGAATCCAGTGACAACGAATACCGAATCCGATGACCAACAGGCCCAAGAGGTCGACGTCACTCCCGGCTGGCAGCACGTCTCTGGAAAGTACATCGTCGTCGACCTCGTCGGCTGGCTCATTTCCGCCATCATCATGGTCGGCCTTACCTCACTGGTGCCGTTCCTGACCAGGTTGACCCCGCTCTGGGCGATACCGGCCATTCTTGCGATCGTGTTCCTCGTCACGATCGTCTTGACCCCGCGCCGGGTTCGCGCGATCGCCTACCAGCTTCGCGAAGATGACCTTGTGTTTCGTCGCGGGCTCATGTTTGAACGGACGGTCGCGGTGCCGTACGGGCGCATGCAACTCGTTGATGTCAATCGCGGGCCGCTCGACCGCGCCCTCGGCTTAAGCGAGCTCAAGTTCGTCACCGCGGCCGCCGCGACCGGTGTCGTCATCCCGGGGCTACCAGCGGATGTCGCCGAAGCGCTTCGAGACGCACTCGTTGCTCTCGCCGAGAGCCGCAGGGCGGGATTGTGACAACCCCGATCGTGCTCGCGAACGACGGTCGGCTGGCAGACGGGCAATGGCATCGACTGCATCCAGCGACCCCGTTGCTGCGGGGTGGAATCGCGTTCGTGGCCATCCTGGGTGTCATCATCGTCAACCTCAGGGATGTCGCGATCCAAGTGTTTTTCCGGGATCCTCTCAATGACATTGGCGATGGCGGTCGACCAGACCCCTTGACGTTCGTGATCGAGAACGGACTCACCGGTGTCGTGATTCTCGCGGTCATGGGCGTGCTGTTGCTCTGTATCGCGGGGTTCTACGTTTCGTGGCGCATGCACACGTTCCGCATTACGGAGGAGCTCGTTGAGGTGCGAAGTGGGGTGCTCTTCCGCACCAATCGGCGCGGTCGACTCGATCGCATCCAAGGCATCAATATCGTTCGCCCGTTCCTAGCCAGGCTCTTCGGAGCGGCAAAGCTCGAAGTGAACGTCGCAGGCGAAGACGCCAACGTTCAGTTGGCGTATCTCGGTTCTGCGGCGGCGGATGAACTGCGTCGCGAGATTCTGCTGCTTGCCTCTGGCACGCGCGAAGAGCGCGCAGGTCGAGCGGATGCTGCGCTCGCCGGGCACGTTCCGGGCACCGCGGCGGCAGCTGCGGCCGCGATCATCGAGCGCCGAGTCGGTGAGTTCACCGCGCCAGAACTGGATGCAGACGCCATCGAGCCGACCTCGGTCGTTCGAATCAACCTCGGTCGGCTCGCCGGCTCCCTACTGCTGAGCGGATTCACCGTCGCGATCATCATCGGCGCAGTGCTGGCCGGAATTTTCATCGCCCGCACTGGCGAGTTCTTCGTGCTGATTGGAATCATCCCCGGCTTCATCGGTATTGCGGGCTTCTACATATCGCGTTTCACTCGATCGATCCGCTACAACATTGCGGCGACCCCCGACGGCATTCGGGTGGGGTTCGGACTCTTGTCGACCAGCAACGAGACCTTGCCACCCGGCCGCATTCATGCGATTCAAGTGAGCCAGCCGCTGCTCTGGCGGCCAGCGGGTTGGTGGCACATTCAGCTCAATCGTGCCTCCAACTCCTGGACCAACGGCGCTTCCGGGCAGGCGAACACCACGATTCTGCCGGTCGGCAACCTCGAAGACGTACGCCGGGTGCTCGAGCTCATGCTTCCAGGCAGCATCGATGAGGATGCCGCGGCGCTCCTCGAGCGCGGGCTCGTGTCGCGCGGCGGTGACGATGGGTTTCGCTCTTCTCCGCCTCGAGCGGCGATCCTGCGCTGGTTTTCGTGGCGTCGCAACGGGTACGCCGTGAATCCGGATTTTGTGCTGTTTCGGCGCGGCGCGATCTACCGCGAGCTCGTGATCGTTCCGCACGCTCGGGCGCAGAGCATCGCGCTTTCGCGCGGACCGATCTACCGCCGACTGCGCGTTTCACGAATCAGGGTGCACACGGTTTCTGGGCCGGTCACGGCGGAGCTCGGCGCGATCGATGAAGCCGACGGTCTCGAACTCTTCGAAGAATTGGCATCCCGCGCGGTGACCGAGGCGAACAGCGACACGACTCACCGGTGGCGGGTATCGTGAGCGCCGCCGGGCGACTCGGCATCGGCATCATCGGCGCTGGCAAAGTCGGACCGGTGCTTGGCGCAGCCCTCGCTGGCGCTGGTCACGCGATCATCGGCGTCGCCGCGGTGTCTGAACAGAACCGCGAACGCGCCAAGGTGATGCTCAACGACGTTGCGATTCTTGAGATCCCCGACCTCATCGAGCGCAGCGAACTGGTGATTCTCGCGGTGCCGGAGGGCGAGCTCTCCACGCTGGTCGCCGGGCTTGCCGCAACCGGCGCGTGGCGGCCGGGACAACTCGTCATGCACACCGCACCCGGTCTGGGATACAGCGTGCTCGCGCCGGCAACCGCGGCTGGTGCGATTCCGCTCGCGGTGCATCCCGCCATGGTCTTCACCGGTACAAGCGTCGACCTCGTGCGCTTGCGCGAGAGCTACTGTGCCGTGACGGCGCCGACGGCGGTGCTGCCAATTGGTCAGGCCCTCGTAGTGGAGATGGGGGCGGAACCCGTCATCATTGACGAAGCCGATCGCGCGCAGTATGCCGAGGCCGTGTCGACGGCGACGAGCTTCTCGGCCGCGATCGTGCATCAGGCGCTCGCCATGCTCGCTGAGCTCGACGTCGAGTCGCCGTCGAGCGTGCTCGCTCCACTTGTGCGATCATCGGTCGAGTCGGCACTCGCAGCCGAGGCTTAAGGGGTCAGCGTGTCAATCACCGTCGCTGAGACAGCGACCCAACTTCGTCTCGCTCTCGGCACCAAACGTGTTGCGCTTGTGCCAACCATGGGCGCCCTCCACGCTGGCCATCTGGCGCTCGTTGAGCGGGCATCCGGGTTGGTCAGTGCTGGAACGGTCGACGTCGTGCTCGTCTCGATCTTCGTCAACCCGATGCAGTTCGCCAAGGGCGAGGATCTCGACCGGTATCCGCACTCCCTTGAAGACGATCTCGCGGCGTTGAATGCCGCGGGCGTCGATATCGCCTTCGTGCCATCGGTCGACGAGATGTACCCGAATGGTGCGCTCGAAACCAAAGTGACGGCGGGCGCTGTTGGGGAGTCGTTTGAGGGAGCGTCGCGCGCGGGGCACTTCGATGGCGTTCTGACCGTGGTAGCGAAGTTGATCAACTTGGCAGGCGCAAGCGTCGTCGTCTTCGGCCAGAAAGACGCCCAGCAAGTCTTTCTCGTTGAGCGCATGGTGCGCGACCTGTCGATGCCGACCGAGGTGCTCGTTGTCGAAACGGTGCGCGAGCCCTCCGGTCTCGCACTGTCGAGCCGCAACCGGTACCTCGACGAGAAGGAGCACCGGGCAGCCCGGGTGCTCTCGGTCGCTCTTGAAGCGGCGGTCTCTTCAGCGGATCGGGGAATCGACGCGGTGCTCGCTGCCGCGCAATCGGTCATCATGGGCGAGCGCCTCGTTGCGCTCGACTACCTTGCGATCGTGAACCCGGCCACCTTCCGGCCCGTCGATGACGGGTATCGCGGTAACGCGAGGGTGCTCATTGCCGCACGGGTCGGAACGACCCGATTGATCGACAACGAGGCGATCCGGTTGGCGTGAGCGCGGTCGCTAGGTCTCGGCTTCGCTCGACCAGCGGCGCTCGCCACCACCGGTGATCGAGCGAAGCCGAGATCCGGGCTTCGCCAACGACACCACCGGTGATCGAGCGAAGCCGAGATCCGGGCTTCGCCAACGACACCACCGATACGATTGACTCTCGTGACTGATGAGACAGATGCTTCCGACGCTGACGTGACCGACGCTGACGTGACCGAGCAGAAGGCTGTTCGTCTCGCCAAGCGCCAACGCCTCATCGATGACGGGCCGGGTGCTTACCCGGTCTCGGTCCCCATCACGACGACGATTCCGGCCCTCCGCGAGCAATACGCAGACCTCGAAACGGATGCCACGACCGGCGACATCGTCGGTATCGCTGGCCGCGTTGTGCACCTGCGCAACACTGGAAAACTGTGTTTCGCGAGCCTGCAGTCCGGCGACGGTCAGCGCATCCAGGCCATGGTGAGTTTGGCCGAGGTAGGCGAGGATTCCCTCGAACGCTGGAAGGACATCATCGATCTCGGCGACCATGTATTCGTTTTCGGCGAGGTCATCTCCAGCCGCCGGGGCGAGCTCTCGGTGCTCGCTCGCGACTGGACCGTGGCAGCCAAGGCGATTCGCCCGCTGCCGAACCTGCACACCGAACTGAGCGACGAAGCGCGCGTGCGAAGCCGCTACCTCGACCTCATCGTGCGCGAGCAGGCCCGCTTCACGGTTCGTGCCAGAGCCACTGTGAACTCGAGCCTGCGGGCAACCTTTGCCGCGCAGCAGTACGTCGAGGTCGAGACCCCGATGCTGCAGATCATCCACGGCGGGGCATCCGCTCGCCCGTTCTCGACCCACAGCAACGCTTTCGACACCGAACTGTTCTTGCGAATCGCGCCGGAGTTGTTTCTCAAGCGCGCCGTCGTCGGCGGCATCGACCGTGTCTTTGAGATCAACCGAAACTTCCGCAACGAGGGTGCAGACTCGACCCATTCACCCGAGTTCGCCATGCTCGAGGCCTACGAGGCGTACGGCGATTACAACCGCATGGCCGACCTCACCCAGCAGCTCGTTCAGAACGCTTGCCTCGCTGTTACCGGCTCACTTCAGGTCACGCTGGCCGATGGCACAGACTACGACCTCGGTGGGCAGTGGGCCCGCGTGTCGATGTACGACTCGTTGTCTGCGGCATCCGGTCATCAGGTCACGCCGGAGACTTCGCTCGCCGAGCTCGAGCAGTTCGCGGCATCCCTCGACATCGAGGTCGCGCAGCCAACCCACGGCAAGCTCGTCGAAGAACTGTGGGAGCACTTTGTGAAGCCGGGCTTGACTCGCCCAACGTTCGTCATGGACTTTCCGGTCGACACGAGCCCGCTCGTTCGTGATCACCGATCGATTGCCGGGGTGGTCGAGAAGTGGGATCTTTATGTTCGCGGTTTCGAGTTGGCGACGGGATACTCCGAGCTCGTCGACCCGGTGATCCAGCGCGAGCGTTTTGTCGAACAGGCGGTGCTCGCCGGCAAGGGTGATCCAGAGGCGATGCGGCTTGACGAGGAGTTCTTGCGCGCCCTCGAACACGGGATGCCGCCAACGGGCGGTATCGGCCTCGGCATTGACCGACTGCTCATGTCGATCACCGGCTTGGGAATTCGCGAGACGATTCTGTTTCCGCTCGTCAAGTGACCCTGACGACCGACCTAGACTGCTGACATGAGCGATCTCAAACTGCCAGGCGAAGAGAAGAAGAACGGTGAAATCTCGCAACGACGCATCGTGATCTGGGTGATCGTCGGCGGCATTGGCGCGTATCTACTGCTGTCTGGTGTCATCGGGATTCTGACCGCTGGCCCATAGTGGATCGCAGCACCTCGCGGTTCATCATGGGATTCGCCCTGGCTGGGATGATCCTGATCGCCGCCATCGCGTTGATCGTTGGCCGTTAAGCTGGCACAGGCCGTTAAGCTGGCTCAGTGCCACAAGAATTCTGGTCGAACGCGATCTTCTCCATCACCCCAACGATCCTCATCGGACTGGTGTTTTGGTTCGTGTTGAGATCGATCATTCGCGCCGATCGCAGCGAGCGTGGCGCTTACGCGAAGATCGAGGCCGAGGAGCGCGCTCGTCGGGGTATGCCGGAGCCAACGCGCGACCGTGCGCCTCAGGCGACGCGCACGAGCGAGGACTGAAGCCCAGTCGAGCCATTCGGCGCCGGTGGCACTCGCTCCTCGATTTGCACATTGCCGTCGTTGTCTGTCGCGCGCACGACGATGGTGTGGATCCCGGTCGTGGCTTCCCAATCGACGAACCACTGCACCCAGGTGTCATTGTTGATGGGCGCCGATAGCGTTGCGGCAAGCCAGTCCCCGCCGTCGATCGTGATGTCGACGGCGGCAACCCCGATCGGTTGAGCCCAAGCGACACCGGCGATTTTCGTCGGCCCGGCCGGAACCGCCTTGTCGACGCGCGGGGTGTCGAGTCGCGACGAGAGCTTGATGGGACCACGCGCATCCCAACCGCGGGGAGTCCAGTAGGCCTCGTCGGCGTCGTAGGTCGTGACTTTGAGTTCGGTGAGCCACTTCGTTGCCGAGACGTATCCGTACAGGCCTGGCACGACCATGCGCACCGGAAACCCGTGCTCGAGGGGCAGCGGTTCACCGTTCATCGCGACCGCAAGAATCGCATCGCGCATCGGGTCGTTGAGGGCATCAAGCGGCGAACTCGCCGTAAAGCCGTCAATACTGCGCGAAAGCACCATATCGGCGCCGGACTTTGGCGAGGCCATCGCGAGCACGTCGCGCACGGGAACGCCGAGCCACTTCGCGTTGCCGAGCAGCGGACCGCCGACCTCGTTCGAGACGCACGTCAGGGTGATTACATACTCGTCGAGGCCCATGTCGAGCAACTGCTGGAAGCTGAGGTTGACCTCTTGCTCGACCATGCCGTTGACCCGGAGGTTCCAGGTGTTCGGATCGATCTCTGGCACAACGAGCGCGGTGTCGATGCGATAAAAGTCGCCGTTCGGAACGAACAACGGCGTCACCCCGGGAATCTGCAGGTCCGCGCCGGCCGGGATCGTGACAGTCGAGCCCGGTGCTGGCAGGGTGAGCGCATCTCGCACGGCGTTGAGCGATGAGAGCGTGGCATCCGCGATTCGCGAACCGGCCGCAACAACCGCAGCAGCCACCGCGGTGACGAGCGTGAACTGCAGAAACCCGCGCCGACCGACCGCAGCGGATGGAGCCGCTTCTTCGGTGGTTGAGCCATCGTTGGTCGAGCGAAGCCGAGACCCACCCGCCTGACCCGCATCCCGCCACGTTCGCAAGCGCGCAATCGAACCATGGATGACGAAGCTTGCGACTATGGTGCCGACCAGTGTCGGGACGGTATCAAACAACCCTGCGCCTGCGCGCGTGGCGATCGCCGCCATCGAGAGGCCACCCGCGATTACCACGACGACTACTCCGAGCGGTGGCCGGATGAGCTGAAGCACGCCGCCGATCGCCGCCGCCACGACAACCGCAAGCCCGAGGGATGCGAGTAGCACGATCTTGTCGTTGGTGCCGAACAGAGCGATGACGAGGTCTTTTGCCCACGGTGGCACGATGTCAATGACGAATGCGCCGACCGCGATGAGGGGACTGCTCCGAGATCCGAACACGAGCGAGAGCAGCTCGCCGCTGGCGAGGAGCACACCCGCGCTCACAATGCCGGCGAATGCCGCCATGCCCCAGAGCCTCCGACGCTTCACAGGGGTTGTAGCGGGCGGCTCAGTTGCGGTCGTGGTCGAAGCGGACATGTGTGGTGCCTCCGAATTTGCTGCAGTGGAGTCGTCTCCACTGCAGTCTTCGGAGCGGCAGTCGTGATCGACTGCGTGAGCATGCGGCTTGGCGCTGGCGCTGCGGCTTGGCGCTGGGGCTAGGCGCCGGGGGCTAGAACAGACCCTGGAGAATGAAGGCGAGAACCGTGCCGCCAGTCGCGAGCAGAATCAGTCCGATGATGAGCACCCAAGTGATTACTTTCAACCCGCGAAGCTTGCCAAGAAAGCCGACCGGTCGTGTGTCGTCATCATCGCTCACGCGCCTAACCCTAGCGGTCGCCCCAGCCGCAAAGCCGGAGGCGATCTCGTCGAGTGGGCTGAGCTGTAGGCCGGACGTTCATCCCCGCGCGCAAGCCGGTCACGCCTACGGCGAACAATCGCCAATTCGCGCCCTCGCGTGGCTAGTCTCGTTATCACGACCTGATTCCTGTCCAGGTCTGAGGAGCGAATCGCATGTTTGAGAGATTTACCGACCGAGCCCGTCGTGTTGTCGTGTTGGCCCAAGAAGAGGCCAAGATGCTCAACCACAACTACATCGGCACTGAGCACATCCTGCTCGGTCTAATTCACGAGGGTGAAGGTGTAGCCGCTAAGGCTCTCGAGTCCCTCAACATCTCGCTCGATTCGGTGCGCGAGCAGGTTCAAGACATCATCGGCCAGGGCCAGCAGCAGCCGACCGGGCACATCCCGTTCACTCCGCGTGCCAAGAAGGTGCTCGAGTTGTCACTGCGCGAGGCGCTGCAGCTCGGCCATAACTACATCGGTACCGAGCACATCCTGCTCGGCCTGATTCGCGAGGGCGAGGGTGTCGCCGCTCAGGTGCTCGTCAAGCTCGGCGCCGACCTGAACAAGGTGCGCCAGCAAGTCATCCAGTTGCTTTCCGGCTATCAGGGCAAAGAGGCGGTGGCCGTCGGCGGGAACGATGCAACACCTGACAAGGGCAGCCAGATCCTCGACCAGTTCGGGCGCAACTTCACCCAAGCCGCGCGCGACGGCAAGCTCGACCCGGTGATCGGGCGCGAGAAGGAGATGGAGCGGGTCATGCAGATCCTCTCTCGTCGCACTAAGAACAACCCCGTGCTCATCGGTGAACCTGGCGTCGGCAAGACGGCCGTCGTTGAGGGCCTCGCGCAAGCCATCGCTCGCGGTGACGTGCCGGAGACCCTCAAGGATAAGCAGCTCTACTCGCTCGACCTTGGAAGCCTGATCGCCGGCTCGCGTTACCGCGGTGACTTCGAGGAGCGCCTCAAGAAGGTGACCAAGGAGATCCGTTCACGCGGCGACATCATCACGTTCATCGACGAGATCCACACCCTCGTCGGCGCGGGTGCTGCTGAGGGAGCCATTGACGCGGCATCCATTCTCAAGCCGCTGCTCGCGCGCGGCGAGCTGCAGACCATCGGTGCAACGACCATCGACGAGTACCGCAAGCACTTCGAGAAGGATGCTGCGCTTGAGCGCCGCTTCCAGCCGGTGCAGGTGCACGAGCCTTCCCTGCCGCACACCATCAACATCCTCAAGGGGCTGCGCGATAAGTACGAGTCGTTCCACAAGGTGTCGATCACGGATGGCGCTATCGTCGCGGCGGCAAATCTTGCCGACCGCTACGTCGCCGACCGGTTCCTGCCAGACAAGGCCATCGACTTGCTCGATGAGGCTGGTGCACGACTTCGCTTGTCGATCCTGTCTGCACCGCCAGAGCTCCGCGAGTTCGACGACAAGATCGCTGCCGTGCGCGCACAGAAGGAAGGCGCGATCGAGGACCAAGACTTCGAGAAGGCCGCGAGCTTGCGCGACGAAGAGAAGAAGCTGCTCGGCGAGCGCTTGCGTCTCGAGAAGCAGTGGAAGGCGGGAGATATCTCCACGACCGCCGAAGTGGATGAGGGACTCATCGCCGAGGTGCTGGCTGCAGCAACGGGCATCCCCGTCTTCAAGCTCACCGAGGAGGAGTCGAGTCGACTCATCTTCATGGAGAAGGCCCTGCACATGCGCGTCATCGGTCAGGAGGAGGCCATCTCGGTACTCTCGAAGACCATCCGACGCACTCGCGCCGGCCTCAAGGACCCGAAGCGCCCGAGCGGTTCGTTCATCTTCGCCGGCCCGACCGGTGTCGGAAAGACCGAGCTTGCCAAGGCGCTCGCCGAGTTCCTGTTCGACGATGAAGATGCGCTCATCGCCCTCGACATGAGTGAGTACGGCGAGAAGCACACAGTCTCGCGGCTGTTCGGTGCCCCTCCCGGGTTCGTCGGCTTCGAGGAGGGTGGCCAGCTCACCGAGAAGGTGCGCCGCAAGCCGTTCAGTGTTGTGCTCTTCGACGAGATCGAGAAGGCTCACCCCGACATCTTCAACTCGCTCCTCCAGATTCTGGAAGAGGGGCGACTGACGGATGGCCAGGGTCGCGTTGTCGACTTCAAGAACACCGTGATCATCATGACCACGAACCTCGGAACGAGGGACATCACGGGCACCCCGATTGGGTTCACCTCGTCCACCGACACCGCTACCGGCTATGACCGGATGCGCGGCAAGGTCGTCGAGGAACTGAAGAAGCACTTCAAGCCCGAGTTCCTCAACCGGGTTGACGAGACGATCGTCTTCCCGCAGCTGAGCCCGGAGGAGTTGCTGCAGATCGTGGATCTGTTCATCAAGCGCCTGAGCGACCGTTTGCTCGACCGCGACCTCTCGGTGGAACTGACGGTGCCAGCCAAGGAGCAGCTCATCAAGGTGGGCTTCGATCCTTCTCTCGGTGCGCGTCCGCTGCGCCGCGCGGTGCAGCACGAGATCGAGGATGCGCTCAGCGAGCGCATCCTGCACGGCGAATTGAACTCCGGCGATCACGTTCACGTCGACTTCGCGGATGGCGAGTTCATCTTCACGACTGGCCGCCAGGCTGGACTTGAGGAGAAGGAACCCGCAGCCGTCGAGGCCTAGCCGCCTTCGCTGGGTCTCGGCTTCGCTCGACCACCGGGGGTCGAGCAGAGCCGAGACCGGCTGGGCCGCGGTGGTCGAGCACAGCCGAGACCGGCGGTAACGTGATGCCGTGACTTCCTTCCACGTGCGACCGGCGCGCACGTTCGACGTGCCGGATATCCAGCGCCTCATCGAGCCCCTCGCCGAGCAGCGCATCCTGCTCGGCAAGGACCGCGTGGTGCTCTACGAAGCGGTACAGGAATTCCGCGTCGCCGAGACCGATGACGGCACGATTATCGGTTGCGGGGCACTGCACGTGATGTGGGAGGACCTGGGTGAGGTGCGAACGCTTGCCGCGGCATCCAACTGGTTGGGTCGTGGCGTCGGTCATGCCATCTTCGAACGCATCGAAGCGGATGCCAGCACCCTCGGCCTTAGCCGCCTGTTCTGTCTAACCTTCGAAACGGGGTTCTTCTCGCGGCAGGGTTTCGAGCCGATCGAAGAGGCGGTCGTTGCGCCGGAGGTTTTCGCCCAACTGGCGCTATCGCCAGACGAGGGTGTCGCGGAGTTTCTGGACCTCTCGCGAGTGAAGCAGAACACGCTCGGCAACACGCGAATGCTCAAGACACTCCGCTAGCTCCCCGGGCTTCGATGGATATCCCGCTTACCCTTGCGGTATGTCGACGTTCCGCAATCCGGTCGGCCCTCAGCCGAGCAGCGTGTACTGGCGCCGCCGACTCGTTGTGGCCATTGGGCTAGTCGCTGTGATCATCGCCATCGTGCTCATCGTGGTGCGTCCCGGTACCGGCGCTGCGACCCCGGTCCCAAACCGCACACCAACACCGTCGGCGACCCCCGGGGTAGCAGAAGCTTGCGACCCGGCGAAGATCACCGTCGAGGGCGTCGTTGACGCGACCGGCTACGACCCTGGCGTGAACCCGATGATGGCGCTCGTCGTGAAGAGCACCGCGGTCGAACCGTGCACGATCAATGCCGGCTCCGACGTTCAGGAGTTTCGGATCACCAGCGGCGACGAACTGATCTGGACGTCCAAAGACTGCGTAGTTTCGACGGAAACGAGAGTGCAAGTGCTCAAGCCCGGTGTCCCGGTCTCCACGACACCGATCCCGTGGGACCGCACCCGCTCATCCACAGACACGTGCGGTGTCGAGCGACCGCAGGTTATCGCCGAGGGGGCGACGTATCGCTTCGGTGTTTCGCTCGGCGAGATCTCGTCGGTCGAGACGACCCCGTTCCTCCTGTACTGATTTCGCTGACGTGCTGCGCTCATCGTCCCTGGTTCTCGTCAATCGACCGTCGAAGGATGCCGCCGCGCACGACGTCCTCGAGCCCGCCCACCGGGTGGTCGATGTTGCGGCGCCGCACGTGAGTGTGGTGGACCTCGCAGCAACTCGAGGTGATGGCATCTTTGAGACCCTGAGCGTCGGCCACGGGCATCCGCAGGCTGTGGAGCACCACTTGCGCCGGTTCGCCTCATCGGCGGCGGCGCTCGAGCTACCACTCCCCGACGCTGAGGTCTGGCGCTCGGCAATTGCGGCGGCCATCGCCGAAGTCGATCCGGTTGCCGAGAGCTTCGTGAAGATCGTTATGACCCGTGGAATCGAAGGCGACGGCCGCCCGACTGGCTGGGCGTACTGCGCGCACTCACCCGACTACAGCCAAGAGCGCACCGTCGGGCTGCGCGTGGCGTTCCTCGACCGTGGGTTCCGCCACGACGTCGCGGCCACCTCGCCGTGGCTACTGGCGGGGGCGAAAACGCTGAGCTACGCGGTCAATCGAGCCGCCGTTCGCGAAGCAGTTCGCCGCGGTGCTGACGATGTCATCTTCGTTTCGAGCGACGGCTTCGTACTGGAGGGCCCGACCTCGACCGTGCTGTACCGGCGGGGCGCGACGCTCATTACTCCGGGGCCCGGCCTCGGAATTCTCGACGGCACAACGCAGGCCAGCATCTTCGCGTGGGCGCCACAACACGGATTCGAAACCCGATTCGAGTTGGCAACGCCAGAAATGCTTCAGCAAGCGGATGCCGCGTGGCTGGTCTCAAGCGTTCGGCTCGTCGCGCCCATCCGCTCCATCGATGGAACCCCGATGAGCCTTGATCGTGACTTGACCGAGCAGCTCAACGAGCAGCTGCTGGCGCAACGAAGCTGATAAGGCATCGACCGAGCGTTTCAGATTCTGACTTGATGAACTGCACTTCCCGAAGGGGGGGTGTCGGTAGCTCGGATTGGACTTTCCCCCGCGTGCCAGAAGCGTTATCCTTTCAGGGTGAATGAAGACGGCTTTGGCATACCCGCGGGCTGGTATCCTGACCCCTTGGGGCTTCCGCAGCTTCGTTGGTGGGATTCGCAAGCGTGGACCGAGCACACCTCGGATGCTCGCGCTCCGATTGTCGTTCAGCCAGCGACGAGGCTCGCCTTTGCTGATGAAGAGTTGCCATCTCGTCGTGAACAGCGCGATCGCGAACGCCGTGAGAACTCACCGGAGCACGAAGCGCGCTCGCCATTTGATCGACTGAGCGACCTCGAATACGAGTACGAAACCGACCCCGACGTCGTTCGTGAAGAACTCAGCGCACAGCCCTTGCTAGCGATGACGCTCAAGGAGCTCGAGCCGCCGGTGGCCGACACCGAAGATCAAGCGACATCAGGTCCCCTCAGAGCGCGTCAACATGCCAACTCCAGGCCGGGGGCATCGACCCTTACCGAGCTCGATGGTGAGGCACCGCCGGAACGCGCACCGAAGCGCCAAAAGACTTTCACGGCGGCTGCGTGGGCAATCGCACTGATGCCACTGCTCCAACTCGCGGCCAGCGTCTTTATCGTTGTCGTTCTCGAGCTTGGCGCGAACCTCCCGTTGCTGGTCGTCGTGTGGGCGGTACCGTATCTTGCCGTATTGGGCTTTGCGGCGTATGACAAGCTTCTCCTGCAGACGTGGGGTCACTCGCGTCCGGCTAGCGCGTTGTGGGCAACACTGACCAGTCCGACTTACTTGGTCGTGCGCGCAGTCAGAACCCACCGCGAAACCGGCAAGGGCTCAAGCCTCATTGCAGTGTGGGGCGCAGGCGTCACGGCGCTCTTCGTCGCGGTGCTCGTCGTTCCGGGATTGGTGATCTCGCTGGCCCCGCAAGTGTTTAGTGCCGAGGTCGAGCGAACGGTAGAGGCAAACGCGACTGCGCTTGGCGGCGACATCAGTGTCGACTGCCCATCAACGCCGCCACTGCTCATCGGCGAGACATTCACCTGCCGCGCAACAAAGCAAAACGGCGAGATGGACTCGATTCTCGTGAGCCTGGAACGCAGCAACGGCTGGATCAACTGGCAGGTCGAATACTGGGGCGCATGGGTGATGCTCAGCTAGCAAGCTGCAGCGTCGTTTCGTCCACGCCCTTTCTTCCTAGGCCGAGGATGCCGCGAAGGCGAGCTTCATCGCAGAGCCGAGTTGGCCGGCGCTCGCGTCGATCACCGTGGTGAACCCGAGGCGTTGAGCCTCTGCGGTTCTTCGCGCAACGGAGGAAGCGCTCCGGATCTCACCAGCGAGACTGATTTCGCCGACCGCAGCGAGCGTTGCGGGTAGCGCCGAATCCCGGTGGGCGCTGGAGATGGCCAGCGCGATCGCTAGGTCGGCCGCTGGTTCTGTAACCCGGATTCCGCCGACCGTGGAAACGTAGACGTCGCATCCAGACAACGGCAGATGCGCCCGCCGCTCGAGCACGGCGAGCAGCATCGCAACTCGGGATGAATCCACTCCGTTGACAACCCGCCGGGGTTGCGGCGATTGCGTCTTGACGATGAGTGCCTGCACCTCGACCGGCAGAGCGCGGCGACCTTCGATCGCGATGGTCACGCAGGTTCCACTGACGGCAACGCGCGAACGGGAGAGAAAGAGTCCGCTCGGGTCGGCGACTTCTGCGATGCCGTCGCCGGTCATCTCGAAGCAGCCGACCTCCTCGGTCGATCCGAAACGGTTCTTGTGTGCGCGAACAAAGCGCAGCGCGGTCTGGCGGTCACCTTCGAACTGCAGCACGACATCCACGAGATGTTCAAGCAAGCGAGGCCCAGCAATCGAGCCATCTTTGGTCACGTGACCGACGAGCAGCACCGGGAGGTTGCGATCTTTGCTGATGCGAATGAGGGTGGATGCCACTTCCCGCACTTGGGACGGACCACCGGCCAACCCATCGGTCAGCCCGGATGACACGGTCTGAACGGAGTCGATGATCACGAGTTGCGGCTGCACTTGGTCGATGTGCCCAAGGATTGCCGCGAGGTCGGTCTCGGCGGCGAGAAACAGTTCAGGCTCGAGGGCGTTCGTACGTTCCGCGCGAAGCCGCACCTGACTGACGCTCTCTTCAGCCGTGACATACAACACTCGTTTGCCGGTGCGGGCGGCCCGACACGCAACCTCGAGCAGAAGAGTGGACTTGCCAACGCCGGGCTCTCCGCTCAGCAGGATCGCGGCCCCCGGCACGACTCCACCACCGAGCACGCGGTCGAATTCGGCGATCCCGCTCGGCCAGTGAGCAACGCTCGCCGCACCGATCTCTGTGATCGCGAGCGCACCAGCCAGTGGCCGCACCGCACTCACACGGACGCTCGGGGCAGTGACGTCAACGACGGTGTTCCATTGCTGGCACTCACCGCACTGCCCAACCCACTTCAGGCTCGTCCAGCCACACTCGGTACACCGGAATGCAGAGGTCGATCTGGCCATTGCGCCAGCCTAGAGTGAGCCGACGACAGTGGCTTGCACGACGCCGACCCTTTGTGGTGCGCCACACGGCACCCACAGATATGATCGACCGCAAAGGGAGGCCACCATGAACCGGCTCTCACGATGTGTATCCACACTCACGGTCATGTTTCTCGCTGCAACTGTGTTGGTGGGGTGCTCCGCCGGTGGCGGCGACGGTGGCGGTGACGCCAGCCCTGACGGTGAGGTGGGTGGCACGACGGGCGAGCTCGGCGAAGCCGGGGGAGACGATCTTGCGATCGGCGGCGACACCGCGTGCATCTCCGGCAGGGTGTGGCAACTTGACGTCGACGATCTGGCAAGTCAAATTGCTGCCCAACTCACGGCACAGGGTTTTGAGGTACTGGACTACGAGGCGGGGGGCGGCAGCACCATCCAGTTCGACGAGGCAGGAGCCGTGAGCATCACTGCTGAGCAGGTGTACAGGGTGCAGGTGGTTACCGACGCCGACGCCCGGATCACCCTGGTACAGGTGCACCTCGGAGTCCCGTCTGGCGAGTGGGGGTGGAGAGGCAACACCAATGTCATGGAGTTTGCGAACTGGGATTCCGCCGACTATTCGGTTACGAACTACATCGATGTGAACGGACTCAATTTGGACTCTGAGATCCCGATCCCGGGCGACACAATGTCTGGTACGGACATGACCGTTGAGTGCGCCGGGTCGAAGATGACCACAATCGTCGAAGGAAGCCCCTTCATCCAGCGCTGGACGACCGAAGGCTGAACGGGGTCCTCACCATAGCTAGCCTCGCCTAAGCGAGGCTGAGAAAGAGCTTCTCGATTTCGTCGGGTGTCATGCCGTCGTGGGTACCCTCACCCTCGGCGTCGTCCACCGCGCACGAGACCATCGCGTTGGCGATGATCGCGAAGCCTGCGCGGTCCATCGCCTTGCTAACCGCCGCGAGTTGCGTCACGATGTCACGGCAGTGCGCCTCTGGGCCGATCGACGCTACGAGGGCGTGAAGCTGCCCTTCCGCGCGTTTGAGTCGGTTGACGATCTTCCGCATCGCCTCGGGGTCATGGCTTGGGGCGCTCATTCGTCTCCTTCTTTGCTCGTGACTGACCGGAGGACCCGATCAGGTGGTGCGGTTCCAGGCGGGCATCCCGCCACTCACACTGGAGACCTCATAGCCTCGAGCGGCGAGGAGTCTGGCAGCGGAGGCGGAGCGCATCCCGGACTTGCAGATAGCGACGATGGGTATGGACGCCGGAAGGGAGGTGAGCTTCTGTTCGAGGGTATCGAGCGGGATGTTTCTGGCTTCACGAGCGTGCCCACTGTTCCACTCCGTGCGGGTGCGAACGTCGATGAGGGTTGCGCCGGAGCGCACGAGCTGACGTGCCTCAGTTGCCGAGACGGTGCGGTACTTCTTCGAGAACGGCCACATGGTCAGTTGCCAACGACCAAAGGGAGACCCGCGGAGCGCCACGCCGCAGTGCCGCCGAGCACATTGACTGCGTCGTAGCCTTGACCTTCGAGCCAGTCCACAGCCTGAGCGCTGCGCGCGCCACTCTCGCAGATGATGTAAAGCGTCTCGGTGCGGGGTACCTCGGCGATGCGCTCGACGAACGTGCTCAGCGGAAGGTTGACAGCGGCTCGAGCGTGGCCGCCGACGAACTCGACCTCCTCGCGCACGTCAATCAAGTGGATACCGTCTTGTTGGCTGACTACGGTGGGTTCGACGCTTTTCATCTCGCTCCAAGCGGTTGGGGTCGGGGTCGGGGTTGGGGTTGCGGTTGGCGGGATCGCTCCCCGGCCAACCAGGTGAGATAGCCGCCGTCGAGGTTGATAGCGTCGAATCCGAGGTGGGTGAGGAGGTTCGCGGCCGTGTGTCCCCGCTGGCCCACTTGGCAGTGCACAATCACGCGCCCGGTGCCGAGCTCGTGAACACGGTTGCGCAACTCATCGAGGGAGATGTTCACGGCACCGGGGATTGCACCCGAGGCAAACTCCTCCGGTGTGCGCACGTCGACGAGCACGGCCCCCGACTCGAGCTCATGGGCCAATTCGTGCCATTGGATGCTGCGGTCCTGCCCTTCGCGCCGGTTTCGGGCCACGTACCCGAGCATGTTGATGGGGTCCTTTGCCGACCCGTACTGCGGTGCATACGCCAGCTCAAGGTCCGCAAGGGCGCTCGCGGTCAGTCCAGCGCTCGCCGCAGTCGCGAGCACGTCGATGCGCTTGTCGACCCCTTGGCCGCCGATGATCTGCGCGCCGAGAATGAGGTCGGTTGCGGCATCCACGACGAGCTTGATCGTCATCGTCTCGGCGCCGGGATAGTACGTGGCGTGCGACGCTGGGTGGGTGTGGATGACGCGGACCGGTCGGTCGGCGGTCTGCTCGGTCATTCCGAAGCTTGCAATAGTGAGACCGAAGAGTTCGAGAATCGCGGTGCCGAGAGCGGGGCGGGACGTTCCGTCCGCCCCGGCGAGCGCGTCGGCAAGATAGCGTCCGTCGCGGTTCGCGGGCCCCGCGAGCATGACGGGGCGGGCGACGCCATCGATCGCGCTGACCTTCTCCGCGACATCTCCGACGGCCCAGATGTGCGGTGCACTTGTGCGGTGCTGCGAGTCGACGATGATTGCGCCAGTCGGGCCGGTGCGGATACCCGCCGCGACCGCGAGCGCTGACTCTGCTCGCACCCCGATGGCCGCCATCGTCACAGCGGCTGCGATGACGGTGCCGTCGTCGAGGGTCACACTGTCGTGCGTCACTGCTGAGAGGATCTCGCCGAGGCGCAAGTCCACGCCCGACTGGCGGATGCGATCTTCGACCAACACGGCCAGTTCTGGGTCGAGGGTGAGCACGTGATTATTGCGCTGCACGAGGGTCACCGCGAATCCGCGACGAACGAGGTTCTCGATCAGTTCGAGCCCGATGAAGCCGCCGCCTGCGACCACGACGGGAGCGCCCGGTGGCAGCGCATTAACCGCCGAGGAGAGCCGATCGGTGTCCTCGATCGAGCGCAGTGCAAGCAAATGCTCGGCGCCGGGGATTGGGGGAATGACCGGTCCAGCCCCCGTCGCGATGACCAACTCGTCGTAGCTCATGGGCTGGCCATGCACGGTGACCGTTTGGGCGGCGGGATCGATCGCGGTGACCTCGGAGTTCACCCGCACATCGAGACGAAATCGTGCGGCGAGCCGCTCAGGGGTCTGCAGCAACAGGTGGTCCCGCTCCGGGATGACACCACCAACGTGGTACGCGAGCCCACAGTTGGCGAACGAGACGTACCCACTGCGCTCAAGCACAATAATTTCGGCACGTTCGTCGAGGCGGCGCAGGCGGGTCGCGGTCGACATCCCGGCAGCGACGCCGCCGATGATGACGATGCGCCGAGGGGTAGTCATAATAATGAGTATACCCCCCGGGGTATTACATTCCGCAAGTCGGTTACGCTCGACACCAAAGAAAGGACCCTATGGCATCCGATCAATCATTCGATCCCCGTTTCGACCCGGCGTTCCAGCGCGGCTTTGACGCCGATGTCACAGGCCCTCCGGTGGTAGAGCGGTCGGCGCACGTCGAGGTCGTTGATCGAGCGCCCAAGGCGCCGCCCGTCCCGCTGCCGCTGGTCGAGTCCGCTGCCGCCCCGATCATGCAAGACGCGCCAAGCTCCCTCCGGGGCAATCCGTGGATTCCCGTCCTCTGGGTGACCGCTGTCGTGTTCACGGTGGCGGGGGTCTCCGCTCAGTACTTCGCCCAAACCAGCAACTACTCGCCGACGGCTGCGACCGCGGCGGCAGAGTACGTCGTGCCGGCCGTGCTCTCGGCTCTCTCGCCGTGGCTCTTCGCCGTTGGCCTTTCCACCGGCATCGCGACCCTCGTCATCCACGCCCTGCGCTGGCGGCCGGCCGACTGATGCGCTTCGCTCTTCTCGGCCTGGGTGCCGCGGTCGCCATCCTCGCGGTCGGGGGCGGGATGCTCGGCCTCTCGATCACGCGCTACCTCGGGTCGCCCCAATTCCTCAACAGTTTCTCGGGACTCGTCGTATTCAACGTGGACGGGCGGCTCGTACAGTACGCGCCGTTTGTAGTAGGACCCGAGATCTGGGTGCTCGGCGCCGGGATCGTGGCGCTCGTGGCATCCCTCGTTCTGGCGGCGATCGCGTGGAGGCGGCGGCGCGCCGGCGTGTACTAAACTCTCCCCGGAACCGTGTCCGAGCGGCCGAAGGTGCAACTCTCGAAAAGTTGTGTGGGTGTTGAGCCCACCGTGGGTTCAAATCCCACCGGTTCCGCCATTGTGATCTCGCAAGACATAGGAAACTCTTGAACCTGCATTGGTTCAGGGGTTTCTTTTGTTTTGGGGTTGGTAGTCGCGGTTTTGGTCGATGGTTAGCTCGCGGAGCAGCTCTCCTGTTGTGGCGTTGACAACTCGGACGTTGAGGTCCTGGGCGAGGATGATGACGTGGGTTCGGGCGTGGGTTCGTCCGATGCCGATGTGGTGCAGTCGGCCTTGGACGCGCAGGGTGATGCTGCCGGCGTCGTCGACTCGGTCGCGTCGGACTCGTTCGTGAGCGTCGGTGTCTCGGGTGCCCGTCGGGGTCGCTTTTGGGAGTCGCTGGTAGATCGTCGCGGGGGTCGCTCGGTGGGGCAGGGATCGGTGCGGGCGGTCGTTGTTGTATTCCTGCGCGAACCGGTCGAGCAGCTGCTGCAACTCGGCGGTCGTGGTTGGCTGTGGGGTCGCGGCGCGGAGCCAGTTCTTCATCGTTTGCTGGAACCTTTCGACCTTGCCCTGGGTTGTGGGGTGCCCTGGCCGGGAGTTTTTCTGGTTCACGCCTAGGCGTCGTAGTTCGGCTTCGAATGCGTTGCGGCCGCCGGCCCTGCCGATGCCGGAGAGCCGTGTGGTGAACACCATGCCGTTGTCGGTGAGTGTGGAGGCTGGGATTCCGTGGGTTGCCACCGCGTTCTGGAAGGTGGCGAGCACGATTGGGGTGGTGACCGCGCGGTGCGCTGTGATGCCTAACGCGTAGCGGGTGCAGTCATCGAGCCAGGTCAGGATCTCAACATCGGTGCGGTCGATCAGGCGGTAGTGGGTGAAGTCTGACTGCCAGGTCTCGTTGGGCATGGCCGCTTCGAAGCGGATGTAGGAGGAGCGGGGTTTCTTCTTCGGCTCCGGCAGTACTAGTCCGGCTTGGGTGAGGTGGCGGCTGATCGTTGCTGCAGACACCGTCACATTGTGGTGCTGGGTGAGGTGCCAGGCGATCGTGTCGGGGCCAGCATCATGACCGGCCGCGGTCAGCTGTGTGCGCAGCTGGACGATCAGCGCGATTACCGCAGCCGGCGTCGCGTTCGGACTGCCATTGGGCCGCCTTGATCGGGGTTGGAACGCGGTATCGCCCTCGACCCGGTAGCGGGCGACGAGCTTGGAGACCCACCCTTTGGAGACCCCGTAGTCGCGAGCAACGTCGGTCTGCGACCTTCCCTCGAGTACGACAGCAGTGATCACAAGACGGGCTTTCGACATCCCCCGAGCGTGGCCGAGAAGTTTCCTATGTCCCGAGAGATGCGTTTCCTATGTCCTGAACGAACACACCCCTTCGCGCACGTTTGTGATGAGTCGAGACATCGTTGATAGATGACTCGGGTCATCGTTGATATTTGGGGAGAGTCCGGCCATTGGCCGGGCTCTTCTTTTTCTTTCGGCCAGTAGTTGCGGTCCGCGTTGATGAGGTAGGTGCCGAGGATCTCGTGTTGCTTAAGCGCCTTCAGGTGCCTCTGCGTCTGCGGAGTCGGTACCCAGCTCTTTGCCTGCTCGCTTGTAGACCGGGTCGCCGTACGAAGCCGTCACCAGAATTGGGATGTGGTCCGATGACCCGCGCGCGAGGGTTTCGACCGACTCGACCGTGAAGCCTTGCGAGGTCACGAAGTCGAAGTGTCCGCGAAAGAAGCGGTACGCAGTGTACGTTCTCCGGTCGCTCAGTGACAGGTCGTAGCCGGTCTTCTTGACCCGCTCGGTGAGGTCGTCTTTAAAGAGTGGGTAGTTATAGTCGCCGACCATGATGATCGGGGCTCCGCTGCCAAGTTCCTGCAGTAGTTCGTGCGCGGCCCTGATCTGGTTGCGTCGAAGCGAGTTGAGGGCGGTCAGCGGAGCGGCGTGGAACGAGGCGAGTACGAGTTCGTGCCCGGAGTCCCGGTCGACCAGTTTGGAACCTACGAGCCGTTCAGGGGTCGGTGTGAAAATCAGGTCGTGTAGCGACTTCTTGAGCTGAAACGACTGGCTCGCGACCTGCTCGAAGCGCTCGCGGCGGTAATACACGGCGAGTCCGAGACGGTTGCGTTTCGTGGCATCCGCCAGATACAGGTTGCCGATTTCGGCTGGGAGGTTCTCGGCGTACACCTCCTGCAGACACATCGCGTCGAGTTGTGGTGTCTCGGCGAGTGCCGCGAGTTCCCCGATAGCGCGGTGCTTGCGCAGGTTGTAACTGATGACACGGATCACGGGTTGGTTGTCCTTGCTCTGAGGAATGCTGCCAGCCTATGCGTCCGGTGAAGGGTTCGGAGTCGAGACGCGGCGCGACAGGAGGCGATAGCCGACGCCGACCGCGAGCACGCCAAGCCCCACCGTGATCGCCACGATTGGCAGGGTGGCGACGAGAGTGAGGCAGCCGAGCATCCCGACTATTGCGACGGCTCGGGGGTAGCGTCGCTGCTCGGTTGGTTGGCTGAGCGCCGCGAGGTTGGCAATGAAGTAGTACAGCAACACGCCAAACGACGAGAAGCCGATCGCGCCGCGCACGTCGATGGCGGCCGCCAGCACGCATATCGCGACCCCCAGCGCGATCTCGGCGCGATAGGGCACTTGAAAGCGCGGATGCACCGCCGCGAACCATCCGGGCAGGTCACGTTCGCGGGCCATCGCGAGGCTCGTTCGTCCGATGCCAGCCAACAGCGCGAGTAGTGCCCCGAGGGATGCCGCGGCAG
>JBGSTT010000025.1:0-18971 GCA_041736385.1 Rhodoglobus sp. | reverse complement strand
GCGGGGCGTGCTAGCGCACGGCGCGCCACCGCGGGGCGTGCTATCGCACGGCGTGCCAGCGCGGAGGGTTGGCTAGGCGTGAAGCGCATCGTTGAGGCTGACGCCGACGCCGGAGCGCTGAAGGACTTCCACGGCGCCAGTCACAGAATTTCGGCGGAACAGGAGGCCAGGCACTCCGCTGAGCTGCACTGCCTTCACCGTTCGCGGCGTGGGTGAACCATCGACAACGAGGACCTTCGTTCCAGCCGTCACATACAGCCCAGCCTCGACCACCGTGTCATCTCCGATGGCGATGCCGATGCCAGAGTTCGCGCCGAGGAGCGCGCGCTCTCCAATCGAGACACGCTCGGTTCCGCCACCGCTGAGGGTGCCCATGATGGATGCGCCGCCGCCGATGTCTGAACCGTCACCGACCACGACACCCTGCGAGATCCGACCCTCCACCATCGAAGTGCCGAGGGTACCGGCGTTGAAGTTCACGAAGCCTTCGTGCATCACGGTGGTTCCCGGCGCCAAGTACGCGCCAAGGCGAACGCGGGACGCATCCGCAATTCGTACCCGCGTTGGCATCACGTAGTCGAGCAACCGAGGAAACTTGTCGATCCCGGTTGCCGCGATACCAGAGCGCTGGAGGGACGGTCGTAGGCGTTCAAAATCGTCTGGATGCACCGGCCCGGCGTTGGTCCACACCACGATTGGCAGCTGAGAGAAGATGCCGTCGAGGTTGATGCTGTTGGGGCGAACGAGTAAGTGACTCAGCAGGTGTAGCCGCAGGTACGCATCCGACGTGCTGGCTGGAGGGCTGTCGAGGTCGACCTCGACGGTAAGAAAGTCGGTGTCGACATTGCGCCGCTCGTCGCTGCCAACGAGCACCTCGAACTCGGCCGGGGCGATGTGCGGATCCGCGCTGGACGGTCGATCGCCGATGGCGGGGGAGGGGAACCAGGTATCGAGCACGGTGCCGTTTCGTGCGACCGTGGCCAGTCCATACCCCCATGCCGTGCGTGAGCTCATGATCCCAGCGTACTTTGGTCAATAGTGTCCTTAAACTGGCACGGTGACGAAACCCCAGCCACCCGCGCTCGATCTTGACTCCGGCGTCGTCGAACTGACGCAAGCCCTGTGCGACATCGAATCGGTCTCTGGCAATGAGCGCGAAATCGCCGACGCGATTGACGCGGCGCTTGCCGCGCTGCCACACCTGACCGTGACGCGTCACGGCGACGCGATCATCGCGCGCACGAATCTCGGTCGCGAGCGGCGAGTGGTCATCGCCGGTCACCTCGACACCGTGCCCATCAACAACAATCTCCCCGTGCGCCGTGAGCGCCGCGATGGCCGCGATTGGTTGGTGGGACGCGGCACCGTCGACATGAAAGGGGGCGTCGCCGTCGCCCTCAGTCTCGCGGCACAGCTCACTGAGCCAACCGCGGATGTCACCTGGATCTGGTACGACCATGAAGAAGTGCAGAGCGAGCTCAACGGGCTCGGGCGGCTTGCCCGCGAGCATCCGGAGCTGCTTCATGCGGACTTTGCGATCCTGTGCGAACCGACGAGCGCGACCGTCGAGGGTGGATGCAACGGCACGGCCAGAATCGATGTTCGACTGCACGGAGTGCGCGCTCACTCTGCCCGTTCCTGGGTCGGACACAACGCCATTCACGACGCCGCACCAGTGCTCGCGATCCTGGCGGCGTACGAGCCGGCACAGCTTGAGGTGGACGGCTTGCACTACCGTGAGGGCCTCAACGCCGTTGGCATCAGTGGCGGCGTCGCTGGCAACGTGATTCCCGACGAGGCCGTGGTTTCCATCAACTATCGTTTCGCGCCAAGCCGGTCTGGGGCGGATGCCATCGCGCACCTTGAGCGCGTCTTTTCTGGCTTCGATATCGAAGTCACCGACTTGGCGGAGGGCGCACGGCCCGGGCTAGATGCGCCGATGGTGCAGAACTTTCTCGCGGCGGTCGGAGCCGTGCCGAGTCCGAAGTACGGCTGGACGGATGTTGCGAGGTTCTCCGCGCTTGGTATTCCCGCGGTGAACTACGGTCCGGGGGATCCCCTGAAGGCCCACGCTGACGACGAAGCGGTTGCGGTGGATGAGATTTTGGAGTGTGAGCGGGGACTGCTGGCGTGGCTGACAAGATAGTCGACGACCGACCTCGCAGGCTCGGTCGGCGCTGGAGTCGCGCAGACGCTGACGCGTCTGCCATAGCTCCACCGCGCAGGTGGTGGGTCTGGGTCGGCCTGATCTTCGTCGCCTCGCGAATCGTAACGACGAGTATCCTGCTCGGCTTTGCTTCGGTGCAGGGCCAGAACGCGTGGACCGGCCAGAACCCGAACTACTTTGACTTCGCCCGCATCTGGGACGGCAATTGGTACTACATCATCGCCATCGCGGGCTATCCGAGCGAGCTGCCGATCACCGAGAGCGGCCAGGTGGGGGAGAATGCGTGGGCTTTCATGCCCGCATACCCGGCAGTGCTGCGCACCATCATGTTCGTTACCGGGTTGGACTTCGGCATCGTCGCCGTTTTCGTGTCTGTGGCGTTCGCGCTCGCGGCTGCGCTGGTGTTTTACAGGCTCATGGCTCTCGTTCTTGATGCCAATAGTGCCCTCTTTGCGGTCGTGTTGTTCTGCTTCGCCCCACTCTCACCAATCCTGCAAGTGGCGTACGCCGAGTCGATGCACGCGTTCCTTCTCACGCTGGCGCTCTACTTGCTGGTACAGCGACACTATTGGCTCATGCTTCCGGTGATCGCCGTCATGGCGCTCACCCGGCCGAGCGGACTTGCGTTCGCCCTCGCGATGGCGCTGCACGTCGTCCACCGCTGGTGGCTTGCGCGTCGGGATGCCGCGACCGAGCCGTTCCCGCTGGGTGATCGCGTGGCATCCGTCACTGTCGCGTTCACCAGCGGAGTGTTCGGGCTCGCCTGGTTGCTCATCGCGTGGGCCGTCACCGGCTCGCTCACGGCCTACACCGATACGGAGCTCGCCTGGCGCGCGCCGTATACCGGATACGGAGAGCTCGTTCCGTTTGCGCCGTGGCTGCAGGGCGCGACCTTCTGGGCGCCGTACTTTGGTCTGCCGGTTCCGTTGCTCGTGGTGATTCTGGTGTTCCTCGTCGTCGGGTTCTTTGCGGCTCTGTTCACACCGGCGGTGCGTCGGCTCGGTGTTGACATCCGCTTCTGGAGTGCGAGTTACGTGCTCTACCTACTGGCGGTGTTCTTTCCTCAGTCGAGCACATTCCGCTTGTTCGTGCCATTGTTCCCATTGCTTGGGGCGTTCGCACAGCCGCGATCCGTCGTCTATCGAGTCGGTCTGGTGGCTGCCTTCATTGGCGGGCAGGTGCTGTGGGTCTGGATGGGTTGGTGGGTGAGCGGGTACGACTGGACTCCGCCGTGAGGCCGTTCGCCGAGGCTGCTGGCTGACGCGTTTTCGGGTTCGCCCGGCAATGAACGATAATGGGACGTAGTTCCGATGAAAGGGGATTAGCCATGGCAGCCATGAAACCGAGGACCGGTGACGGGCCAATGGAGGCTGTCAAGGAGGGTCGACTCATCATTGTGCGCGTTCCGCTCGAAGGGGGCGGTCGCCTCGTGGTTTCCGTCAACGACGCCGAGGCGAGGGAGTTGCACGACGCGCTTGCCGGGGTTGTCGCTCCCGCCTAGTTTTCTCGGGGCCTAGTTGTCTCGGGGCCTAGTTGTCTCGCAGCTCAGTTGTCTCGCAGCTCAGTCGCGAACTTTCGTCAATTGCAGCAGGCCGTCGCCCGCCGGTGACAGGGCGCTGATTACAGCGGGGGATGCCGCGATCTCCCGCAGCAGCAGGCGGAAGTTTTTCACGGTGTCGTCCCGCTGTGCCGGGTCTGCTACGCGGTCGCGCCAAAGCGCATGAGCCACAGCCACGGTTCCACCGCGCTTGACAAGACGGAGCCCGTGCTCGACGTACTCGATGACCGACGCTGGGTCGGCATCCACGAAGACGATGTCATAGCTCGCCTCGTTCAAACGCGGCAGCACCTCAGACGCGGTTCCCGCGATGAGTCGTAGCTGTTTGGCTGCGTACCCGGCATCGAGCAGGGTCTTGCGCGCCAATTGCTGGTAGTCGATCTCGATGTCGATGGACGTGAGTTCAGCCTCCGGTGCACCCGCGAGCAACCAGTGCGCGCTCACACCGACCCCGGTGCCGATCTCAACGATGTTCTCCGCCCGACTTGCCGCGGCTAGGACAGCCAACTGTGCGCCGATTGATGGACTCACGGCTTCGACGCCGAGTTCGAGGGAATGCTCTCGGGCGAGCGAGGCGTGCTCGCCCTCGATGACGAACTCCTCCGCAAACTTCCAATTCAGTTCTTTGTCTGACACGCACGGCTCCTTGTGCCACCACTGTATGCCTAGCGCTCACCCGTGGCGGTTATCCTGATCGAGTGTCATTTGGTCTCACGTTCGACAAGCTGCTGATCATTGGGATCATTGCGGTTTTTTTGCTGGGGCCTGACCGTTTGCCGTACTACGCATCACAGCTCGCCAGACTCGTCCGTTCGCTCCGCACGATGGCAACCGGTGCCAAGGAGCGGATGCGTGAAGAGATGGGCCCAGACTTCGACGACATCGAGTGGAAGAAACTCGATCCTCGGCAGTATGACCCGCGCCGCATCATCCGCGAGGCCCTGCTTGATGATGAGGATGCTCCCGTCACCGTGCGGCCACCGATTGAGTCCGCCTACGAGCAGCGAAAGCGCTACCAGAAAGAGGGCAAGCCTGCGCCGTTCGACTCCGAGGCAACCTAGCGGGTCACCCCGACGGGGCCGACGCAGCTATGCGCGGCGGATTGCCTTGAGCACTTTGGCCAACAACACCAAGGGTCCGACCAGTCGCTCGAACTGGAGACCGGTGGCTGGCAGCGCGATCAGGCCTGTCATTTCGGCGACGGTGCGCGCATCGACGAACCGCATCATGCCCTCGACTCCGTTTCGCCCGCCGAGCCCCGACTTCTTCATTCCGCCCATGGGCGCGTCGACGCTGCCGAACGAGCCGCGATAGCCCTCGTTGATGTTGACGCTGCCGGTGTTGAGCTGGTCGGCGACGCGACGTCCGCGAGCAACAGATCCGGTGAACACCGACGTGTTCAGTCCGAACTCTGTGTCGTTCGCGGCGGCAATCGCTTCGGCTTCGCTGTCAACAATCGTGATGGCAACCACCGGGCCAAAGGTCTCCGCAGCGAAACACTCCATTGCGGGCGTGACGTTCGTAAGCACAGTCGGTTCGAAGAAGTACGGGCCGAGCTCGGGTCGCGCCTTGCCGCCCGCGAGTACCGTTGCGCCCTTCGCGACGGCGTCGCCGACCTTTGCGGTGATGCGCTCAAGCTGAGCGGCAGAGGTAAGGCTGCCGACATCTGTCGAGTAATCGAAGGCGGAACCCAGCGCTAAAGCTCGGGTCCTACGCGCAAACTCGGGGATAAACAGCTCTGCCAGCCGTCGGTCGACGTAGATGCGTTCGATCGAGACGCACAATTGCCCCATCGATGTGAAACAGGCGTACACCGCTTTGCCGGCGGCATCTATCGGATCCGCGTCGTGCAGCACGAGCATGGCGTTTTTGCCACCGAGCTCAAGCGAGGCGCCAACGAGTCGTGCCGCGGCGCGCTGGGCCACCCGGATACCGGTTGGCGTCGAGCCGGTGAAGCAGACGTAGTCAGCGGCATCCACGACAGCATTGCCGACGATCTCACCAGGGCCGGCGACGATCGCCCACAGCGCAGCCGGCACCCCGGCGTCGATGTATGCCCGGCGGGCGGCGAGCATGCTCAAGGCGGTCTGGTTGTCAATCTTCTGAACGACTCCGTTGCCGGTTGCGATCGCAGGAATCACGTCCATCACTCCGAGTGAGACGGGATAATTCCAGGGCGTGATGACCCCAACAACGCCCTTCGGCCGATAGCTCACTCGAGTCTTGGTGACGAGCGGCACCGCGGCTCTGCGGCGCTTGGTCGCGAGGACGCGGTGGGTCGAAACGGCGTAGTAGCGAGTGACGGATGCGGAAATGGACACCTCTTCAAAGGCCTGGCCGCGAGTCTTTCCGGTCTCCGTTTGCAGGAGATCGAGAATCGCCTCCTGTCGCTCGAGCAGCAGATCGTGAGCCCGCAACAGCACGGCGCGACGGTGACGGAAGCCTGTCGCGAGCCAGCCGCGTTGCGCGACGCGAGCGGCGCTCGCGGCCTGCGCGACATCATCCGCTGTGCTCTGTGGCAAATTGTGCAATACCTCACCCGTGAACGGTGCGATCACGGCGACGCTCTCACCAGAGGTCGCGGTCAGATCCTGAACGAGCCCAGCGCTGAGTTCGATTTTCGCGGTGTGTGTTGCCATCGTGACAGCCTACGACTGTTGCGGTCGAGGTTGCCGGACCGCTACTTGGTGTACTTGGCAACCACCGCAGCCGCCTCGGTTCGAAGTGAGTCGACGACCAAGCGAACGGATGGCCGCTCGGCGCGATCCGGCCTGAGCAGCGCCGAAATGAGTCGGGTGGCCCGCACCTCCCGGAGCGGCTTTGTCACCAGACCGTTCTCGTGATCACGCGTCGTGAAGCGCGGCAGGATCGCGATACCGTGGCCAGCAGCCACGAGAGACTCGACGATTCCGTTGTCGGCAAACCGTTGCCCGATGGTTGCCGGTGACCCGTTGAGTGCCTCGATCTGGCGCAGGATGCGGTCGAATGGAAACCCGAGGGGCACGCCGATCCAGGTTTCAGCGACGAGATCCGCCGGGCTGAGGGTGTCCTTCCTGGCAAGTGGATGACTCTCCGGAAGCGCGACATCGAGCGGTTCGCGCATGAGCTGAACAACGACGAGCCCGCGCTGGGTCCAGCGCGGCAGCACTCCAGGAGAGTCGGCCAAGACGATATCGAAGTTCGACGTGAGGTCAGCGGCATCCGGCAACTGATCCTGATCACTGCAGGTCAGCGTGAGGCCTGGCACCCCCGCGACCGCGGTCAGCACGCCAGGCAACAGCATCTGGCCGGCGGTCGGGAAGGTTGTGAGCGTGACCTCGCCGCGCGGTTGACCTCGAAAATCCTCCCACAGTGCCTCGGCGCGTTCGATCGCCGTGGCGACGTCAGCGGCCGTTCGAGCAAGCTCACGGCCAGCTGCGGTGAGCACAATGCCGCGACCGGAACGCTCGGTCAGTGGGATGCCAGCTTCTCGCTCAAGAATCTTGAGCTGCTGCGATACCGCCGATGCTGTCCGTCGGGTTGCGATAGCGACCGCCGTCACACTGCCGCGTTCTGCAAGCTCGCGGAGCAGCTCAAGGCGGCGGATGTCCATGTAGTCAATCTACGAGATAAGTGTAGAAAAACGTACTTGTTCTAAAGAGTTGTTCGGACTGGAATTGAGACATGACTTACGAATTCATCCTCATCGTCGCCGCTGTCTCGATTGTTGCCGTGATCGGCACGGTGGTTTTGGTTGTCCGCGACGGTTACCGCCGCGTCCCCACCCGCTGACGCTCAGCCCGGCGCACCCAGTCTCAGCCCGGCGTACCCGATCGTCGGCTCTAAGTGGTGCTGACACTGAGCTTGCGACCGGCAAGCCCTCGCGGCCTTCGCGCGAGCATGTCGGCGAGCGCGATGATCACGACAGCCGCAGCATCGCCGGGAGCTGACAGCACGACGGGAACTCCAGAATCGCCGCCCTCGCGCAATGCGAGACTGAGCGGCACGGAGGCGAACAGCGGCACAGGTTGATCTGCCGTTGACAGTCGCGCCGCGGCATCCGCCCCACCGCCGGCACCGAACAACTCGATCACCGTGCCGTCCGGCTGTACCAACCCGGCCATGTTTTCAACGACTCCGATCACCGTCTGACCCGTTTGCCGCGCAACAACGCCGCTGCGCTCTGCCACTTCTGCGGCCGCCGACTGCGGTGTCGTAACGACGATGACTTGTGCCTGCGGCAGCAATTGTCCGAGCGAGATCGCAACATCGCCAGTGCCCGGCGGCAGGTCGATGAGCAGCACGTCCAAGTCACCAAAGTAGACGTCGGTCAGAAACTGCTGAATTGTGCGGTGCAGCATCGGGCCGCGCCACGACACGGCGGTCTGATCCTCGAGAAACATGCCGATCGAGATGACTTTCACGTCGTGGGCGACTGGCGGCAGGATTAACTCCCCAACGCGGGTGGGTTTTGCCTCAGGTATGCCGAGCAGGCCTGGGATCGAGAAACCGTGCACGTCGGCGTCGATGAGTCCGACGCGTAAGCCGCGGGCGGCAAGACAGACCGCGAGGTTTGCCGTGATCGTGGACTTTCCCACCCCGCCCTTGCCGCTGGTAATGGCATAAATGCTCGTGAGCGAGTCCGGTCCGAACTGCAGCGCCTTGGGGCGCCCGCCTCGTAGCTTTGCCGTAAGCGCCTCGCGTTCTGTCCGGCTCATGATCGTGACGGACACCGCCACGGCCGTCACTCCTGGTGTTGCGGCCGTTGCCTCGTAGACGTCACGCTCGATCGCGGTTGCTGCTGGACATCCGACGATCGTGAGCTTCAAGCCAACGGATGCCGCGCCGGCGGCATCCACCGACACCTCACCGATCATGTCGAGTTCGGTGATCGGTCGACGGATCTCGGGGTCTATGACGCGGCTCAGGTTGCGCACTACCAAGCTGGCGATCGACGCCGTATCAGTCACCTCGCTCGGCCTTTCCCCTTTTCGTGCTCGGATCCCCTATCCCGGTCCAGTTCTTCGAGCATTGCCCGCAGTTCAGAGCGAATGAAGTCCCGACTCGCGAGATCCTTCATCGCGAGCCGCAGCGCTACCACCTCGCGCGCAAGGTACTCGGTGTCGTTGAGGTTGCGTTCTGCACGTTGCCGATCCTGCTCGATCTGAACGCGGTCTCGGTCGTCTTGGCGGTTTTGGGCGAGCAGAATCATCGGAGCAGCGTATGAGGCTTGCAGCGACAGGATGAGGGTGAGCAGGGTGAAATTCGTGGCGCGCGGGTCGAACTGGGCCTCGATCGGCGCGGTCGAGTTGTAGATGAGCCAGACGACAACGACAACAGACATGCCGACCAGAAACCACGGCGTTCCCATCCCACGAGCGAACGCTTCGGAGAATCGTCCCATGCGGTCCCGGCTCTGAAACCACGGAAAACTTCCGCGCATCCCCCGAGGAGAGTCCATGCGGTTATCGTTACGGATGCCGCGGCGGGAGTTATCGCGAGCCACTGGTTGTCCTCCTTCCGTTCGGCGTTACGGTGCTGGACTTATCTGGGCTGGACTTATCTGGGCTGGGCGTATCGTCTGTCGTACTTCGCCAGTCATCCGGGAGCAGATAGTCGAGGACATCATCAATGGTCACCACCCCGACCAAGCGATGGCTCTCGTCAACGACCGGAACCGAAACCAGGTTGTAGCTGGCGAGGATGCGCGAGACCTCTGCAGCGCTCGTCGAGGCAAGCACCGGTTCGAGGGACGCGTCAATGAGCGCGCCGAGGCGTTCGTTCGGCGGGTAGCGGAGCATCCGTTGAAAGTGCACCATGCCGAGAAATCGCCCGGTCGGCGGTTCATAGGGTGGAAGGGCCACGCAAATGGCTGCACCGAGTGCGGGCGCGAGCTCGTGACGACGGATCAGAGCGAGCCCCTCTGCGACCGTGGCATCCGCCGAAACGATGATCGGCTCTGGCGTCATGAGACCACCGGCGGTGTCTGGGGCGTAGGAGAGCAGGAAGCGCACATCATCGGCCTCCTCCGGCTCCATGAGTTCGAGTAGGGTCTCGCCGCGCTCATCGGAAAGGTGGGCGATGAGGTCGGCCGCGTCATCCGGTTGCATTTGATCGAGCACATCCGCGGCCCGGTCGTCATCGAGCTGGTTGAGAATGTCGACCTGCTCACTTTCCGGCATCTCTTCGAGCACATCGGCCAGACGGTCGTCAGAAAGCTCTTCGGCGACCTCCATCATTCGCTGATCCGGCAGGTCGAGCATCGCGGTGGCGAGGTCAGCTGGCAGCATGTCGGCATAACTCGCCACCAGTTGCGTCGCCGACTGTGATTCTCGCGTTGCAACCGCGTGGATGATGTCCTCCCAGTCGGCAAACAGGGTGACTCCGCGGCCGAACAGGGATGCCCCGGTCTTTGGGCGTCGCAGGAACAGCTGCGTGACCTGCCATTCGCCGAGCCCCACCGCCTCGATTGCGATGTCTTCGATCGTCGCTGCACCGGAGCCGTCGCGCAAGCGGACTCGACGGCCGAGCACTTCTGCGATCATTCTTTCCTCGCCGCCGCGCTGCTCGAATCGGCGCAAGTTGATGAGGCCGGTCGTAATGATCTGGCCAGAACCGATGCTCGTGACGCGGCCGATCGAGAGGAAGACGCGCCGCTTGCCAGGCACCTCTACGACCATGCCAACGACCCGCGGCGGCTCAGTGAGCCGGTTGACGACGAGGAGGTCACGTACACGACCGACCTTGTCGCCGTTGGGGTCGAAAACGGAGCACCCGACGAGTCGGGCGGCAAAAACTCTCTGGGCGCTCACGCCTAAAACCCTACTCCCGCGTGGAAGAATGGGCCGCGTGAGCAACAGGAGCGCGTTCGGCCGGTCAATCGATGTTCCCAAGATTCCACGTGGCGATGTGCTCGGCACCTACGACACGTATCTTGAGGCCCAATCGGTCGTCGATCGGTTGTCGAAGGCGGATTTCGATGTCAAGAAGCTCTCGATCGTTGGCAACGACCTCAAAACCGTCGAGCAGGTCACCGGCAAGCTCACCTGGAACCGCGCATCGCTCGCAGGGGCGGCCACCGGCGCATGGTTGGGACTGTTCCTCGGCTTGCTACTGACCCTGTTGACGCCGCCGACGCCACAAACCCTGGGCTTTGTGGGCGCAGCATTGCTCATCGGAGCGGGCTTCGGAATGATCTTCGGCATCGTCAGTTACGCGATCACCCGCCGGCGCCGCGACTTCACATCGACCCACAAGGTGCTCGCCAGTAACTACCAAATCATCATCGACCCACAGCTGACGGCCAAAGCGCAGCAAACGCTGCAGCAGCATCCGGCCGAGTAGGGTTCTGCAAGCTCCGTGAACCGTCGGCTAAGGGGCGGTGCGTTCGAGCCAGTCGATTACGGCGGCGACGAACTGCTCGGGAGTCTCCTCCTGAGGTAAGTGGCCCGAGCGGGGGATCACCAAGAGTTCAGCGTTCGGAAGTACTGTTGCCAGCCGCTCGGTGTCTGCCGTTGGAACCACGGTGTCAGCGTCGCCGGTGATGAGCAGCGTCGGCCGATCGATCGAAGCAAGGTTCGCCAGCAAATCGTTGTCGCGTGGCGCCGTCGAGAAGCGCCAGAGAGCCGCTTCCCAACCTTGCACGGTGAGCGGGCGTCGGTAGCCAGCGAAGACCTCAGCGGTCAACACCGCTTGGTCAAAAAAGCTCTGCCGCAGAAGTTCCTCGCCCGATGACGCGATACTTCCCACCGCGACGGGGCCAAGCCTGTCGATCTGCGGAAGACCCAACACGGGCGCGAGCCAACTTGGCAGCCCGCCGCTGGTGAAGACGGCCGGGGCGACGAGCACGAGGCGATCCACATTCTGCGGATTCAGCCGAGCGTATTCTGCGGCGAGTTGCCCTCCCGCCGAATGCCCGACGAGAATAACCTCCCGGCCCTGGGCGAACTCGGCGAGCAAGTCATCCAGCAATGCGAGGTTTGCGCTCGTACCGTACGGGTTGTCGCCTTGCCACTCGGTGGGCCGCTCGGTGAAGCCGAAGGCGGGGCGGTCGTACGCGATGACATCCCCCACTCGTGCAAGCGGTTCGAGCACTTCGCGCCACGAGAAGGTGCTGGCTCCGAATCCGTGAAGTAGAACGATGACGGGCGGCTCGCACGAACAATCGCCGGCGTAGGCGACTGTCTCGACGTGCACCTGCAGGTCCGACAGCGTCACAAACTCGGCGCCCGACCCTGCGGCCTGCGTGATGGTTAGGGTGCCACTGGATTCAACAGGAACGAGGAAGGGTACGATCAAGAACGCGAGGATGCCGCTTGCAAGGGCGATGAGCATGGCTCGGCGGAATCGGCGCACAATACGCATCGTACTGAGGCCGCGCTGGGATGAACGCGTGTGGATGAGCGCGTGGATGAGCGCGTGGATGAACGCGGGGCTGAACGCGGGGCTGAACGCGCGCGGCACAAGCGCGGGCTCAGGAAGAAGGAACCCGCACGATTCAGTCGCCGAGACTCCAGAAGACTTGTTATCTAGGCTCGACCGCGCGCGAGCCACGCCTCCACGTCGCCTGCCGTGCGCGGGATACCGATCGACAGGTTTTCGGCGCCGGTCTCGGTCACGAGGATGTTGTCCTCGATCCGAACCCCGATGCCGCGATACTCGGCCGGCACGCTGAGGTCGTCTGGCTGAAAGTACAGCCCAGGTTCGATCGTGAACACCATGCCAGCTTCGAGCACCCCGTCGAGGTACATCTCCCGCCTGGCCTGCGCGCAATCGTGCACATCGAGCCCGAGGTGATGCGACGTGCCGTGCACCATGTAGCGCCGGTGGTACTGCAACTCCGGCTTGAGCGACTCCTCCGCTGAGACCGGCAGTAACCCCCACTCAGCCGTGCGCGCAGCAATAACCTTCATTGCTTCGGCGTGAATCTCTCGAAACCGGATGCCCGGCCGCACGATCGCGAATGCCGCATCCGCCGCATCCAGCACCGCTTCGTATACCCGCCGCTGCACCGCGCTGAAGCGTCCGTTCACCGGCAGCGTGCGCGTGATATCCGCGGTGTAGTAACTGTCGAGCTCGACGCCAGCGTCGATGAGGATCAAGTCGCCAGGCATCACCGGGCCGTCGTTGCGGGTCCAGTGCAGAATGCAAGCGTGCGGGCCGGATGCCGCGATCGTGTCGTAGCCCACGGTGTTGCCCTCGAGGCGCGCCCGCCGATTGAAGGTGCCCTCGACGAGCCGCTCGCCGCGCGGGTGAGCGGCGATCTCACCAAGATCGGCAATCACATCGTCGAAGCCGAGCTTGGTGGCATCGACGGCAATGCGCAGCTCGGCGAGTTCGAATTCGTCCTTGACCAGACGCATTTCACTGAGTTGTTGCAGCAGGCTGGTGCCGGTCTCGGCTCCGCTCGACCACCGAGGGTCGACATCGATCGAAACCGTGCTCGCGACAGCCTTCTCGAGAGCGCTCGCCAGCGAGTCAAGCGGTGCAGTCGACAGCCCGAGGTCGGCCGCAACGTGTGCGAGCGTCGGCCGCGCCCCGGTCCAGAATTCGCCAATCTCAGAGTTGGCGTAGAACTCGTCGGTATCGCGACCGGCAGTTTCGCGAAAGTACAGCGTCGCCTCGTGGCCGGTGGCGGTCGGTTCGAGTACGAGCACGCTGCCGGCAACCGTGTCGGAGCCCCAGCCGGTCAGATACGCGAAGGCCGAGTGTGCTCGGTACGCGTAATCCGTGTCGTTCGAGCGGGTCTTTGCTGCGCCCGCTGGAACGATGAGGCGCGCACCGACGTGCAGCGCGCTGATGCGATCGCGACGGGATGCCGCGAAGCTCGCTTGGGTGCGGGCGCTCGGTGTGGCATCCGGTCGCTCTGCCCAATCGGCCGCGATGTAGCGCGCGAACTCCGCCGAGACCGGAGTCGTGGAACGGTTGCCGGTCGCACGCGGAGTCGCTGAAGTTGCTGCAGCCGGAGTTGCTGCAGCCGGAGTTGATGCAGCCGGAGTTGCTGCAGCCGGAGTCGCCTCGGCCGAAGTCGTCGAATCTGCCATCTGTCTATTGTGCGGGATCGATGTCAGTCTGCTGGTGTCAATTGCGCGAGCACTGGGCGGTGGTCGCTGCCGTAGCCGTCATGGGATTCGATCACGCGCATGCCGCTGGTGCGCCAGTTGGCCGTGGCCATGACGCGGTCGATGGGGGCGCCGAGAATCGCTGGCAGCCTCGTCGGCCAGGTTCCGACCGCACCGTTATCTGTTGCGAGCGCCGAGTCGAAGCAATTGCCTATTGTGGCGCCGTCAGCCGTCGCGAGTCCGCCGTAGTGATCGATTGTCGAGTTGAAGTCGCCAGCGAGTATCACGTTGTCGCCGGCACAGGCTCCGACCAACCACTGAAGATCTGCCCTCCAATTCGACATCTCGCCGGGGAGTGGAGCAACGGCGTGTACCGCAACGATGGTTGGCCCTTGACCGTCAACGGGCGTCGCGACGACGCTCGGGAGCACCCGGGTGGTGCGTTCGCTCACGTTCACGCTGTATTCGCCGAGCGATTCGCTGATCAGGAGTGTCGTTGAGCGCGACTTTGAGATCTGGTCGTATGGCACGGTGAACACCGACATCGGCGCGCCAGAAGCCGCCAGCAAGTCGGCGACCGCCTTGCCGGTATCGAACGTCGTTTCTGCTAGAGCGATGACTTCTGCGCCAGTGTCGATCGCAAGCTCCGCGATCACGTCGGGGCCCGGCGCGTCCCCCAGGGTGTTCCAAGCGAGCACGGTGACCGAACTGTCGGTTGCCGAGTCGAACCCCAAATTGCCGAAGCCGCGGGTAGCGAGCACGACGGTGTTGACCGCGCAGAATGCCAGCAGCAAGATCGCGATGGATGCAGCGAACCGGCGGGTTGGTGTCGCAATGAGCGCGATTAGCGTCATTGCCATCACCAGGACGATCCCGACCGCAACGCTAAGTCCTCGGAGCGAGACGGCTTGCGCAACAATCGGTGCTGTCGCGAGACCGAAGACTTGGGGCCATGCCAGTATCGCCAGCGCAACCGCCACGACGATGACGAACACGAACGCAAGAAGACGGGCAAACATGGCTCGCTGAGCCTAGACCAATAGGCTTGCGGGATGCCCGAAGCGCCGATCGACCTGCACACCCACAGTTCGGTCTCCGACGGCACTGAAACCCCGAGCCAACTGGTTCGCGCGGCGATCGACGCCGGGCTGTCGACGGTGGCGCTCACCGACCACGACTCGACGGCAGGCTGGCAAGAGGCGTTCGCCGCGGCATCCGGAACCGGCTTGACGGTCGTGCCGGGCATGGAACTCAGCACCAACTTCGGCCCGGCGAGCGTGCACGTGCTTGCGTATCTGTTCGATCCCTTGAACGCCGATATCGTCGCCGAGACCGCCCGTATTCGCGACGGCAGGCTGCACCGGGCTGAGCGCATCGTCGAGCGCATCGCCGCGGACTATGACCTGACCTGGGATGACGTGCTCGCCGAGTCCTCGGACGGCACGACCCTCGGCCGCCCGCACATCGCCGACGCGCTCGTGCGCAAGGGCCACGTGGCCAACCGCAGCGCCGCGTTCGAGAGCATCTTGCACTGGCGCGGTGGCTACTACGAGAAGTACTACGCGCCTTCACCCCTCGAGGGCGTTCGCATGATCGTCGCGGCGGGCGGGGTGCCGGTGCTGGCGCATCCGGCAACCTACGGAAAATACCGACCGATGGATGACCGTGTCATCGGCGAACTCGCCGACAACGGCCTTTTCGGTCTCGAGATCGATCACCGCGACAACACCGAGGACGGCAAAGCGCGCCTGCACGTGCTCGCACGCAAGTTCGGGCTCGCGGTCACCGGCTCGAGCGACTACCACGGTGCGGGCAAGCCGAACCGTCTCGCGGAGAACACGACGAGCCCGGAAGTGCTCGAGCAGTTGGTCGCGCGCGGGACCGGGGCGGCGGTCTACGCCGGCTGAGTCGCGCTCCGGCGGTTCGAGCCCCCGCTGATCGAGCGAAGTCGAGATGCGTCGCGGTGATCGAGCGAAGTCGAGATGCGTCGCGGTGATCGAGCGAAGTCGAGATGCGTCGCGGTGGTCGAGTGAAGCTGAGATCCGGTTCGAACACCAGTTCGAACCAATGTCAGTGGTCGGGTGTTGACTCAGATCATGAAGTTCACGGAGCGCGCTGAGCGGGCAGATGCGATCATGTCGCCTGTCGACGCTGCCGATCTCGCCGACGCGTCGACCTCTGGGCCCGAGGTCTCGTTGTACTCCGCGATGTCGCGCAGTCTCGGTGACATGGTCGAGGTGATCGCGGAGATCGATCGTGCCATTGCAACAGCACACGCCACAAGGGCGCTCATGATCGACCAGGCGCGGCAGTGGTCCGAGGCGACCGAGGCCGCCTCCGAGCGGCGCGCGGATGCTGGATGGAGTCCCGCAGTCCGGGCGCAGCGCATTCTCGTTTCATCGCTCGCTTGTGCTCTCCGTGTGCCCGAGCGCACCGCCGAGCGTTTGGTCGCCGACAGCGAGCTGCTCGTGCACGAACTTCCCGGCACGCAGCAAGCGCTCACAGAAGGGCGGTTGTCTTGGCGCCACGCGACGACGATTGCCGATCAGGCGCGCACGCTCCCGGTTGATCGTCGCGCAGCCTTCGAAGGTGCGGTTCTTCCGCACGCAGAGCGGCTCACCGTATCGCTGCTCAACAAGAAGGCGCGGCGGATTCGCGAACTGGTGCATCCAGAGTCCGTTGACGTCAGGCACCAGCGTGCAGCGGAAGACCGTGAGGTCGAGTTACAGCTTTGCGCCGACGGGATGGCCTGGCTCTCGCTCTTCCTCCCAGCGGCTCGGGCGCAAGCGGCGTACAACCGCATCGTCGATATTGCCGACCGCGAGTCCCGCGATGCCCGCGATGCCGGTCGGGTGCCGCTTGATGATGACGGCACACAGCGCAGTCTGACCCTGACGCAGCGGCGAGCCGACATCGCGGTCGAGCTGTTGACGGCAGGAACTCTTGCTTCCGGCCGGGACAACGGTATCCGCGCGACCGTTGCCATAACGGTTCCCGTGCTGCGCCTGCTCGGGGTCAGCGACGAACCGGCAACCCTCGAAGGCTACGGCCCGATCGACATCGAAACGGCGGTGAGCTTGGCGGGCACCGCGAAGAGCTTCATCCGCATTCTCACCCATCCCGAAACCGGAACGATGTTGTCGGTCGGCAGAGACCGTTACTCAGCCCCAACGGATCTGCGCACGTTCTTGAGGGTCGTTGATGAAACCTGCCGCTTCATGGGTTGCAATCGGCCCGCCCTCCGCTGCGACCTCGACCATACGCTCGACTGGGTCCACGGTGGTCAAACCGCGCACGACAATCTCGCGCACCTCTGCCCCTCGCATCACCACCTCAAACATCAGACCGGTTGGCGAGTTCAGCAGAAGCCGGGTCGAGTGTTGGAGTGGACATCGCCGGGCGGGCAGAAGTACTGGACGCACCCTGCGGCGTAGTGCCGACTGTTCATGGGTATTGGGCTGACATGGTTATTGGGCTGACATGGTTACTGGGCTGACCTGGTTACTGGGCTGACATGGTTACTGGGCTGAGATAGGTGCTTTCGCGAGTAACCCGGCCCCAGCGCTGCAGGTCTCGCAGGACGCCGAGGTGATGGCGCCGGAATGAAGTTGCCCGCGGAACGCAGTCGCCCGCGAAGGGACCGGCTACTTAAGCAACATCCGGGGTAGCGCCGCGTCGGTCGGAGCGATGCCTCGGTCTGCGGCGTCGTTTACGCGGCTCGCGCATCCGGCAACTTCCGGCAAGTACCGACCGATGGATGACCGTGTCATCGGCGAACTCGCAGACAACGGCCTATTCGGTCTCGAGATCGATCACCGCGACAACACCGGGGACGGTAAAGCGCGCCTGCACGCGCTCGCACGCAAGTTCGGGCTCGAGGTCACCAGCGCAAGCGACTACTACGGTGCAGGCAAACCGAACCGTCTCGCGGAGAACACGACGAGTCCCGAGGTGCTCGAGAAGCTGCTTGCGCGCGGTACCGGGTCGTTGGCGTTCCAGGCCTGACGGCTAGCGAGTCCAGGTCGAGCCGAACGGCGCATCCGGCCCCTGCAGGAACAGCTTGTCGGCCGAGCACTGGCTGGTTACCCCGGAGAGCTGGGTTATGTCGAGGTCGGGCAGCTCGACATCGGGTGGAAGATCAGGCTCGTCGCCCACACTGGTCCAATTGTCGAACTGGAGCGCCTGCTCCCCGGTGCGGCTCCAGTCGCCTGTCGCCGTGTAGTACGAGGGCCACTCGATCACGTTGCCCGCTATCGAGATGTCGATGTTGAGCGCGATGTCGGTGGCGGCGAGACCGTCGTTGGTGAGCGTGAGCTTTCCGTCGCCGTCCATCAGGAAGTAGTCCAGCGGGATACCGAGCGAGAGCATGAAGGATTCGGAGTCGGCCGAGTAGGTGGCGACATCGAGGTTCCAGATGCCGACAATGCAGTCATCGCTGGCCACGTCCCCCGGGGGTAACGCTGGCTCGACGGGTTCCTGCGGTGCCGAAGCGGAGCATCCAGCGAGCAGAATCACCCCTGCAAGGGCGAGAGCTAAGCGTGTGAGCATGACGACCTCCCTATGTCACACTGACGACGTACGAGCCTCGCGTCAAGGTTGACAGGCCAATAAGTGGGCAGGAAATGCCAAGCCAATACTCCCTCGCTGTCGAACAGGGGACGTTCTGCGGTGCAGGTTACCCGACACGGAGCGCCGTCGCTGATAGAAACTCGTCGGTGAATCGAATCGACAATGACCCGCTCGCAGCAACGTCATGACCGGGGAGCTCCACGGTTGCGGTTGAAGTGTCTACGTCTGAGGTCCAGCGAACGAGATCGTGTGTCGCCAAGCCAGCGGTCTGGCATGCTGTCTGGTCAACGACCACGCCTGAGCGTCGTCAATCGCGCCGATTGTGATTGCGAGTCGAACCAGCGCGCGAGTAGGCACTTGGTCATGACCGTCCTCTCGTGTCTACCTCCACGACGTGCGGGACGTTCGTCAAGGTTGACCGGACGGCAAGACTTACGCGGCTGGGGGAGTGCTCGGCCTACGCGTGCGGGTACGACGACGACGTGGGGCAGCACCATCGTGCGTTCCGCCGCCCTCACTGCTTTCGCGCACGACATCGCTGCTGTGTCCGCCCTGTTGGCGCGGCGGGCGTGAGCCCTGCTGGCGTGAGCCCTGCTGCCCTGAGCCCTGCTGCCCTGAGCCCTGCGCGCCCGAGCCG
>JBGSTT010000021.1:0-15973 GCA_041736385.1 Rhodoglobus sp. | reverse complement strand
ACGAGTTCGACGCGAGACCGCTTTGCGCCGGAGCCGCCGCGCAGTACGAAGCGCGTCAGCACGTCGCCGGCGCGAGTGACAAAGGTCAGATCATCAGGTGCCTTCATATACGCGGCGCGGGCGGCTGCTACGTCATCGGCGATCGCGACGAGCGCTAGCAGGCCGAGTACGCCCGGTGGCGCAGTGACAACATCCGACGCTGGACGCACGCCGGGTGCGGAGAATGGTGCTGCCGCGGTCGTTGCAGCGTCAGCCACGACAACCTCGACCCGACCGAAGTCCTGTGACGCCGAGTGGGCGAGTGCCGCGAATGCGGCATCGCGAGTGTCTGCGAGTACCGCGTCAGCGAGCGAACCGAGGGCAGCCGCGATTGCGGCCTCAAAGCCTGGCTCGATCGTCAGGTGTTCAGCTACGAGCCCTCGGACGCCGGCCAACCTGGCTCCGACGAGCGCACTCGAGCCATCCTTCTGGTCGACAGCGAGCGAGAGAGCAGAGTTGCGTGCGGCCAGCCCGTCTCGCTCCCGCTCGGAGGCGTGCAGCTCCTCCCGAAGGGTCTCGATCTGTGCTTGCACCCCCGCCACGAGTGCCTCCGCGCTGTCGTAAACGGACCCGAGTTCGCCGTCGCCAGCGCCGGCGGCACTGGCATCCTCTTCGACGCTGCCGAGCTCCGTTCGGGTCGCCTCGCGTCGCTGCTCGGCCTGATCCAGCGCGTTCTGCTGCCGCAACGACTCACCGCGTGCACCTTCGACGCCGGACGCCACAACGTCGACGCGCGCGGCAAGCCCCGCCAGCTCGAGTTCATGACGAGACACGAGCGAACTTTGAGCGCCGATCTCCTCGTCGAGGGAGTCGAGCGATGCCTTAGATGTTGCCGATGTAGCTGCGGCAGCCCCGACGGCTTCCTCCGCCCGTGCCACTCCCGCCGCGAGTCGCTCTGCCTCGTCGCGAGCCTCCTGTACGGCAGCCGGCGTGACGCTCGATCCCATTCTGGAGCCCTCGGATTGCTGACCCAGTAGGGTGAGGCGCTGGTTAGCGAGCGAGTAGAGCCCGCGAAGTCGCTCCTGCACCGACTCGAGGCCGAAGGCGGTTCTGCGGGCGATGTCGACGGCATCCCCGATCTGGGCTTGCTCGAGCCGTCCCTCCCGCAGCTTGGCTTGATCGAGCTGTTCCTGCAGCACGATTCGCTCAGTCTTGCGCTCAGACTCGCTGCGGCTAACGGCGGTGATCGCCGCGCGCAGCTCGACGACCTCGTCTGCCAGCAGTCGGGCGCGAGCATCCCGAACGATCGCCGCAATGGACACGGCCTCTTTCGCGATCTCTGCCTGGGCACCCAAAGGCTTGAGCTGGCGCCGAATCTCACCGGCAAGGTCGGAGAGCCTCGTCAAGTTGGCTTGCATAGCGTCGAGCTTGCGGAGGGTCTTCTCCTTGCGACGCCGATGTTTGAGAATGCCGGCCGCCTCCTCGATGAAGCCCCTGCGGTCGTCGGCGCTCGCGTGCAACACGGCGTCGAGCTGGCCTTGACCGACGATGACGTGCATTTCGCGGCCAAGGCCGGAATCGCTCAGCAACTCCTGCACGTCGAGAAGTCGACACTGCTCACCGTTGATCGCGTACTCGCTTCCGCCGTTGCGGAACAGGGTGCGACTGATCGTCACCTCGCTGTACTCGATCGGGAGGGCGCCGTCGGAATTGTCGATCGTCAGGAGCACCTCGGCTCGCCCGAGCGGGCCCTTGGTCGCGGTGCCGGCGAAGATGACGTCCTCCATCTTGCCGCCGCGCAGGGTCTTGGCGCCTTGCTCCCCCATGACCCAGGCGAGGGCGTCAACGACATTGGACTTGCCAGAACCGTTCGGGCCCACCACGCAGGTCACACCCTGCTCGAAGGCGAAGGTGGTCGGCTGGGCGAACGACTTGAAGCCTTTGAGAGTCAGGCTCTTGAGATACAAGTCGCTGCCTTTCTCTCGGGGCGCTTGGCTGGCTCCCGCGCTTGCTCCACGGTACTAGACAGATTCGCTCGCGCTGGAGGGGCCGCGACGGCTAGTCTGGTGGGCTTTGCGAAAGGAGCATCCCCATGTCTGACTCGACGTCAGCGTCAACGTCGAACTTCGCGCCGGCCTTCACGATTGAAGAGCTCGTCATTCCTGCAACTCTGGCGGATGCCGGTGGAGTCGAGTTCACCGAGACGGTCGCGGTGCGCAATGCCGTACTCGCGGACATCTACAACGGCGACGATCTTGAATACACGGCGGAAGAACTTCTCCCCCACTGGAATGACCCATACGAACCGAAGCGCGGACTCCTTGCGCGCGTCGATGGGCGTGCGGTCGCGCGTGCCATCTACGAGGTCAACACCGAGGGATCGGCGGATACCGCGTACTTCGCGATTGAGGTCCTCCCCGAATTCCGGGGACGCGGAATCGGAGCGGCGCTGTTGGCAGAACTCGAAACATTTGCTGCCGCCGATTCGCGCACGATCCATCATGTCTACGCGATCAGCCAGGAACTTCCCGGTGAGCGTCTCGCGGCACCGACCGGATTTGGATCGGTACCGCTGGCCGACGACGGCGTGCGCTTTCTACTGAAGCACGGATTTCAACTTGAGCAGGTGGAGCGCGCGAGCAAACTGACGCTTCCCGTTGAGCCGGCGCTGATGGCGGAGTTGAAGACGGCTGCGGTCGCGGCATCCGGGCTCGAGTACCGGTTGCACACCTTTGTCAATCACACACCGCCGGAGTGGCTAGAAGACATGGCGATGCTGCAGACGCGCATGAGTACCGACGCGCCGTCTGGCGGCATGGTTGAGGCCGAGGATGTCTGGACCGTTGAACGAATGATCGACTGGGAGGACCGGCACGCTGCGGGCCCACGCAGCGAGCTGGTCGCAATGGTTGAACACATCCCGAGCGGTCGGCTGGCCGGATTCACCAGCCTGTCGGTGCCGCCAGAGCTGCACCGCGCGGTCACACAGGAAGACACGATTGTTCTTGAGGAGCACCGGGGCCACCGGCTTGGGATGTTGCTGAAACTGGCCAACCTCGAACAGCTTGAGCTGGTGGCCCCTGGGCGTCCATCAATCACGACCTCCAACGCAGAAGAGAACCGGCCGATGCTTGCGGTCAACGAGTCGGTCGGATTCGTTCCCGTTGGCTACGAAGGCGCGTGGAAGCGAGTCGTGGCCAGGTAACGGTGGTCGAGCAGAGTCGAGACCTGGATCTCGGCTGCGCTCGACCACCGAGGCTAGGGCGCGACGCAGTTCTGCCAAGCATCGCTGGACTGAACACGCTCGACGAAGACCTTCGCCTTGGCGCCATAGCCGCCATCGAGTGCGGTGTCGGCGATCTCTTTGGCGAGCTCGCGGCGATCCTCCGGTGTTGCGGCCTTGAGTTCATCCAGGTCGGCGCGCAGCTCCGTTGGGAAGCTCGCGACAACCCGGATGCGTCGTTCCTGCGCTTTCGTCGCGCGCTCCTGGACGCGGGGCCCGTAGTCGCCGGCGAGTGCCCGATCACGAACGGCTCGCGCCTCGTCGGCGCGCTCAGTACCAGCCGGCAGGTCGGCCACGGTGTTCAGATCGCTGCGCAACTCGGCTGGCAGGTACTTCCAGACCGCCACGAGACGCTCGCCGAACCGGCAGTCGCTCGAGCTGGGCGCATCGACCGGCTCGGTCGTCGCGGCCGAGGCAGCGACGGTGCCACCGGCGATGAGCGCGGTGGTCAATGCGGTCGAGAGAACCGCGGTTGCGGCCCAGTGGTGAAGCTTCATGGGTTTCTCCTTCAATGCGTGGATGTCCGCTGCACCGCAGGATGCGGCGACTCAATCACTGTGCCTCGTCGTCGTGTGCTCGTCGTTAGCGTCATGTTCGAAGTGTGTAAGGCGAACGACGATTGCCGACCCAGAACCCACGCCGTGCACTTGAATGGAGCCATGAGTGAAGGGCGTGGACTCGTGGTGGTCGTCGAAGACGAGCCATCGATCGCCGACGTCGAGCGCTTGTACCTGAGCCAAGCCGGGTTCGGGGTGCACGTGGAGCGGGATGGGGTTGCCGGGCTTGCGAGCATCCGCTCACTTCGACCGGTTGCCGTCGTACTGGATGTCGGCCTCCCGGGGATGGATGGAATCGAGCTCTGTCGGGCCCTGCGTGCGACCGGAGACTGGACGCCCATCATCTTCGTGACCGCGCGCGATGAAGAAGTCGACCGCGTGATCGGGCTCGAACTCGGCGCAGACGACTACCTCACGAAGCCCTTCTCTCCGCGCGAACTCGTGGCGCGAGTCAAGGGCATGCTGCGTCGACAGGCCGGACCCACGGCATCCGCGCCGCTCACCGTTGCCGGCGTCACCCTCGATGCGGGCCAGCGCCGAGTCAACATCGACGGTGCTGAGGTGAACCTCACGGCAACCGAATTTGACCTACTTGCCAAGCTCATGTCTGCGCAAGGGCAGGTGTTCTCGCGAGGTCAATTGCTCTCGAGCGTCTGGGGGCAGGCCGATTATGGTCTGGGTCGAACCGTCGACGTGCACATCGCTCAGCTTCGAGCCAAACTCGGGGAACCCAACCCCATCCGCACAGTGCGCGGCGTCGGGTACGCGTTCTCGTGAGATCACTTCGGGCGCGGGTGACCCTCGTCACAGTCGCCGTTGCCGTGATCGCCGTTGTCATCACGGGGCTGCTGTCGTTACAGTTCGTGCGCTCGTCGACGAGAGATCAGGCGCGTGCGCAACTCTCGGCGCAAGCGGACATCCTCGCGACCCTCCCCCGGTTGGCCAGTGCGGCAGAACTTGCCGACAAAGCGAGCCTCGCGCTCGGCGGAACCGAGGTCGCCCTCGTGACGGATGGCACGGTAAGCGGGACCGCTGCCGAGTATGTGGATGCGCTCATCCTCACCCGTTTGGCGGCGGGCGCGACCGTCTCGACAACCAGACAAGGTGACGGTGGGCTCGTGATGGTCGAGGCGCGGCCTGCGCGGGATGGCACAGCAGTCGTTCTTGCGTTGCCTCTTTCGACGGTGGAGCGTGCCGTGGTGCCAGTGACCGGTCGCATTCTCTTGGCGCTCGCGTTGGGATTGCTTGTCGCGGTGGTTGGCGGAACGCTGCTGGCTCGCCTTTTGTCGCGACCGCTCACCGACACCGCCGCCGCGGCCCGGCGACTAGCCTCCGGCGAGCGCGGCGTTCCGATGCCGCGAACGCCAACGGCGGAGATCGCCGATCTCGCTGTTGCGCTCTCCTCGCTCGACGCCGCGCTCGCTGCGTCGGAGGGGCGTCAGCGCGAGTTCCTGCTGTCGATTTCACACGAACTGCGCACCCCGCTAACGGCGGTTCGCGGCTACGGAGAGGCGCTGGCCGACGGACTCATCGAGCCGAGTGAGATGGGTCGGATCGGCCAAACCCTGGTCGCTGAAACCGAGCGACTCGATGGCTTCGTCGCCGATTTGTTGGAGCTCGCTCGGCTTGAAGCGGATGACTTCAGCGTCACTCCGGCGCCAGTCGACCTCGGGGCGGTGCTCCGTGAGGCAGCGGCGGCCTGGGCGGGCCGCGCATCGACGATCGACGTTACGGTATTGGCGAGCGGCACCGCGTCCGCTGTCACCGATGCCCGCCGCGTGCGTCAACTTATCGATGGTCTCATCGAGAACGCACTTCGCGTCTCCCCGGCCGGCTCGACTATTGCGCTGTCGGTTGAAGTCTTCTGGGCTGGGGCTGGGGCTGGGGCTGGGGCTGGGGCTGATGCTGATGCTGGTGCTGGTGCGATCGTGCGAGTGCACGACGGCGGCCCGGGCCTGTCAGACGAGGACCTTGAGGTCGCCTTTGAACGCGGGCTATTGCGAGCGCGCTACCGTGACATCCGCCCGGTTGGCACGGGTCTTGGCTTGTCGATTGCAGCTCGGCTCGTCGAACGGCTTGGAGGGACGATCTCGGCAGCGAACGCTCCTGCTGCTGGCGGAGCGATCTTCACTGTGACTTTGCCGACCCAGCGGGTCATGGCCGCGGCAACCGCTGACACCGCAGGCACAAGTGCGAGCCGCGGTTCATGAATTGTTCGCGCACGATCGGGCGGCCGCAGCGCGCGCACGGCTTACCTTGCTGACCGTAGGCGTTGAGCGAGTGGGAGAAGTACCCTGATTGCCCGTTGACGTTGAGGTACTGGCTGTCAAAGCTTGTTCCGCCCTCAGCGAGCGCCTTCGTGAGCACCGAACGCACTTCGGCGAGCAGGGCGCGCACGCGCTGCCGCGACAGGGAGGCTGTCGGCTGGTCGTAGTGGATGCGCGCAGCCCACAGCGCCTCGTCAGCATAGATGTTGCCGATTCCGCTGATGAGCGTCTGATCGAGCATGGCGCGTTTGATCGTGGTCCTCTTGGCGGCGAGCCTTGCGATGAACAGCTCATCGTCGAAGTGCTCGTCGAGCGGGTCGCGCGCGATGTGACTGACTTGCGTAGGCACCAACTCGTTCGGCTGGTCATGGCTTGGCAATAGCGTGTCGAGAGCCATCGAGCCGAAGATGCGCTGATCGACGAAATTGAGCCGCACTGCACCGTGCTCTGGATGCTCCAGGTCAAGCCGAATCCGCGTCAGCGCGTCGTCGGCGTGCGGCCCACGCAGCAGCACCTGGCCGCTCATGCCGAGATGCACCACGAGCGCCTCATTCGGAAATTCAGGAGTTACCGCTATTGGTGCCGCGGACAGGCCCGGGGCGACTGGGACGCCGTCGGCTAACTCCTGAATTTCCGAATGCGCGGGCGAGAGCGGGATCCACATGAACTTTCCGCGACGCTTCGGCCCGAGCATCCGCCGCCCGATCAAGCGATCAAGAAAGTCCTCGCTCGGGCCAGCGTGGCGACGCAAAGATCGTTCGTCGAAGATCGTGACGGATGCCACGAGCGCGCCGTCAACGGCGGGAGCGAGTCCAGCCCGCACTACCTCGACCTCTGGTAACTCCGGCACAGCATTACCGGGCCGAGAGGATCGTCCAGGCTTCGAGCGCGGCAGCCATCTCGGCATGCTTCTTGCTCGTGCCGGTGCCGGTGGCGATGGACTCCTCACCGACCACCACCGTTGCGGTAAACCGTTTCGAGTGATCGGGGCCGCTGTCGGCGATGAGGTATTTCGGCAAGCCCCTACCGAGTCGGGCGCTGAGTTCTTGCAGGCTGGTCTTGGGGTCCATTGCTGCGCCGAATCGTTCCGGATCGGCAACAAGCGGACCGACAAGCCTCAGCACGAGCGCGCCAGCCTCCTCGTCACCGAGATCCAGGTAGGCCGCGCCGATAATCGCTTCGACGGTATCGGCGAGAATCGACGACTTCTCGCGGCCACCGGTCTGCTCCTCACCGCGGCCGAGCCGCAAGTGTTGACCCAGCCCGATCGTGCGCGCGATTTCGGCCAGCGCGACCGCCGAAACCAAGCTCGCCCGGCGCTTGGCCAGTTCACCTTCGTCGACGTCAGGATGCTCTGTGTACAGCATCACCGTGACGGCCTGACCGAGAATCGAGTCGCCGAGAAACTCCAGTCGCTCGTTGTGCGCTACGCCACCATGCTCGTACGCGAACGACCGATGGGTCAAAGCCAGCTGAAGCAGCGACGGCTCGATGGCAACCCCGAGCGCACGGTTCAGCGCTTCTATTGACATCGGCTCGAATGTGTCGCCCGAAGGGCGAACCATAGACTCAGACGTCGGCGACCTTGCGGCCCTTGTACTCCATGTACAGGGCCGTTCCGGCGGAATCCTCCACGACCTTCGCGCGGTGCGGAAGGCTGTAGACGGTCTTGCCGTTTTCAATCGTCTTGACGAGGGTGGGGGCGGTTGCCTTCCACTGTGCGCGGCGCATGCGGGTGGATGCCCGCGACATCTTGCGCTTCGGAACTGCCATGATCTATCTCTTTTCTTCAGATTCTGTGGATTCGCTCAGGCCTTCAAGCGCTGCCCACCGTGGATCAACGGGCGCCTCGTGCTTATGACCGGGATTGTCGAGAAGCCGCACGCCGCACTGGGAACACAGGCCGAGGCAATCTTCCTGACAGACGGGCTGGAACGGAAGTGACAACACGACCGCATCCCTGACCACCGGTTCCAGATCGATGTGATCGTCCTGAACGGTGTAGTCGAAAGCTTCATCGAAAGAATACGCGAAAAGTTCTTGAAACTCGACCTCGACCGGCACGGATACCTCGACTAGGCAGCGAACACATTCGCCCTCAGCCACGGTGTCAACGGTGCCAGAGGCCAGAATCCCGTCATGCAGAGACTCAAGTCGTGCCTCAATGCGCACATGGGCACCGGGCCTCACACCGATGACAGCGTTTCCGTACCCTTCCGGCTCGGTGACCTCAAGGGTCTTCTCACGCATCTCCCCTGGACGATGCATGAGGTCGAAAACGGCCACCGCATACGGGGTCGTGAGAAAGTGGGGCACGAAGAGTTATGCTACCGCCCCCTCGCAACATAGCGTTCATGCTATATAGCTCGACTGCTATGATTGGCGCATGAAGGGTATGGGGAACGACCTCATTCGTGAGGCGCGAAAGCGATCGCGACTCACGCAAGCGCAGCTTGCGGAGCTCGCTGGCACCACCCAGTCGGCGATCGCCCGGCTCGAGAAAGGGGTCACCGCCCCAAGCTTCGATGACGTGATCCGGATGCTGCGGCTCATGAACCTCGACCTGGACTTCATGCTCGTCGAGCGCGACGATTCCGACTGGATTCAAGCCAGCGGCCACCTACCGCTGACTGCGCAGGAACGATTGAACCGACACGCTCAACTGGCCGCACAGTTCCGTGCCTTGCGACAGGCCGGGTTGGACGCCGGGTTGAATGATGCTGCCTGAGCAGGACTTCGAGGCACTGTTCGCGGTGCTCGCTAGGCACGGCGTGCGGTACGTATTGATCGGTGGTCTTGCGGCAATCATCAACGGTTCACCGTTCCCAACTGAAGATGTCGATGTCACGCCTGAACGAACCGAGTCGAATCTCACCAGGCTTTCTGCGGCCCTCACCGACCTAGATGCACGCGTCTACACTCGCGATGAGCCGGACGGCCTGCCCTTCACGCACAACGCGGCCTCGCTCGGTAGTTCGACGGTCTGGAACCTCGCGACCAAGTTCGGGAGACTTGATATCTCGTTTGTTCCGAACGGCACTGACGGTTTTGATGATTTGCGTCGCGATGCAATGGAAGTCGAGATTGCAGGAATACGCATCGCCGTCGCATCCCTCGCCGACATCATCCGTTCGAAGCAAGCGGCCAACCGACCAAAGGACCAGCGCGTGCTGCCGACGCTGCGGGAGATCCTCGCCTCCCGCAACCCCCGCAACCAGCGCTGAGTTGCCTCGCGCTCTGGCCTAGAGCGTCGCCTCCACGACCGTGAACGCCTCGTCGTAGATCGCAAGCGCTTGAGCCACCTCGTCAGCCGTGATGATGCACGGCGGTACGACGTGAATGCGGTTGTCGGCCGAGAACGGCAGCAGCCCGCGCGCCATCAGTTCCTTCTTCAGCTGAAGAATCACGGCTCCGGAAACCGCCTGCCGCGACTCGGTGTCCGTCACCAGGTCGAGTGCCCAGAAGACTCCGAGTCCGCGAGCGTCCCCGATGATCGGATGCTTCGCCGCAAGTTCGGCGAGCCCAGGACCCAAGTGCTCAGCACCGATCGTGCGCGCGTTCTCGACGACTCCCTCTGACTCCATCGCATCGATCGAGCCGACGATCGAAGCCATGGCCAGCGGATGCCCGGAGTAGGTCAGACCGCCCGGGAAAACTTGGTCTTCGAAGACGTTGGCGATGGACTCGGAAATGAGCACACCACCGGCAGGAACGTAACCAGAGTTGACCCCCTTGGCGAACGCGACGAGGTCCGGGGTGACGTTGAAGCCTTGCCAGGCAAACCATTGGCCGGTGCGCCCAAAGCCACACATGACTTCGTCGAAGATCAGGATGATTCCGTATTTATCGCACAGTGCCCGCACGCCCTCGAGGTAGCCAGGCGGCGGGACGAGCACGCCTGCAGTGCCGGGTACTGTCTCGAGCAGAATCGCCGCAAACGAGGCTTGCCCCTCAGAGATGATGACCCGCTCAAGGTGGTGGAGCGCTCGTTCGCTCTCCTGCTCGAGGCTCGTCGACCAGAATTCTGAGCGGTAGGCGAACGGCCCAAAGAAGTGCACGTGTCCGCGTGCATACTCGTTCGGCATGCGCCGCCAGTCTCCGGTCGCCACGATTGCGGCGCCAGTGTTGCCGTGGTACGAACGGTAGGTCGAGAGCACTTTGTCTCGCCCGGTCGTGATGCGAGCCATGCGAATGGCGTTCTCGATGGCATCCGCGCCGCCGTTGGTGAAGAAGACTTTGCCAAAATGCGCGTCGGCTTTGGCGATGATGCGCTTGGCTGCTTCGCCGCGCGCCAAGTTCGCGGTCGCTGGCGCGACGGTTGCTAGAAGGTCAGCTTGCGTCTTGATCGCCTCGACGATGGCAGGATGCTGGTGACCCATATTGGTGTTGACGAGCTGAGACGAGAAGTCGAGATACCGATTGCCGTCGTAGTCCCAGACCGTGCTGCCGGCGCCACCCGCCATCACAAACGGATTCAGGGTGCCCTGAGCCGACCAAGAGTGAAAGACGTGGGCGCGGTCGAGGTCGTAGGCCAGTTGGCCTTCTGACAGGGTTGCGGCGGCCTGCTGGTCGTTCATGTTGTGTCCTTTGCTGATGAAGTGGGGCCGACCTGAGCCGACCCCACTCCCATTATCATCGTTGCGTGCTGAGTGCTGCTACTGGCCACCCTCGGTGAGTTTTACGTCAATCGGCGTGTACGAACCGCCGACGTCGACACCCTCATCCGCGAGCTCAGCGAGCGCCTGCTGGATGTAGGTGTTCGAGAATGCGGATGCCGCTGGGTTTCCGGTAATGAGGTTCAGTCCGTCTTGGTTGACAGCGGCGAGCGCACCCGCGACGGTCTTGTCCCAAGCGGCTTGATTGATCACACCGAAGTCGCCACCACCCCAGATGAGCTTGTTGACCTCGTTCATCTGCCACAACTGGTGGACCGGACCGACGGGGAAGGCTAGCTCAGCATTCGTGGCGGCGTCGAACACGATCGCAGCGGCCTCTTCTGGGTTGTCGCGAGCGAAGAGCCAGCCTTTCGTGATCGCCTTGAGGAAGCGAACTGTCGCGTCGGCATATGCCGGATCCTCGAGCCGAGCCGTGTCAGCCCAGATGGCATCCTGCAACATGGCACCGTCGGTGTCTTCGTATGCAACGACATCGAAGTCTTCCGGTTGGTAAAGCTCACCCGTCGCAGGGTTGATCACTTCGAGCACCTGTGCCCACTCGTTGTAGGTCATGGCTTGGGCGGAGTCGACGTCACCATCGAGCAGGGCATTCATGCTGAAGTCCTGCGTTGTGATGGAGACGCTCGACGCATCCAGCCCGTCTGCTGCCATTGCCGCGAAGATCTCCCACTCGTTACCGAAGCCCCACGAACCGATCCGCTTGCCCTCAAAGTCTGCGACCGAGCTCACACCGTTGCCGGCGAACGCGACCTGAAGAGTGCCGGACTTCTGGTAGACCTGCGCGACGTTGGTGAGCTCCGCACCGGTTGCCTCAAGGGTGCCGAGCACCTTCGGCACCCAGGCGATCGCGAAGTCGACGTCCCCCGCCACGAGGGCGTCTTGCGGGACGATGTCGCCACCCGACGGGACGATGTCGACGCTGTCGAATCCCTCGTCAGCGAAGTAGCCCTGATCGAGTGCAACGTAGTAGCCAGCGAACTGTGCCTGCGGCAACCACTGGAGCTGGAGCTTGACTGACGTGATCGGCTCGAAGTCGCCGGAGGTGTCGGTCTCGGCTGCCGGTGCTGCGCAAGCGGCGAGCGCCATCGCGGTAACGGCGGCAAGTGATACGGCTGCTAAGCCGCGTCGAGTGCTGTGTCTCATGCTGTTCCTTTCGTGTTGGATCGTGCGGATGGGGTGCCGGTCAGACCGGCGTTCGCCTTGTCACTGCTCTCTCGAGGAGTGAGGTGACAAGGAAAAAGGCGAGACCGATGCCGATGGCACCAGCCACGTAGGCGAACGCAAGGGCGGCTCTGCCCGATTTTGCATAGGTTGCGATCGCCGTGCCGATTCCGTCGGCTGGACCACCGAAGTATTCAGCAACGAGGGCTGCGATGACGGCGAGCGAACTCGCGATTCGCAAGCCAGTCATGAGATAGGGCAGGGCGGTCGGCATCGTGAGCAGTCTGAAAGTCTGCAGGCCGGTTGCAGCGGATGCCCGCAGCACGTCGCGATGCACCGGTCGCGTCTGGCGCAGACCACGCAGCACGTTGACGAACACCGGCACGAACGCGGCGATGGCGGCAACAGCCTGCCTGCCGAACTGGCTGGACGCGCCGAACATCGTGTTGAGGATCGGCGTCAACGCGACGATGGGCACAACCGCGAGTGCGGCAACGAGCGGGGCGAGCATGCCGTCTATCGGTCGCAGGTTCGAAGCGAGTGCGGCGAGGACGATCGCTGCAATGGAGCCGATCGCGAGCCCGACTAACGCATTGGTCGCCGTCACGCCCATGTCTTCCAGAATGATGTCCGAGCGCAGTACGAGCTCGTTCACGACGGCTACCGGGCTCGGCAGCGCCCGAGGCGCTACCGCGAAAACGTCAACCGCCAGAAACCAAACCAGCAGAATGATGACACCGACGGTGATCGGCGCGACGACCTTGAGCCAGCTCGGCAGCTTGCGCTCAACCCCCGTGGAGATGGCCGTCATCGTTCGTTCGCCCGTTCGACTGGAGCACCGTGGAGCGCTTCGCGCACCGCTGTAACACGCTCAAAATAGGCTGACGATTCGCGAAGCGCGTCCCCGGTCATTCCCCTAAGCCCCATCGGCAGAATCTCGGTGATGCGGCCCGGTCTCGGACTCATGACGACAACGCGATCGGCCAGAAAGACGGCTTCTGGAATCGAGTGCGTCACGAAGACAACCGCGGCCTGAGTCTCGGCAGCAATCCGCGCGAGCTCGGACTGGAGATACTCGCGCGTCATCTCGTCCAGCGCGCCGAACGGCTCATCCATCAGGAGCAGGCTGGGTCGCGTTGCCAGTGCGCGGGCGATGGCGACGCGCTGTTGCATGCCTCCGGAGAGTTGATCGGGGTAGCGATCGATGAACTCAGTGAGGCCAACGAGTTCTGCCAGTTCTGCGACGCGCACCGAGCGCTCAGTTCGCGCAACACCGTGCAACTCGAGTGGCAGCTCGATATTGGCTTTGACCGTGCGCCACGGAAGCAAGCCTGCCTGTTGGAACGCGATTCCGTAGTCCTGATCGATACGCGCCTGCTGCGCAGGCTTACCGAAGATCTCGAGAGTCCCGCTCGATGCACCGTCCAGATCGGCGATCAGGCGCAGCAGGGTGGACTTGCCGCAACCCGAAGGACCGATGAGTGCCACGAACTCGCCCGCGGCGACCGTGAGGTCGACTGCGGTGAGCGCAACGATCTCACCGTCCTTGGTCGGGAATACCTTGCCAACGCCGGCGGCCCTCACCGCGAGTCTCGCATCGATCGTCATACGGTTGCCTCTCCCCTGCGGTACTTCTTGAGCCCGAATCCGATGAGCGCAACCGAACCTGCGGCGACCAGGCCGAGCGCGATCGAGCCGAATGTCGGACCCCACGGTGCAGCAGGATCACTGGATCCTTGCCCTGCGAGCTGGATGAGCATCCGCCCGATGCCGCCTCTCATGCCGATTGACACCTCAGCGACGACCGCACCGACGACGGCATTCGCGGCGGCGAGCCTCATGGCGGGTAGAAGGTACGGCACAGCGGCCGGAAGCCGCAGCCGGGTGAGCGTCGGCCAGTAGCCAGCTGCATAGGTGCGCATCAGGTCGAGGTGGATCCGATCTGGCGCTTCAAGCCCGCGAAGCACTCCGACGGCAACCGGGAAGAACGCCAGATATGACGCAATGACGGCGACGGAAAGCCACTGGGGCCAAGGGGTGCCGCCACGATCGATCTGAGTGCCGATGCTGTTGACGATGGGGGCGAAGGCAATGAGAGGCACGGTTTGGCTGACGACGATCCATGGCAGCAGTCCCCACTCCGCAAGGCGCCAACGCTGCATAACGAGACCGAGGATGGCGCCAACCGTAACGCCGATGAGCCAGCCGACTGCCGCGATTCCCAGGGTCGTGGCGGCGGCAGCGATCACGGGGACGATGAGCGGAGGAGTATTGCCGCCGCTCGTGGATTGGCCGAGTCGCGCGACCATGTCCCAAATGTGTGGCATGGCGCGATCATTTGTTCGCGGCAGCAACATAACTCCGGAGCCGGTCTCGCCGTCGATAGCACCGACGACGAACCCTTCTGCCGGTCCAAGGAACTTGTAGAGTTCCCAGACAATCAGGAGCGCGAGCACACCGAGAATCCCCCAGGCGGCGGCGGCCCCTTTGCGCATCAGGCCTTGGCCGTCACACGATCGCGGAGCGCTGGCATGATGGTCTCGCCGTAGACCCGCAGGGTTTCCTCTTTGTTGTCGTGCTGGAGGTAGCCAGCGAACTGATCGACGCCGAGTTCCTTGAGGGCCATCAGCTTGTCAATGTGCTGCTCTGGCGTTCCGAGAACACAGAATCGGTCAACGATGTCGTCTGGGACGAAGTCGACGTGCTCGCTGCTGGCTTTACCGTGCGAGTTGTAGTCGTAGCCCTCTCGCAACTTGATGTAGTCGGTGAGCGCTTTCGGGACATCCGAACTTTCACCGTGCTTTGCCACGATGTCTGCCACGTGGTTTCCGACCATTCCGCCGAACCATCTGGTCTGGTTGCGCATGTGCTCGATGTTGTCGCCGACGTACATCGGCGCGGCAACACAGAATTTGATCGACATTGGGTCGCGGCCGACGGCTTCCGCGGCATCCCGAACCGTCTTGATCATCCACGCGGCGATGTCGAGGTCGGCCAGCTGCAGGATGAAGCCGTCGCCGACCTCACCGGTGAGCTTGAGCGCAAGCGGACCATACGCGGCGACCCACACCTCGACCTCTGAACCTTTCGACCACGGAAACTGCAACTGCGCCCCGTTGTACTCGACCGGGCGGGAGTTCGCGAGCTCACGAATCACGTGGATCGAATCGCGGAGGGTTTTGAGCGTGGTTGGCGCACCATTGGTGACCCGCACGGCGGAGTCGCCACGGCCGATTCCGATGATCGTGCGATTGCCATAGAGCTCATTCAGCGTCGCGAAGGTGGATGCCGTCACGGTCCAGTCGCGAGTGGCTGGATTCGTCACCATCGGCCCGACGATGATGCGGTGCGTTTCGGCGAGGATCTTGCTGTAGATCACGTACGGCTCTTGCCACAGCAAATGCGAGTCGAAGGTCCACAGGTACTCGAAGCCGTACTGTTCTGCGAGCTTGGCGAGATGCACCGTGCGGGATGCCGGTGGGTTGGTTTGGAGAACGACTCCGAATTCCATGACTGCTGCTTTCTGTGGACGGTGATCGAGCGGAGCCGAGATCGATCTCGACTTCGCTCGATCACCGCCTAGATGAGGTACTGCGAGAGGCCGCGCTTGACGAATTGACCGTCGCCCTTGGTGCCGAGGTACTCGTTGCCGTCGATAAGAACTTTGCCACGCGAGAGCACGGTATCGACGTGCCCGTCGATCTCGAAGCCCTCCCATGCCGAGTGATCCATGTTCATGTGGTGGGTCTTGCCCTCCCCGTATCCGATCGAGGTGTGGCCGTTCGGGTCGTACACGACGATGTCGGCATCGGCTCCCGGCGCAATCACGCCCTTCTTGCCATACAGCCCAAACATCCGCGCCGGGGTGGTCGAGGTGATCTCGACCCAGCGCTCGAGCGAGAGGTGCCCGTCGACCACGCCTTGGTAGAGCAAGTCCATCCGGTGCTCGACGGAGCCAATGCCGTTCGGAATCTTCGAGAAATCGCCGAGCCCGAGCTCTTTCTGGCCCTTCATGCAGAACGGGCAGTGGTCAGTCGAGACCATCTGGAT
>JBGSTT010000220.1:0-1888 GCA_041736385.1 Rhodoglobus sp. | reverse complement strand
CGCCCGCTTGCCGACTACCTGAGCGACCGCCTCGCCCTCCTCGACGAGGACTGACCCGGCGGTGGCCGTGCTGCCCTACTGCCCTACTGCCCGACTGCCCTAGTGCCCGACTGCCCTAGTGCCCGACGACGGCGCCGAAGGCGGCCGCGAGCGGAGCTTGGTGCACGGCCCGGAGTTCCTCGATCGCAATCGTGAAGTGGTCCTGCACCTCGAGGGTGCCACTGTCATCGGTCACGCCGATGCGCAGGAACGGGATCGCCCGTCCCTCGCACAGCCCCTGAAAGCGCACGTCATCCTCGCGCGGCACCGACACGAGCATGCGGGCGGAGGATTCGCTGAACATCGCGGTCGTGGCATCCACCGCATCGCGCTCTTGAATCTCGGTCAGCCAGACGCGCGCGCCGATCCCGAAGCGCATGACCGCCTCTGCGAGCGCCTGCCCGAGCCCACCGTCGGCGAGGTCGTGGGCGGATGCCACGATGTTCTGCTCGTTGCCCGTGGCAATGAACCCCGCCAAACGCTGTTCTGCGCCGAAGTCGACGATCGGCGGATGCCCGCCAAGATGCCCGTGAATGGTCCCGGCCCACGCTGAGCCGTCGAGCTCATCGCGCGTAACGCCAAGCAAGTAGATGTTGTTGCCCTCGTCTTGCCAACCGCTCGGCACGCGCTTGGCGACGTCGTCGATGACGCCGAGTACCGCGACGACCGGCGTCGGGTGGATCGGTACATCCCCGGTCTGGTTGTAGAAGCTCACGTTTCCGCCGGTAACGGGGATCTCGAGCGCGAGGCATCCATCGGCGAGACCCTCGACCGCGCGCGAGAACTGCCACATGACCTCGGGGTTCTCTGGGCTGCCGAAGTTGAGACAGTCGCTAACGGCGACCGGCCTAGCGCCCGTTGCTGCAACGTTGCGGTAGGCCTCGGCGAGGGCGAGCTGCGCTCCGACATACGGGTCGAGCTGGCAGTAGCGACCGTTGGCGTCGGTGGCAACGGCAAAACCGAGTCCGCTCGCCTCGTCGACGCGCACCATGCCGCCGTCGTCCGGAAAGCTCAGGGCGGTGTTGCCCATCACGTAGCGGTCGTACTGGTTGGTGATCCACGACTTGTCAGCGAGGTTCGGGGAGCCGAGGAGGGCAAGGAGCTGTTGGCGCAGGTCGCCGTCTCGGGGGAGGCGAGCCGCGGCATCCGCCTGCAGCGCATCGAGCCAGCTGGGGTAGGCAACCGGTCGCTCATACACTGGACCGTCGACGGCGACCGTGCGCGGCTCAACGTTGACGATCTCTTCGCCGTGCCAGTGGATGATGAGCCTGCCGGTATCGGTGACCTCGCCGAGCACGCTCGTTTCGACATCCCACTTGGTGGTGACGGCGAGGAAGCCCGCGAGCTTGTCTGGCGTGACGATCGCCATCATGCGCTCTTGGCTCTCCGACATGAGGATTTCCTCAGCCGTCAGCGTCGGGTCGCGCAGCAACACCTTCTCGAGTTCGATGAACATGCCGCCGTCGCCGTTCGAGGCGAGCTCGCTCGTTGCGCAGCTGATGCCGGCAGCACCCAGATCCTGGATGCCCTCGACCAGGTCGCCAGCGAACAGTTCGAGGCAGCACTCGATCAGTACCTTCTCGGCGAATGGGTCGCCCACTTGCACGGCCGGACGTTTGGTGGGCCCGCCTTCTGAAAAACTGTCGCTGGCCAGAATGGATGCACCGCCAATGCCATCCCCGCCGGTGCGAGCCCCAAACAGCACCACCTTGTTGCCGACTCCGCGAGCGTTGGCCAGATGAAGGTCTTCGTGCCGCAGCACCCCGACCGCGAGCGCGTTGACGAGGGGGTTGGCTTGGTAGACCGCGTCGAAGTAGGTTTCGCCGCCGATGTTCGGCAGGCCGAGGCA
>JBGSTT010000271.1:0-2178 GCA_041736385.1 Rhodoglobus sp. | reverse complement strand
GCGGGGGCGCGGGGGGCGACGGGAGCGACCAGCTCCGCCGGGTCGACCGGGCCAACAGGACCATCCGGGGCACTAGGGTCAACGGGAACAGACGGTGCACCAGGTCCAACCGGGGACACCGGCCCTGCCGGTCCGTCCGGGTCCGACGGAATCGTGGGCCTCGCGTCGATCCCGCTCCTGCCCGACATCACGAGCAGTACCCGCCTCGCTGGCGCGACAGGAGGCGGTCAGCCTTTCGATAGGGACAACACCACCGTAATCGGGCTTGACGACTTCGACATGGACCTGTTCACGGTGCACGACTTGGACGACGGTTGGTACCGCGTCACCTTCGAGACTGTCTGCTTCTACTCCGGCACAGTTCGGGTTGTACTGGATTTGACCTACGGTGCCACCTCGCTCGCGCCCAACCCCTGCTCACCCGATAGCACCAGCAAGAGTTACTCCACGGTGAGGTATTTGGCACCCAGCGCATTCGCGCCGATTTCGATTGACTCGACATACCTCTTCGACGTTGACGGGGCATACTCGCTCCACGTCGAAGGCACCCTCACGCTGGAGAAGTTGACCTAGCGCGCCCGCGGGTGCGCCGTCGTGTACATGTCACGCAGTGAGTCGGCGGTCACGAGCGTGTAGATCTGGGTGGTGGCCACCGAGGCATGCCCAAGCAGCTCTTGCACCACCCGAACATCGGCCCCGCCGGAGAGCAGATGTGTGGCGAAGGAGTGTCGGAAACTGTGGGGAGAGATCTCAAAGCCGAGGTGCGCGCGTTCTGCCGCCGCGCGAATGATCAGCCACGCGTTCTGACGCGATACACGCTGACCCCGCGCGCCAAGAAACAGTGCCGGTGTCGCCATGCTGCGGGCCGAGAATACTGGGCGCGCGCGCACGAGATAGGCCTCGATCGCCGATCGGGCATAACTGCCGACCGGAACGATTCGCTGCTTGCCACCCTTGCCGAGTAGCCGAACGATGTCACCGTCAATCACGTCGTCGACGTCAAGCGCAACAGCCTCCGAGATGCGGGCGCCGGTCGCGTACAGCAGTTCGAGCAGCGCCTTGTCACGTAACGCTTGCGGCTCGTCGCCATCGGTTGCCGCAAGCACCGCCGCCATTTGCTCAATGCTGATCGCTTTCGGTAATCGCATCGCGAGTTTCGGTGACGCGATCTGCGCCGAGACATCGACATCCACCAGCTGCTCATCGAGCAAGAAGCGGTGCAGCCCTCGAACGGATGACAGCATCCGCGCGAGCGACGATGCGGCGAGCGGTCGCTCGGTGCGCGAGCGCAACTCGTTGGCGAAGGCCGAGACATCCGCAGCACTGATCGACTGCACGCTCTGGATGCCTCGACGGGCGAGCGAATCGGCGTAGCTGTTCAAATCTCGCGCGTATGCCTCAAGGGTGTTCTTCGAGAGTCCACGCTCGATCGCGACGTGCCGCAGAAACTTATCGACGGCGACGGGCAGCGGCGTCGAACTCGTTTCCGCTCGCCCAGCCTCCATGGTCACGGCAAAGAATTCAGAGCGCAGAACGACTGAGTGGATGCCGCGGCCACGGCGAATCCGCAGCGCCGAGGCTATCCCACCCTCGGTTTCGTGCGGCGTGCGCGGTGAGGGCGGCGATGATCAGAATCGAGTTTTGCACCCGCCGTTCGAGGATCGCGGTCACAACGTCGTCGAGCGGAACCCAGCGCACCTCGATGCCTGCCTCCTCTTCTGTTCGTTCGTGAACGTGCGCCGTCGCCCGAATCCCGCGAGCAAGAAAGACCCGAATGGCCTCATTGCTGCCACCGGGAGAACTTGCGAAGTCGCACAGCAGCGACCAGTCTTCTGCCTCGACGTCGGCTTCTTCTGCAAGTTCGCGCTGCGCAGCGATCACCGGCGCTTCGCCGAGTACGTCCAGGAGCCCGGCGGGCAGCTCCCAGTCGCGCGCACGAATCGGGTGACGGTACTGCTTGATCAGCAACACACGGTCACGCTCGTCGATCGCGAGGATCGCGACAGCACCGGTGTGATCGACGAACTCGCGAGCGATCGTCGCGCCCTCAAGCTCAAACCGCTCGCGAACCACGTTCCACACGACACCGTGAAAGACCGTCTCAGCGTTGGTGACCGGTGGGTGCACGGGGTCATCGGCAAGGGTGTCGCCAGCGGTGCCCCACGACTGCGCTGGGCT
>JBGSTT010000246.1:0-2038 GCA_041736385.1 Rhodoglobus sp. | reverse complement strand
CCGCATCGATCGTCTCGTTTCACGCGGTCTCGTCGAACGCCGCACCGACCCGAACGACGGCCGCGGCATCCTCGTGATCATGACCGACACGGGCCGCGATCGAGTGGATGCCGCGATCAGCACCCTGCTCGCAGCCGAAGCCGTGCTGCTCGAGCGACTACCCGCGGCCGACCAAGAGCGCTTGAGCGGGCTGCTCAGGAAGCTCAGCCTGGACTTTGACTGAGCTCGGCTGAGGATTTGCCGGATCAGACGATGGTGAAAGTTTTGGAGTTTAGGTAACTTTATCCGTCGACAATAAAACGGAATAAAGTTGCTAAAGTAGTGACGTGGACAACCTCAACAATCCCTACACTCCGAATGCCGGTGCCACCCCAGAAGTACTGATCGGCCGAGATGACCAGACCGCCGCGTTTGAGGTTCTCCTCAAGCGCCTTGCGCGAGGGAGGTCAGAGCAATCCATGATTGTGACCGGTCTTCGTGGCGTCGGGAAGACGGTGTTATTGAATCGGTTCGTTCAGATTGCCATCGCCGAAGGATGGGAGGTTGTGGAGTTTGAGGCGAGCAAGCACGACGATCGACACTTTCGACAGACCATGTTCTCTAGGCTGAAGTCCGCGCTCCTTCGGCTATCGCCGCGCGCACGATGGACAGTACGCGGCCAGCGCGCGGCCCAAGCGCTTAGCTCGTTCGCAGTCTCTGTCGATCAACAGGGAACGTGGTCGATGTCTTGGGATGTCCCCCCAGCAGAGGGATTCGCAGACCATGGCGACTTGGGCATGGATCTGACGGATGTCCTTGTCACCATCGGAGAAGCCGCTCAAGAAGCGGGCAAAGGGGTGGTGATTCTCGTTGACGAAGTTCAATTCTTGACGAGTACCCAGCTCGAGGCGCTCGTCCAATCCGTTCACAAGACGGTGCAGAAGAATCTGCCGGTCGCGTTCGTTGGCGCGGGGCTGCCGCAGATTGCGGAGCTTGCGGGCGACGCAAAATCCTACGCAGAGCGACTGTTCAAGTTTCCCCGCATCGACTCACTCCAAGGGGAAGAAGCGCGCAAGGCCTTCACTGAACCCGCGCGCGGTGAGGGAGCGATCTTCGATCCGGATGCGGTCGACTTGGCGGTGACGATCACTCGCGGGTACCCATACTTCATCCAGGAACTGGGTTATCAGGTCTGGACGCTCGCCACCGCGAACAGAATCCAACGGGAGGATGTCGAGTTGGCTCGCGACGCCTACGAGGCGAAGCTCGACAGCTCGTTCTTTCGCGTGAGACTCGATCGAGCAACTCCCCTGCAGACGGCCTACATGCGCGCGATGGCGCAACTTGGACCAGAACCGCAGAAAGCCGCCGACGTCGCGAGGTTGCTTGGGAGGGACTCGACACAGCTCGGACCGACACGTGCCGAGCTTATTGAGATGGGACTGCTCTACACCCCCGACCATGGCTACGCGGCCTTCACGGTTCCCGACTTCGATCAGTTCATGCTCCGGGCAGTTCCGCACCTCGACGTGCCACCAGTCCAACAACGTAAGAGACGACCAACCCAACCTTGAGCTACCTGGCCATTCAACCCGGATTTGGACCGAGCCTGTCGTTGTGACGGAGCCTGTCGCGCTCGATAGCTCGATCCCGCCGCGAGTCGTAGATGCCGAGCGCCATCTGCACCGGGAAGAGTGCGAACCAGAAGTACATCGCCGCAGCAGCTGAGACGAACATCGCGATTGGGATTGACAGCCAGAAGACGAGCGGGGTCGCGATTTGATTGCGGCGGTTCAGACGGTACAGCTCGATGTCGACAGCCGGGTCGACGAGGTGGTGGCCCCAGGCGTACGACCACAGCGCGTATTGCAGCACTGACAGCATCCCGACGACGAAGGCGTAGAGCACCACGGCGGCCGGTTCGGCACCGTAGCGGCTGAGCAAACTCGTCGGGAACGGCACGAACGCGACCAAGAACAACAGCGCCAGGTTGAGCAGCATGAACGGGCCGTCGTGGGCGGTGATGACGCGGAACTTGCGGTGGTGGGCGATCCAGTTG
>JBGSTT010000238.1:0-8278 GCA_041736385.1 Rhodoglobus sp. | reverse complement strand
GAGCGCGCCCGCGCAGAGTCGCTCGCGGCCCAACTGCTTGCCGATCGGGAGGCGGCCGAGGAGCAGGCACGGTTGACGGTGATTCGGGCGCGGCACCTCGCCGCGGCATCCGCCGTGGTTGCAAGCCTGCCTGCCGTACTGGACTCGGTGGACCGATCGCTTTCGCTAGCCCGCGTCGAGTTGGCGGCGCGTGAGGCTGAGCGCCGTCAGCAGAACGAGGAGCTGTCTGCGCTACGACGGGAGGAGTTCACCCTGCGCGACCGCTTGGCCGCGGTGAGCGATACCGTGCAGGGTCTTGAAATGCAGAGCTACGAGAAGAAGCTGCACCTGTCGACGCTGCTCGAACGCGCGGGGGAAGAGCTTGGACTCGTCGAGGATGTGCTGGTCGCGGAGTACGGTCCAGAGGTGCCGATTCCGGGCCAGAACGCCGACGCTGAGCCGCAACGCTTTGACCGCGCAGAACAACGGGCACGGCTCGGTGATGCCGAACGAAAGCTCGCTCAGTTGGGTCGCGTCAACCCGCTCGCCCTCGAGGAGTTCGCGGCCCTCGAACAGCGGCACAAATTCCTCACCGATCAACTGAGCGACCTCACGAACACACGCAAGGATCTGCTCACCATCATCGATGAAATCGACGAGAAGATGCAGGACATCTTCGGCAGCGCCTTCGAAGACACCAAGGCCGCGTTCCACGAGGTCTTTCCGATCCTGTTTCCCGGTGGCACCGGCAGTATCCACCTCACCGACCCGGAGAACATGCTCACGACCGGCATCGAGGTCACGGTCAAACCAGCAGGCAAGAAGATTGAGCGGCTCTCGCTTCTCAGCGGTGGCGAGCGGTCGCTTGCGGCTGTGGCGCTCCTCATCGCGATCTTCAAGGCGCGGCCGAGCCCGTTCTACATCATGGACGAGGTCGAAGCGGCGCTCGATGACGCCAACCTCGGGCGGTTGCTCACAATCTTTGAGGACTTGCGAAAGACATCCCAGCTCATCGTCATCACCCACCAAAAACGCACGATGGAAATCGCCGATGCGCTGTACGGTGTGAGCATGCGCTCTGACGGTATCAGCGCGGTCGTCGGTCAGCGTGTCGGTGATCGCGCGACCGATTCGAGAGCGAGTTGACATGAGTTTCACCACCTACCGCCCACTTCTTGCAGGCGTCGGTATTGCCCTATCCTTGGTGCTCGCCGGATGTTCGGCTCCCGCCGCCGACCCTGCTTCTGGCGGCGATCCGGCCGCTGGGGAGTCTGCCGCCGCGGAGTCCACCGAAACCTCGGCCCCGAACGAAAACGGGGAAGGTGCGGCGTGTTCAGCCGAGTTGGATGCCATCGTCAGCCCAGGCCAGGAGGCCACGCGACTTGCCACTTCGGATTACACGGCGGCGAGTATCGTTCCAGAAGTACTTGACGCCGGCTGCGTCTACGAGTTCACGTCTCAGGGCAAGGTCGCCCAGTGGGCCTGGCTCCCCGGTGCGGCGACCACCGACGCCACTGATGCGCTTGTCGCCGACGGATTCACGCTGAGCGACTCGTTTGATAACGCGCTTCGCTACGAGTCCCCGGAAGGGGGCCTGTATGTGACAGTGAACACGGTCGCGACCGGCGAGATCGCTGGCTCAGATGGGATCGACCCGATCTTCGGGCTGATTGGCCCATACGTTGGCGTGTACCAAGACTTCCAGTAACGGCAAGAACTGCCGTTTCTTCGCAGCACAATCGAGTCACTACTCAGCATCGGGCTGCGAAGATTGGCCATGAGTAACCTGCGCCTCCGCGACTATCAACCCTCAGACATGGATGCGATCCTGCGGCTCTGGGATGAAATCCGCGTCGAAGGGGTCGAGCCGGTCTACGCGCTCGCCGAAGTGCTCGCGTCTTGCGAGAAAGACCACGCGATTATTGCGGTAAACGGCGAAGAGGTGCTCGGGGCAGCGGTCGCCCGGGCGGCGCACGACCAGGGTTGGATCGTGTTTCTTTCGGTCACTGCTTCTGAGCGCGGCCAAGGCATTGCCGGCTCGATGTTGGCGGCGCTCGAGCAGCGCATGGCGCCGCAAGGTCTGACGAAACTATCGATCCTGGTACCGGACGAGCAGCGGCAGATCGGTGCCCTCGTCAAGGCCGGGTTTCAGGATCGTGCGCACCTCAGCTACTTCGAGCGAGAGATCCCGGTGAAGCAGCGCGAGATGTCCGTGCTTCGTGACCTTGGTGGGCGCATTCTGCCGAGGGACCTCTGGGGCTCCATCGCCGGCATGCAGGCCGAGAAGGAACTGCTCGAGCGTCGTTTGGTGCTGCCGCTCGCGGATCCGGCCCTGGCCGAACAGTTTGGAGTGTTCCCGCCACGCTCGATCGTGTTGTTTGGCCCTCCTGGCACCGGCAAGACCACGTTCGCGAAAGCCGTGGCATCCAGACTGCAATGGCCGTTTGTCGAGGTGTTCCCGTCTCGACTGGCGCAAGGTCCCCAAGGCTTGGCCGGGGGATTGCGCGAGACGTTCCTAAACATCGCGGATCTCGACCACGTTGTTGTCTTCATCGACGAGGTCGAGGAGATTGCCGCCCAGCGCGGTGGCGAGCCGCCATCGGCGATGCAGGGCGTGACGAACGAGCTGCTCAAGATCATCCCAGCGTTCCGCGACTCGCCGGGTCGCCTGCTGATCTGTGCGACGAACTTCATCCGCGCCCTCGATTCGGCGTTCCTGCGCCACGGGCGCTTCGACTACGTCATCCCGATCGGCCTACCGGATGCGGCGGCTCGCGAAGCCATCTGGTTGCGGTACATCCCGGAATCGGTTCGCGCCACCGTGGACTTCGCTCAGATTGTTGGCAACTCTGACGGCTATTCGCCGGCGGACATCGAGTTTGCAGCCCGTACCGCCTCACAGTCCGCGCTTGAGCAAGCCGTATTCAGCGACGGCTCCGATGCGAGTTCGACGATCGTTGGCCCATCAACTGACGACTACCTCGCAGCGATTGCCAAAACCCGCGCGACGGTCTCGTCGGTGGTCGCACAAGAGTTCCGCGAAGACATCGACGCGCTCGCGAGAACCTGAGTATCACGCTCTAGCATTGGCGAATGGCATCGTGGTCGCTCTCCAGCGCGCTCAAGGGCATGTTTGCTCGCGCGACGATCGATGACGACACCTGGGAGCAACTCGAAGACGCGCTCATTTCGGCTGACTTTGGGCCAGACATCACGGACTCCGTCGTCGATGAGTTGCGGGCCAGCGTCGCCAAGTACCGCACGACCGATCCGGCTGACCTGCGGCGGATGCTCCGCGAGACTCTCGAGGAACGCCTCGCCCGCCTCGACCCAACGCTGCGTCTAACGGCTCGTCCAGCGGTCGTGCTCGTCGTCGGTGTTAACGGTGTGGGCAAGACCACGACGATTGGCAAGTTTGCGAAGTTCCTGACCGGCTATGGGCGCACGGTCGTCGTGGGAGCGGCCGACACGTTTCGGGCCGCTGCTGTTGAGCAATTGGCGACGTGGGCCGAGCGCGGGGGAGCCGAGATTGTGCGTCCGCAGCAGCAGGGTCAGGATCCGGCATCCGTCGCCTTCCAGACCGTCGAGCGGGCGCAGCGCGAAGGGATCGATATCGCCATCATCGACACCGCCGGTCGGCTGCAGACCAAGAGCGGCCTCATGGACGAGCTCGGCAAGATTCGTCGCGTCATCGAGAAGCAGACCGAGATATCTGAAGTGTTGCTGGTGCTCGACGCGACCACGGGTCAGAACGGTCTAGCTCAGGCCGAAGCCTTTATCGAGCACGCCGGTGTCACGGGGCTTGTCATCACGAAGCTCGACGGTTCAGCCAAGGGCGGCTTCGTGCTTGCGGTGCAGGAGAAGACGGGCATCCCGATCAAGCTCGTTGGCCAAGGCGAGGGTATCGGTGACCTGACCGGCTTCACCCCCCATGTTTTCGTGCAGGGTCTTGTAGGTTGACTGACATGAAGACTTTCTGGGGAGTGGCACCGCTCGTCGCCGCGATTCTTGGCTTTGTCACGCTGTGCTGGGCGTTCGTCACCGGCATCGGTGCTGCTCTCGACGGGAGCGGCTCGGGGGCGCTGCCATTCGAGGTGGTCTTCATCATTGCCGCGCTCGTGCTCGTGGCCGCCTTAGTTACCGCCGTCGTCAACCTCGTGCGTGGCCGCTTTCGCGTTCTCGCCGTGATCACGATGGTCATCGCGATCCTGCCGCTGCTGGGGATCCTCTGGCTACGGGTCGCTGCGGTGTAGCGGCTCAGTCGCGTCTAGCGGCTCAGTCGCGTCTAGCGGCTCAGGCGCGTCTAGGGGCTCAGTCGGTCGCTATCCGGTGCGCCGCGCTGAGCTCAAGATAGCTGCGATAGTTGCGCTGGATCTTCGCAAACTCCTCGTCGGTGGTCTGCCGACGCACTCTCGCCGGTACGCCAGCCACCAGCGATCGGGGCGGGATGATCGTGCCATCGAGCACGACCGAGCCGGCCGCGATTAGCGACCCCCTGCCGACGACGACCCCGTTCAGGAGCGTGGCCGACATCCCGATCAGGCAGTCGTCTTCGACGGTGCAGCCGTGCAGCACGGCGGCGTGGCCCGCGCTCACTCGAGCGCCGATCACGGTCGGGACCCCCGTGTCGGTGTGTACCGTCACGTTGTCCTGCAAGTTCGTGTCGTCGCCGATCGTGATCGAGTCCATGTCGCCGCGGAGTACGGCGCCGTAGAACACGCTCGCACGCTCGCCGAGGCTCACGCGCCCGACCAGCGTCGCGTTCGGCGCGATCCACGCGGTCGCGGCAACGGTTGGGCTGACACCGTCGAACGGAAGAATGAGGGGCACGCCCCCAACGCTACTCGCGTGCGTTGATTACGCGCGCGCCATATTCCACGAACCTCCGGTCGGCAGTCACGATCGGGATCCCGTCCACGAGGGACTGTGCGATGAGGTAGCGGTCGAACGGGTCGTTGTGGTGAAAGGGTAGCTCGCGCATGGCATCGAGATAGTTGTCTCCGACGCCGATGCGTTCGATTCCTAATTGCGTGGTCACATCACCAAGTCCGCGCGGTGACTGAATTTTTCCTCTCGCAGCCTTGATCGCGATCTCGAACAAGCTCATGTCGGATACGCATAGCCGCGTTTCCCGCTCTATCTGCCCGCGCGCGTGCGGTCCAAGCGCGGAGTCGCCCGCCATGAGCCAGAGCAGCGCATTCGAATCGAGCAGCAGGGTCACCGGTCGTCCTCCGGGAAGATCGGCTCATCAAGTATCGCGTCGAGTTCCTCGTTGAACTCCTGCTCGGCCTTCTCGTACGCTTCAATCCACCCATCCGGAAACAGATGCTTCATCGAACCAAAAAGGTTCGGACGATCGGCAACCTCTGCCTTGACGAGGCGAAACTGATTGCCGCGCCGGGTGATGATCACGTCTTCGCCGCGCTCGGCCGCATCCAACAGCTTCGACAGCTGACTCTTCGCCTGATGCACGTTCATCATGATCATCTAGCTAGATTAGCTAGCTCTCTCGTGCACGTCGAGCTGTGCAATCCCATCGCGACGCTCTCACGACTGAGGAGCAGTTAAACTGGCCCCACCATGGCTCTCTTCGGAAACCTAACTGATCGGCTCGCCGATACCTTCAAGAACCTCCGCGGCAAAGGCAAGCTCAGCCCGGCGGATGTCGACGGCACCGTTCGCGAGATCCGTCGCGCCCTGCTCGATGCTGACGTCGCGCTCGAGGTGGTCAAGGAATTCACCGGTCGGGTTCGCGAGCGCGCCCTCGGCGACGAGGTCTCGAAGGCGCTGAACCCAGCGCAGCAGGTCGTGCAGATCGTGAACGACGAACTGATCACGATCCTTGGGGGCGAAGCCCGTCGCATCCAGTTCGCGAAGCAACCGCCGACCGTCATCATGCTTGCCGGTCTTCAGGGGGCTGGCAAGACGACGCTCGCTGGTAAGCTCGCGAAGTGGCTGAAGTCCGAAGGTCATACGCCGGTGCTCGTTGCCGCAGACCTCCAGCGCCCGAACGCGGTCACCCAGTTGCAGGTCGTCGGCGAGCAGGCCGGGGTGCCGGTGTTCGCTCCAGAGCCCGGCAACGGCAAGGGCGATCCTGTGCGCGTCGCGAAGGACGCCATCAAGCACGCGAAGAGCAAGCAGTACGACGTCGTCATCGTCGACACAGCCGGCCGCCTCGGTGTCGATGCCGAGATGATGAAGCAGGCCGCGAACATCCGCAAGGCTGTCGACCCTGACGAGGTGCTCTTTGTCATCGACGCGATGATCGGCCAAGACGCTGTCACGACCGCCCGCGCCTTCCAGGAGGGCGTCGACTTCACCGGTGTTGTGCTGTCGAAACTTGACGGGGATGCCCGCGGTGGCGCCGCGCTCTCAGTTGCGAGTGTCACCGGCCGCCCCATCCTCTTCGCCTCAACTGGTGAGGGACTCGACGACTTCGAACCGTTCTACCCCGATCGCATGGCGAGTCGCATCCTCGACCTCGGCGACATCCTCACGCTCATCGAGCAGGCACAGAAGACCTTCGATGAAGAGGATGCCCGCAAGACCGCCGAGAAGTTTGCGACCGATTCCTTCACGCTCGAAGACTTTCTCGATCAGATGCAGCAGCTCAAGAACATGGGCTCGATCAAGAGCATGCTCGGGATGCTGCCGGGCGGGCGCGGCATGCGCGAGCAACTCGACAACTTCGACGAGCGCGAGATCACGCGCACCGAGGCCATCATCCGCTCGATGACACTGCAAGAACGTCGCCAGCCCAAGGTGCTCAACGGCTCGCGTCGTCTGCGTATCGCGAACGGCTCTGGAATGACGGTGACTGAGGTCAATGCGCTCGTGAATCGCTTCGAGCAGGCGGCGAAGATGATGAAAACGGTCGCCAAGGGCGGCGTGCCGCAAGTGCCTGGCATGGGTCCGATTCCCGGCGCGAAGTTTGGCGGGGGAAAACCCCAGCAGCAGAAGAAGAAGGGTTCGCGGTCTGGCAACCCCGCCAAGCGCGCGGCCGAGAACGCCGCGCTCGCAACCGGCGCATCGGGCACGCCGGCGGCATCCGGTTCAGGCTTCGGCCTTGGCAGCAAGGCTGGCGGCCCCTCCGAAGAAGAGCTCGCGAGCCTGCAGAAGCTTCTCGGGCGGTAGGGTCGCTGAACGGCGGTAACGTGGAAGCATGACCTCTCGCCCAGTTCGTATCGGTGTTCAACTCCAGCCCCAGCACGCCCTCTACCCCGAGATCAGGGATGCCGTGCGTCGCTACGAAGACATGGGCGTCGACATCCTGTTCAACTGGGATCACTTCTTCCCGCTCTACGGCGACCGCGACGGGCTGCACTATGAGTCGTGGACCGAGCTGGCCTCGTGGGCCGAACTCACCAGCCGCGTCGAGTTCGGCGCGCTGGTCAACTGCAACAGTTACCGCAACGCCGACCTGCAGGCCGACATGGCCCGCACGATCGACCACATCAGCGGTGGTCGCTTCATCTTCGGCACCGGGTCTGGGTGGTTCGAGCGCGACTACGACGAGTACGGCTACGAGTTCGGCACGGTCGGCAGCCGACTGGATGATCTCGCCGAGGCCCTGCCTCGCATCGAGACGCGGTGGGCCAAGCTCAACCCGGCGCCACTGCGCGACATCCCGGTTCTGATCGGTGGCGCGGGAGAGAAGAAGACCCTGCGCCTCGTGGCGAAGCACGCCGACATCTGGCACAACTTCGTGAGCCCGGATGACCTGCCGCGCAAGATCGGCATCCTCCAGGAACACTGCGACGCCGTCGGCCGCGACATCAGCGAGATCGAGCTCTCGAACGAGCAGCCAGACAAGAAGCTCACCCACGCGGATGCCCTGCGCGAGCTGGGCGTGACCCTCTTCACAGTGGGCATCGAAGGTCCGCTCTACGACGACGCGAAGGTGCGCCCGTGGCTCGCCTGGCGCGACGAGCAGAACGGCTGATCGCGGTTCTATCATGAGGTCATGACGTCCTCCTCTGCATCGCCCCTCCCCACCGCAGTGGAGCTTGCCGCCGATGTGCGCGCTGGCACGAGTACTGCCGTTGACGCGACCCGAGCCGCCCTTCTCCGCATCGAATCTGACGACGTTGGCGCCTTCCAGTTGGTGCGCTCCGAGAAAGCGCTTGTCGAGGCCGCTGCAGTGGATGCTCGTGCCGATCGAGCAACGCTTCCGCTCGCCGGCGTGCCCGTCGCGATTAAGGACAACATTCCCGTCGCAGGGGAGCCGCTGCGGGACGGATCGGCCGCGACCTCGGACGCCCCTTCGGCGGCCGATCATGAGATCGTGGCTCGCCTGCGC
>JBGSTT010000227.1:0-6963 GCA_041736385.1 Rhodoglobus sp. | reverse complement strand
GCGGCGAACGCCGGCCAAAGCGCACCCGTGCCGGCGATGATCGCGGCGACGAGGAGCGGTCCGCTTAATGCACCGACTTGGTCGAGAGTCTTGTGCACCGCGAACCCGCGACCACGGCCCACGGCGCTGGCCGGAAAGGCCAACAGCACCGTTTTGGCCGGGCTGCGCACCGCCTTGCCGATGCGCTCGATGATGATGAGGGATGCGGCGACGCCGAGTCCGAGCATGCCGAGGAACGGCGTGATGGCGAGCAGTGGCACGCTTAGCCCGGTAAGGGCGTAGCCGGTGATCGCCCATCCCCAGTACCGTCTACTGCGGTCGACTGCCGGACCGGAAATGAGGCGGAGGATGAAACCGAGCGCTTCCGACCCGCCGGTGACGAGCCCGACGGTGAGCGCGTTCGCTCCGAGCTGCCCGAGCAGTGGTCCCGCGATGGAGCGCGCGCCGTCGGCCACCAGGTCGACCGCGAGACTCACCACGCCGAAGGCGATAACCACCCGCCACGCCGACCACCCGGAGGCATTCGTCGAGCGGCCGCGCGCGGGTGTCGACATGGTGATCGGGGCGCTAACTTACGGTGGTGAGTTCGGACCGCAGCTTGGCGCCGAGGCCGGCATCCACGCTCGTCCAGTACCAGAGGAAGCGCTCCTTGATGCGGTCGGCGGTCAGCAAGCCGTACTGTCCGACGAGGGTGCCCAGGAAGCGCTCCTTCGAGGCGTCGTCGAACACCTCGCGGTACAGCGTTCCGGCCTGCCCGAAGTCGTCGTCCTCCGAGTGCAAGGTCTGTGCTGCACGCACCAACGCACCGTCGGTCTCCCAGCCTCCTTCGCCTGCGCTGGCCGGGTCACCGAGGGGTCCGCCGTACGAGTTCGGCGCGTGCGTGGGCGCCGTGGCATCGCTGAACTGGTAACGCATGTGGCCCTCGTGCTCATAGTTGCGCACTTCGGCAGCGTGGGGCTGATTCACTGGGAGCTGGTTGTAGTTCGCGCCAATGCGAGCACGCTGCGCGTCCGGGTAGGAGAACACCCGGGCCATGAGCATCTTGTCGGGGCTGATGTCGATGCCGGGCACGAGGTTCGATGGTGAGAACGCGGCCTGTTCGATCTGGGCGAAAAAGTTCTCCGGGTTGCGGTTGAGCGTGTAGTGGCCGACCTTCACCAGCGGATAGTCAGCGTGCGGCCAGACCTTCGTAATGTCGAAAGGGTTGAAACGATAGGTCTTCGCCTCCTCGTAATGCATGACCTGCACGAAGACATCCCACGTGGGGAACTCGCCGCGCTCGATGGCATCGTGCAAGTCGCGGCGGTAGTAATCGGCGTCAACGCCGGCGATCTTTTCGGCCTCCTTGGCGGTGATGTTGTGCACGCCCTGACGCGACTTGAAGTGGTACTGCACCCAGTAGCGCACGCCCTCAGCGTTGATCCACTGGTAGGTGTGTGAGCCGTAGCCGTTCAGCTCACGCCATGAGCGGGAAAGGCCGCGGTCGCCCATGAGGTAGGTCACCTGGTGGGCCGACTCCGGAGACAGCGTCCAAAAGTCCCACTGCATGTCCGCATCGCGCAGCCCCGAACCTCCGAGGCGCTTCTGTGAGTGGATGAAGTCGGGGAACTTCATGCCGTCGCGAATGAAGAACACCGGAGTGTTGTTGCCGACAATGTCGTAGTTGCCTTCTGTCGTGTAGAAGCGCAACGCGAAGCCGCGCACATCGCGCCAAGTGTCTGGAGATCCCTGCTCCCCGGCAACGGAAGAGTTGCGTTGCAGCACTTCGCTCTTTGCCCCCGGCTGGAACACGGCCGCGCGGGTGTACTTCGACACGTCTTCTGTGACCTCGAACTCACCGAATGCGCCCCCGCCCTTCGCGTGCGGGTTACGCTCCGGGACGCGCTCACGGTTGAACGAGGCCAGTTTTTCCGCCAGATATCGGTCGTGCAGCGCAGCGACGCCGTCCGGCCCTGTCGTGAGGGAGAATTCGTTGCTTGCCACCGGTGCGCCCGACTGGGTGGTGGTGGTCTCCGTCACGGGACCACCCGTTTCAGCGTGGTCTTCACTCCCGATGAATTGCGATGCCTTCATACCGTGTCTCCCGCCATCGGCCGTGCGCCGACCTCCAGATTTGGAAGTTGGCTCGCTCACGGCTACTGACCATCAGCCAACGCTATGGGCGGGGCCGGAGAGTAGAGCAGAAGGTCCCGTATCGGCGTTATGGAAACGAGCTACCCCCGCCTCGAAGGGTTGCTCGAGTCGGTCGCGGCGGGCTAGCGGGGCTCGACCCCACCCATCGAGCTGCCGCCCTTGTGCTGGTCGAGCTTGCCGAAGGTGGTGTCGAGTACGTGATGCATCTTTCTGAGCGCCCCACCGACGGCTGCGTCGACCGACGCGGCCGTGTCCGTTACGAACTCAGGGCCTCGACCCTCGGGGCGAGCCTCGAGTCGACAGCGAATGTCATCGCCAGTGCTGCGTCCGGCGCTCCCGTCGGTAAGGTGCACCTCCACTCTGCTGAGGTGCGAGGTGAAATGGCCGAGCGAGGATTCCACCAGCGACTCCATTTCGCCGATCTGGTTCTCGGTGAGAGTGATGTTGTGATCGGTGTTTACGATGACCTGCATGGTCGCCTCCCGGCAATTGAGGATCGCCGTGCCCCGGCGCATCCGATAACCACACTAGATCGCTAACCTGCGTGCGATTCGGATCGGACTATTCGGCGTCCCGCTCCAGCGACGAGAATGATTCCGGAAGAGGCAACAATCGACTGGTCCATGAGCGCCTGATAGTCGCCGAGCTGGTCGGGTTGATGACCCGTCATCAGCATCGCGAGGGCCATCCCCACCAAAGCGATAATGGCGCCAGCCCGGACAAACGAGAGCAGATTCGACTCGCAGGGTGCTTGCCCGGCATCCGTGGGCCATCGGGATCAAGGCCTGTACCTCACCGGGCCCCGCGACTCTCAGCCACCTAGATTTGGTCATCGGCTGTTTCACCGCTGCGGGCTTTCGATGCCACTGACCGGGCACGCGATACCGATCCTCGACAGCTACGTGCTGGGGTTTGTGTGACAGGAAATCAGCTTGCCTCTCGATCCGTCGGGCGAGATCGGCCCCGCGGCCGAGGAAATCATGGCGCAACAACAGGCAATGGCAGACGCGTTCCCGAATCTGACCGACATGACATAGAGGCTGGTGCTGCAGCCTGGCCATGCGACGGCCCGGGCATCCGGTATGTAACTAGCAGAACGCAAGAGACTACCAAGTACTAGCACCTGGAAAGAGGAACAATCCATGAAGGCCGTAGCAGCTATCGGAAGTGCCGCATTCGTCGGCGTCATGCTCACCATCGGGTTCGGGCTCGGCTCGTTCTTTATCCTGAGCGACCCAAGCGTCTTCGAACGGTGGTTTGCGGACCACTTCCAGTTTCTGCTGGTCCCGGTGTTCGTAACGAGCCTCCCAGCGTTCATAGGAACGATCGCCATGCTCCGGCGCTCGGAGAAAGGCTCGAGCACTCGCGGAATGTGGCGTGCGGCACTGATCGGCCTGATCGTTGCCTACGGTATTACGTCGGTAGTGAATCTGCCGTTGAACATTCTCTTCTGGTAGGGCACCCTGAGCGACGCCGACATCACCAGGAACCCAGCCATGTGGATGATTGCCCACGTCGCTCGCACCATCGGAGCTCCGATCGGTGCAACGTATGCCTATCGCGCGGCGGTCGGTTCAGTAACTACTGCAGCGTAGGACCCTACCAGGGTGAACGAGTTCCTCGCCTGAGCGGCAGCCGTCGTGTCAATCGGCGCGGTGCTCATGCATCTCGTGGTGGGCGGTCGCACATTTGTGCGGCCGCTCCTGACCAGCGACATCCCACCGGCTCAGAAGTGGACGGCCTACTTCGCTTGGCACGTTGGCACGATCCTCTTCACCGCGATCGCCGGAGCCAGAGGTCGGTAGATCATCTTCCGGCCGTCCCCGGGATCCGCGGACCTCTTGATGAGTCCGCCCTCGACGAGCCGGTGAAGCCGGTCGGCGGAAATGTTTTAGGCGATCGATTCATCGACTGCGAATTCCGAGAACCGGCTGCTGCCGCCGATCAGCATGTCACGAAGGATCACCAACGTCCACCAATCCCCGAGGATGTCGAGAGACGCAGCGATCGGGCATCCTGAACGTAGTTCGTGCTTCATGGTGCTATCCCTCCCTCCCGTCTCGTGCGCTGGGATGCTGCGTCCCAAGCAAATTACGGGCGGTATGGGTTCGATCGTTCCAGCCGAGGTCTCCCCCCAGGCGCCATTGGTCGCAGCGGCGAGACGGAAGTGATCGTCAATGAGAGGAAGATCCCACCGTCGACCACACGTGAGTACAGACACGGCGCCATCGAGCCGCCAGCACGCATTAACAGCGGAGCTTAAGTTGTAGTGGCGCTTCGACGCGCGCATGCCTGAACAGACGATGCGCTCGGTTGTTCAGCCCTGAGGGTTCAAGAAGTACGCGAGGGCACCCGTTGCAATCAGGACGGTCCAACTCAGCACCGTGAGCACCAGGAAGATAATGCTCAACACGAGACCAACGGTCGCCGGAGTGTTCTGCGCTCCCGCCCCCTTCGATCGGCTGCGGGCGATGACGCTGACGATCAAGCCCGCGGGCGAGAAGATGAATGCGAGAACGAGGCCGACAATTCCTAGAGTCCGGCCGTCGGACGCGGGAGTCGAGGTGGCTGTACTCATGACGTGACTCCACGATGTGGGATCGGTCCTACGAAATGGAGCGAATTCGCGCTCCGCGCCACTCTATCGCCGTGGATCAGCGCGTCAACCTGTTTCGGCGGCGACCGAAGAAGCGTGACGCGGCGGCCACCGGCGGATCATTCATCCCCCCGGTCCCCCCAGGATCAGACGAAGAGCGACAATGACTGCAACGGCCGCCAGCACCACGATCGCATGCCTGATGAGCCAGCCCCAGCCCATCATGTTGTATTCGTATCCCCCATGGCATTCCTCCTTGCCCTCGAAGCGCGAACGCACGCGAGCGTCTGGATCGATGCTCTCACCCTGCCAAGCGACGCCCTAGAGTCTTGAGTCCCGCGACTGGTCGCTCCCCGAGTCGCGAAGGTGACTTGCGCGCAGCTCCGATCGGCCCAGTGATCAGTTGCTTCACGGTGCACGCCGGCCGCGAGGAGTCGGTCAGGGTGAAGCCCCTTTCGCCGAACCCGCGTTTGGAGGGTGAACACCGATGTTCGATAAACGAAGCGGCGACCCGCCGCCTAGTTGAACTGAGCACCCGTATGCCGCACTATTCATCTCAGACGGACGCTTTCCGCGACGAGGAAGCTCAATGTCAGGGGGAGAAACAATGTTCGAATGCACAGAATGTGGTGCAGCAGTTGAGACTACGGCGAACTTCTACGTCTGTGTCGCGTGTTCGTTCTTCAAAGAACGTCACTCTTTCTATCTGGGCGATGGTAGAGGGCGGCTTCAGTATGGTATTTCAGGCGTGGCTGGTACACGCCGAGCGCGGTCCGGCGACCGTCTGGCCGCGTAGCGCGGCTGTCGCACACATGGCTGGGGTGCAGGAAAGATCGCTCGCTAATCTGTAAGCATCATTCTTTGAGTGCTTACTGCGTTGGCGGATAACCCACCTCAGGGTCGCTTGTCTAGACGTGCCGTTTCAGGTGCCGAAGGTCCCCTAAACAACTATTCGATCTCCGTTGGGGCGATGCGGTCTTGAGCGGTACGCACGGATGTTTCCGCCACTCGTTACAGGTCGTTGCCCTCTTGAGCGTGTCGCGGCCAGACCGAAAAACCGTAGTTGAGGGTTATCGGGATCGATCGTTGTTGTGGGATTGAGACCGGTTCGAGTGACGCACCAATGAGGTGAGTGGTGATCTTCTCTAGGCGCACGGAGCCGGGGCGGCCGTCAAGGTTGCGCACGATCACAAGAAATTGACCGCCACCCAACCTCGTGAGCTTATCTTCGGCCCGCGATCGAGAGCTTAGACGTGCAGCGACTTCGCGCAGCACCTGATCCCCGACAACACGCCCCAAGTCGTGATTGATCGCCGTGAACCCTTCGATGTCGATCACGCCGAGCGCCACTTGGGTTCCGGTCGCGTGGGCTTCATCGAGGATGTCGTTCAAGCTCCCGAGGGTCGTAATCCTCGACGGCAGACCGGTCACCTCATCATGGGACGACTGGACGTGAAGTGCCGTCTCAACATCAGCGGTAACGTCGCGCTGCTCACTGACGAAGTAATCGATCTCGCCACGGCTGTTTCGAATCGGGTTGATCGTGAGATGGTTCCAGAACTTGGTTCCGTCGCGACGGTAATTCAGAATACGTCCACGATATCTCCGCCCAGCAGTGATTGCTCGACGAATGTCTTCGATGGTGTCGGGGTCGGTATCCGGCCCCTGGAGAATGCTGCAGTTCTTGCCCATCATGTCAGCGATGTCGTAGCCGGTCAGCTCGCTGAAGGTGCGACTGCAGTAGATCGTATTGCGTGCTGAATCCGTTACGAGAGACCCTTGGGACACCGCATCCAGGGCGGACGAAAGAAGCGCTTCGGATGCGCGCAGGGCGGCAACGAGACCAGCCGCCTTTCCCTGATCAGATTGCATCCGACCCCACTGGCATCACCGGAAAAACCATACCGGCGTGGCGAGCCGTCCACGAGCCTGATCGCCGTCGAAGGCGCACCGCCGGCTTGGCCGTGACCGGGAGGTAGCGCCATAGCTCGTTTTGAACAAGGTGTGCCAACTCTCTGAGCAAAGAAACATCGAACTCCTCCATTCGTCGAGGTGCCGAGTCGAAGACGCACAGTGCGCCGATACGTTCGCCATCTGGGGAGTCCACCGGAAATCCAGCGTAGAAACGGATATGCGGATCACCGGTTACCAGCGGGTTGTCCCGGAATCGTTCGTCGGTGCGTGCGTCCTCGACGATCATGCCGCCGCGTTCCAAGATCGTGTAGTGGCAGAAC
>JBGSTT010000211.1:0-2365 GCA_041736385.1 Rhodoglobus sp. | reverse complement strand
ACCGCGGCGCAGGGTGACACGCTCGCCCGCGAGCGGGTTGAGGTCGTGGCATCCACCCTCGATGGTTTCGAACTCGCTCAACGCGATCTGGAGTTGCGGCAGGAGGGTGACGTGCTCGGCCGAGTGCAGTCGGGTGGGCGTTCGAGTCTGCGGCTGTTGCGCGTCGTTAAGGATGCCCAGCTGATCTCCGAGGCCCGAGACCTCGCCGCAGCCATACTCGAGGTTGACCCGGGCCTTGACAGCCAGCCGGCGCTGCGGGAAGCCCTCGATCGACGGCTCGATGCGGCAGCCGAGGCGTTTCTCGCCAAGAACTGAGCCGACCCCGCGCGCCACGATTCCGGCACTCATTGTCACGAACCGGTAACGCTGAGGGACTATCGTGAAGTCATGAGCAGGATCGCTGTCGTTCCTGGGTCCTTTGACCCTGTCACTTTGGGCCACCTCGATGTCATCGGGCGTGCGGCTGGCATCTTCGATCGGGTGCACGTGCTCGTGGTGCACAACCCGAGCAAAACCGCCATGCTTCCGATCGCTCAGCGTGTTGCCCTCATCGAACAGGCGATTCGGGATGCTGGGCTCCCTGCGTCGATCACTGTCACCAGTTGGAGCGTCGGTCTCCTCGTCGACTACTGCACCGAGGTCGGTGCGACGGTCATCGTGAAGGGCATCCGTTCTGAAGTGGATGTCGCGTACGAGACCCCGATGGCCATCGTCAACCGCGATCTCGCCGGCGTCGAGACCGTGTTCATGTTGCCCGATCCAGCCCACGCGCACGTCTCGAGTTCGCTCGTGCGCCAGGTTGCTGCGCTCGGCGGGGATGTCAGCCCATACGTGCCGACGGCCGTATCGGAGTTTCTCGCCTCGCCTTCCTTCGACTAGCCCGCCTTCGACTAGCCAGCCTTCGACTGGCCCGCCTTCGACTAGCCCTGCGTCCAATCGAGCGCTCGCGAGATGCGAGAATTGGCTGGTGACCCTCAAACTCGGATACAAGGCATCGGCGGAGCAATTCCACCCCCGCGAACTCGTTGAAATCGCTGTTGCAGCGGAAGGCCACGGGTTCGAGAGCGTCGCCGTCAGCGACCACTTCCAGCCATGGCGGAACACGGGCGGGCATGCGCCGTTCTCGCTCGCATGGATTGCGGCGGTCGGCGAGCGAACCAGCACGATTCAGATCGGCACGAGCGTCATGACGCCGACCTTCCGCTACAACCCGGCCGTTCTCGCGCAGGCCTTTGCCACCCTTGGCGTTCTCTACCCAGGGCGGATCTATCTCGGCGTCGGAACCGGCGAAGCGCTCAACGAAGTTGCCACCGGCTTCCGCGGCCCCGGTGAACAGACGTGGCCGGAGTTCAAAGAGCGCTTCGCGAGATTGCGCGAATCGGTCGACCTCATGCGCCAGCTGTGGACGGAGGATCGCGTCAACTTCGCAGGGGAGTACTACTCCACGCACGACGCCAGCATCTATGACCGCCCGGATATCCCGATCCCCGTGTACATCGCTGCCGGCGGGCCGGTTGTCGCCCGGTATGCAGGTCGAGCTGGCGACGGCTTCATCTGCACCTCCGGCAAGGGAGTTGAGCTCTACACCCAGGACTTGATCCCCGCGGTGAAGGAGGGGGCAGAGCAAGCCGGGCGCGACTTCGAGAGCATCGACCGCACCATCGAGATCAAGTTGTCGTACGACACTGACTACGACGTGGCTCTCGAAAACACGCGCTTCTGGGCTCCACTGGCTCTCTCGAAAGAGCAGAAGCACGACATCACCGACCCGATCGAGATGGAACGGGCCGCGGATGCCCTGCCGATCGAGAAGATCGCCTCGCGCTGGATTGTCGGCAATGACCCCGACGCGGTCGTCGAGCAGATCGCCAAGTACGTGGACTACGGACTGGACCATCTGGTCTTTCACGCGCCGGGTCACGACCAGCGACGCTTTCTCGAACTGTTTGAGCGCGATCTCGCTCCACGGCTTCGGGCGCTCTAGCCGAGCTTTCTCGTTCTTTTCTCGGTCTACTCAGGCCGCTCCCATGCGGCCGACCTAGGCTCGATTCTTTGTGTGCTCCGGCCACTCGGCCAGACGCGGCCATTGGATCCTCGCTATGAACTCTGCTTACCCTTTTCGCTCCGACCGCCGCCGGGCGCGCCCGCGTGTGCCACGTGCAGTCGTGCGGGCGATGCTGTGGTCGAGTACCGTCACCTCCGACTTGGTCGCTCGGGTTCCGCGATCGCGCCGCTCGCTCGCGCTGACCGCGGGTGCGATCGTGGTCTCGTTCGGCTTGATCGCGGCGGTTGTTCCCAAGGGGCCGAGTGAAGCCGAACGCATCCAGGCCTACGTCGTTAGCCACGCCCAAAGCCTCACGGTCTC
>JBGSTT010000160.1:0-4102 GCA_041736385.1 Rhodoglobus sp. | reverse complement strand
GCTCGCGGCCAGATGCGCCTCGTGCGCGGCGACCGCGACATGTTCGGTTTGCACGGGCGAAGCGCCGAGCAGCGCCTCGCCATCGACCTGCTTCTAGACCCCGAGATCGGCATCGTCTCGCTCGGCGGCCGTGCCGGTACTGGTAAATCGGCCCTCGCCCTGTGCGCGGGGCTCGAAGCGGTGCTGGAGAAGCAGCAGCACCGCAAGATCATGGTCTTCCGTCCGCTCTACGCGGTCGGCGGTCAAGAGCTCGGCTTCTTGCCGGGGGATGCCGCGGAGAAGATGAACCCGTGGGCTCAGGCGGTCTTCGACACCCTCGGTTCGGTGGTTTCGCAGAACGTGCTCGACGAAGTTCTTGAGCGCGGACTGCTCGAGGTGCTGCCGCTCACGCATATTCGTGGTCGCTCGCTGCACGATGCCTTCGTGATCGTCGACGAGGCCCAGTCCCTTGAGCGCAACGTGCTACTCACCGTGCTCAGCCGCATCGGTCAGAACTCGCGCGTGGTGCTTACACACGACGTCGCCCAGCGGGATAACCTGCGCGTCGGTCGGCACGACGGTGTGGCATCCGTCATAGAAACCCTCAAAGGCCACGCCCTGTTCGCCCACATCACACTGATGCGGTCGGAGCGTTCGGCAATTGCGGCGCTCGTGACCGAGATGTTGGAGTCCAACGAACTGGCCTGACACGGAAAGTAACACTGTGTCAACATTTATCGACCGCGCGGTGCGGCCGAGGGGCAGACAACGTAATGTCGGGGTGTGTCTTGGGTAGCGGTTTCGGTGGCAGTGGCGATGACCGTACTCGCGCTCTGGGGACTGGTACACCCTCGTAGTCGATGGCGTGTGCTCGAGTCGTGGAGCGCCAGCGACACCCATCGGGTGGAACCGGGTGGTGCATCGTACCGAACGCGGCGTCTTCTGTCTGGCGTTGCTCTGGTTGCTGTGGCTGCGATACTCCTGAGCGCCGCGCTGCCGACCCTGATCCAGCCCAGGCACGAATCGGCGCCAACCGCAATTGAAGTGATGTGGGGATCCCCAGAACCACGATTGGTCGACCGGGTTGTTCGACCGGGTGCGACAGCACCAGAGGGCTTGATCGCGGCCGAGATCTTCGGCTACCAGCCCATCGGCGATGACGGCCCGCCAGCGTATCTGCTCGATGTCCCGCGCTATTCGAGGCTGGGTGTTGCCGTGCCACCCGGCTTGGTGGGTAACTACGCGGGAGACGGATTCACGGCAGCCGAAAGCGCCGAGATCCTGTTCAACGTGCTCGTACCGATCCTGTGCATCCCCCGCGTTGTCGTGATCGAGGAGACTGAGACGACAGTGCGCATCGCGGTGTACGTCGGGCTACCGGATGCTCCTGCCGGAGGTGTTCCAGAAGGCGCGGCCGCTGACGTTGCCCCCGTCGACGCTGACACTACCGAGGCGGCTGCCGACACTACCGCCGACACAACCGCCCAATGTCTGCCGGATTCGCCGGTCAGGGAATCGTTGCTGATGTCGCTTGAGCTCAGTACCGAGCTGGGCGAACGGAGCGTCGAAACGGCCACAGGAATTGCCATTCCCTGGATTCGTGAGCCTAACTGAGGCGAATGTCCTCGACGGCACGCGTGCAGCAATTAGCCGGGGTGGGTCATGCTCAACACGTCGAGTGCAGAGTCGAGTTGGTCAAGACCGAGTTCACCGCGCTCGACGAACCCGAGTTCAATCACCGCCTCGCGAATCGTGATTCCCTGGGCAACCGAGTGCTTGGCAATCTTCGCGGCAGCCTCGTAGCCGACGAACTTGTTAAGCGCGGTCACGATCGACGGCGAGGACTCCGCCATCGCGCGGGCCCGGTCCAGATTCGCCTCGAGTCCGTCGATCGTCTTGTCGGCAAGCGCCCGCGCTGAATTGGCCAGCAGTCGTATCGACTCCAGGAGGGCTGTGCCCATCACGGGAATCGCGACGTTCAACTCGAAGTTGCCAGAAGCGCCAGCCCACGCGATCGTGGCATCGTTGCCGATCACTCGTGCGCACACCATGAGTACCGCCTCCGGAATCACCGGGTTCACCTTGCCCGGCATGATCGAAGAACCGGGCTGCAAGTCTGGAATGTGCAGTTCGGCCAGACCCGTGTTCGGGCCGGAGCCCATCCAGCGCAGGTCGTTGCAGATCTTGGTGAGGCTGACCGCAACAACGCGCAACGCTCCGGATGCCTCGACGAGCGCGTCGCGCGCTCCCTGCGCCTCGAAGTGGTCCACTGCTTCCGTCAGGGGAAGCGCAGAGTCTTCGGCGAGCACGGCAATCACGCGCTGCGGGAAGCCGGGTGGGGTGTTGATTCCGGTACCGACGGCCGTTCCGCCGAGAGGCACCTCTGCCACGCGGGTGATCGTGCCTCTGACCCGCTCGATTCCCAGTCGAATCTGGCGGGCATACCCGGCGAACTCCTGGCCCAGGGTGACCGGCGTGGCATCCATCAGGTGGGTCCGGCCCGACTTCACGGCCGTCTTCCACCGTTCAGCCTTCGCTTCGAGTGCCTCGGCGAGATACTCCAGCGCGGGAATCAGCTCGTTCAGCAGGGCACCCGTCGCAGCGACGTGCACCGAGGTGGGGAATACGTCGTTCGAGGACTGCGAGGCGTTGACGTGGTCGTTGGGGTGCACGCTCGCGCCGAGCGAAGCGCTTGCCAGGCGTGCGAGCACCTCGTTCATGTTCATGTTCGATGAGGTTCCCGAGCCGGTTTGATAGGTGTCTACCGGAAACTGGTCGTGGTGCGACCCGCCGATGATCTGCTCGGCAGCACCGACGATGGATGCCGCGATGGTCGGATCGAGGATCGCAAGTTCCCCATTGACGATCGCAGCGGCCCGCTTGATTCGCGCCAGCGCGACGATCTGGGCCGGCTCCAATCCCGAGCCGGAGATCGGGAAGTTCTCGACCGCGCGTTGCGTCTGGGCGCCGTAGAGGGCATCCACCGGCACTCGAACCTCACCCATGGTGTCGTGTTCGATGCGGAACTCGGTCGCGGGCTGCTGTTCTGAAGGGCTCGTCACACGGCTAGCGTACTGCGGCGATTGAGGCGGCCAGCAACTCGAACTCTTCGGTTGGTGCCGTTCCGTACAGCGCGACCGTGCTGCCGTCTAGCTCGGCAGACATGGCATAGGCATAGTTGCCCGGGCTCTCGACGTCGCGCCGGTCGTAGATCGTCCAGCGCACATTGTCGATCGTTGTCGATCCGCTTTCGTCCGCATCGCGCAGCACACTCGCAAGCCACGTTGCGTTGCCATCAATGCCCTGATTCAAACCGATGAACTGTTGCGCCGGCGTGAGAAAGCCGATGTACCAAGTTGGCAGCCCAGCCTTGTCCTCGAAGCGCGCGTCGTTGGCCGTCCACCCGGGAGGCAGCACCGGGGCGATCAAGTCCACTTCTGCTCCGGCGGATGCCTCGGCCGCCGTTTCGATCCAGTTGACGCCAGGATCCGGCGCAACTTCTGGCCGCACGACCACCGTCACGAGAAACAGCACGATGAGCAGGGATGCGCCGAGTGCGAGAGCAAGGTTCAGTACGGTTTGATTGGCCCGCCGCTTGCGCGAGTATTCTGCGCGACGCGCTGCTGCCTCTGCTGGGGTTTCCGGCCTCCCCAGTTCTGCGACGACGGCTGGCGGCTTCTGACGCGCCATCCCTTACTCGGCCGCCTGGGCGCGAGCAGCGTCGAGTCTCGCGCGCGCACCGATGAGCCACTCTTCGCAGCGTCCCGCCAGAGCTTCGCCGCGTTCCCACAACGCGAGAGATTGTTCGAGGCTCGAAGCGCCCTGCTCGAGTTCTGAGACCACCTGAATCAGCTCATCGCGAGCCTGCTCGTAGCTCAGCTCAGCGACGTTGGGACGGGCTTGGTCGGTCACACGCAGAGTCTAGCCGCCGCCACTGGTGGAGGTACTGGGACTCGTATCACCGTTGCCGACCGCGGCTTCGCTCTCCGTCACGGTCGCGCCGAGCTTGCCTCGAGCGAGCGTCAGTACCAGCGCGGTGCCGACCGGGGCAGCGTCTGCCGAGCGAACCGCATCACCGTTCGCGAGTTGGGCGATGGCGTACCCTCGGTCGAGCGTGCGCTGC
>JBGSTT010000051.1:0-6555 GCA_041736385.1 Rhodoglobus sp. | reverse complement strand
GACCACGAAGGTCGCAAGCCTCGAGCCGTCGGCGCGCGCGGTCGTTGCAAGGCCGGCCAGCGGGGCATCCGTCTCGGCTTCAATGACCCGAGCGGAACGGTCTGCGGTGCGCCAACGGCGAGCGATGTCGAGGCCGAGTCGCACCGTGTCGCGGTGATCGTCATCCCAACCGGCGAGATCTCCCATGATGATCCACGGTCCGCCGATCAGGTATGGCGCGATGCGACTGCGCACGGGCATGTCCTCGTCACCCATGTAGGCGCTGGCCCAGCTCGAGGGGAGGTAGCGTCCGAGACCGAGCTTCGCTGTGCGATTCGTTTCTGACCGACACCAGTCATCGCCGATCGTCGTGTCGTGGTGCGCGATCATCGCCAGATCGAGTGGTCGACCACCGTTCCAGCAGTTCTCGATGACCAGTTCTGGATGCGAGCGCCGCAGCTCAGCGAGGATTCCGTACCACCCTGCCGCCGCGGCTCGCTCGCCCATGGCCGGGTCGTGGGTGTGATGCTCGGCATCGCACCTCGCGATCGTCTCGAAGTCGTGGAGCAACCAATCGAGCCCGTCTCTGACAAGGCGATCGAGCTGGGCGAGCACCGCAGCGGCGGCGGGAGCATGACCGAGGCAGACCACGTTGTTGCGGTGGGAGAGCAGGAGCCGCTCGCCGTGCCAGGTGGCGAGCCAATCGGGGTGCTCGAGCGCGGTGGCGGATTCGGGGGATGCGTTTCCTGCCGCGACCCAGAGACCGAGTTTGAGCCCGCGTTCGTGAACGCCGCGCGCAATTTCGGCGACACCCCCGACGTAGGAAGGTTTTGCGACCCAGTCCCCGACCTGCTCCTCCCACCCCTTGTCGATCGTCACAACCTCAAGGCCGAGATCGGCGGCAACGTCCATGAACTGGCCAACGCGATCTGGCCCAATGTCGGTCTCGAACCCCCAGGTGTCGGCCATCAGTGGGGGAGGGCCGAGCCGATCCGCTGTCATGCTGGCGACAATCAACTCGCGCAACCACTCCTCGGCCGTCTCGTGTCCGCCGGTGCCGACGCGCGAAAGGAGAGTCGGAGCATCCCCACCACCGCTCGAGTGTCGGGCTGCCACGCGCAATCCATCGGCGTGGCGGTCTAGATCGAGAAACACCGTCGAACTCTCGCGAAGGGCGAGTGCCATGCAGACCCGCCCGGCGTCCGAGTCAGCCTCGATCGTGCACCAGCCGGCGGCATCCTGAAATCGATCTTCGTCCGTGGCTGGCTCGCCAACCGCGCGATACCACGTCATGTCAGTCCCGTCGTCGACGGGGAAGTTGAATCGCGCGACCGGGTCGACGTTGAGCGCAGCGGCATCCGCAGCGGCATACGGGCCGCTCACGAGTGTTCGTAGTCGGTCGATGGGCAGCGTCTCGATCGCGAACGCGCGAAACTTGGCGTCCCAGCTGAATGGGCGAAGAATGCGCACGGTTGCGTTGTGCCAGCCGGCAAAGGTGCGCAATGCGACGTCTGGCGCACTCCGGTCGACGCGGTCGAAGTCGGTGAGCTCTGGCATCCGGAAACCTTCACGATCGTTGTGGCGTGGCGGGGGTGGAAATGATGGTGGCTGGGGGTGGTGGCGGACTGGTGTTGCGATGGTATCGGGGATGCACGTAGCCCGCGCCGTTAGGCTTAACCCCCGTGGCTCTTACTATCGCGATCGTCGGTCTCCCCAATGTCGGCAAGTCGACGCTGTTCAACGCGCTGACCAAGAATCAGGTGCTTGCGGCGAACTACCCGTTCGCAACGATCGAGCCCAATGTCGGCGTTGTGAATCTGCCAGACAAGCGTCTCGACGTGCTCGCTGGAATCTTCGGGAGCGAGCGAATCCTGCCCGCGCCCGTGTCGTTCGTCGACATCGCTGGCATCGTCAAGGGCGCAAGCGTCGGTGAGGGGCTCGGCAATAAGTTCCTCGCCAACATCCGCGAGGCCGACGCGATTGCCCAAGTTATTCGCGGCTTCGCCGATCCGGATGTCGTGCACGTCGACGGCAAGGTCGACGCGGCATCCGATATGGAGACCATCAACACCGAGCTGATTCTCGCCGACTTGCAGACCCTGTCGAAGGCGGTCGAGCGCTACGAGAAAGAGCTCAAGACGAAGCGCATCGAGCCCATCGTGCTCGAAACGGCGCTGGCTGCACGCAAGGTTCTCGACGATGGAAAGCCGCTGTCGTCATCCGGTATCGACACCGAGCCGATTCGCGAACTTGGGCTGCTGACCTCGAAGCCGTTTATCTACGTCTTCAACATCGACGAGGCGATTCTGGCGGATGCCGCGGCGCTCGCCAAACTCACCGCCCTCGTCGCTCCGGCGCAAGCGATCTTCCTCGACGCCAAACTTGAGAGCGAACTCATCGATCTCGACGCGGACGACGCGGCCGAGCTGCTCGCATCGACCGGTCAGACCGAGAGCGGCCTCGACCAGCTCGCGCGGATCGGCTTCGACACGCTCGGCCTCCAGACCTATCTCACGGCGGGCCCGAAGGAGTCACGCGCGTGGACGATTGCCAAGGGCTGGAAGGCCCCGCAAGCGGCCGGCGTCATCCACACCGACTTCGAGAAGGGTTTCATCAAGGCCGAGATCATCGGTTTCGACGACCTCGTGGAGACCGGCTCCATCGCCGAGGCCCGCGCAAAAGGCAAGGCGCGCATCGAGGGGAAGGACTACGTGATGCAGGATGGGGACGTGGTGGAGTTCCGTTTCAACGTGTAGGTGCGGCGCTTCGCTTGAGCGGGCTGCCGGGGTTTCATGGCGGTATGACTACGTGTCATAGGCCTCGCCTCGATGACCGACCGTCAGCGCCACAGTGATCAGCTCAGAGTCGCGGATCTCACATAGCACTCGGTAGTCGCCGACGCGGTACCGCCACACTCCCGCACGATCCCCGACAAGTCCCTTGCCGCGGGATCGGGGATCGTCGAGAAGCGCGACGTCCTCGAGATAGTCGACGATGCGTCGCGCGAACTGGAGGTCGAGTTTGCGCAGCTGCGGAAGGGCGGTCGCGGTGTACTCGACCTCATAGGCCAAGCTCGCGCCTCACGTCTGCAGCTGTGTGGCGGGGTTCGTTCCGTTCGATCGCCGCGATCGCGAGGAGGTAGTCGGCACGGTCCGCAAGGAAGTCGTCGAGGGCACGCTTGACGTAGTAGCTCTTGCTGCGTCCGGTCTCGCGCGAAAGGCGGTCGAGCATGGCTTCCTGTTCTGCGCTGAGTCGTACAGACAGCATCGTGGCCTCCCAATCCCCAGTGTATGACATGTATGACACTGGGCGCGGCCCAGGGCCATTGTGCTGGCTCATTTGCCTACCCGATCGTGTAGAGCACGCCCTCGCCACGGGCGAGTCGTTCGTCGAGGAAGGTGATCATCGCGCCGCGCAAGCGGGTGAGGTACTTCACGTAGAGGTCGGGTTCGTCTCCGAACCGGCGTGGCCCGGCAGTTATGAATGACGTGATCTCAGCCTCGTTAGTTCGCACGATGTCGTCTCGCACGGGGCCGACGCGATCGGGGGCGACTATCCCGTAATGCGGTATCCAACCGCGAGGGTGGTTGGTCACCCAGCCATCCACGAGCTCGATCGCGGGCCTGTACTTGGGCGGCTCGATGTGCCAGAGATTCCGAAAGTCGCTGAAAGTCTTATCGAGGTCAAGCGAGTGCCTGCTGCAGCCCTGAGGGGCGTCACCATCGCTCTCGTCCTCTCTCAGCTGCCACAGATAGTCGTCGTAGTCGTCATCGATGTGAAGCAGACGAGGGTTCGTTCCAGCGGTCTCGACCAGGTGGGCGGGCAACGGTTGGCCCCAGTAGCGGATTCCCATGTGCCCGAGGTTGCCCGGCGCGAGGCGCTCACGGAGTGGAATGGGTCGGACGGCTCGACTTTCGTGCCTCGACGCGGCCTGTGGAGGAGGGGGTCGGGATGTCGGCTTGAGATCCCATCGCTAAATCTGCGGTTCATCATTGATGCTACATCTGGTGCGGAGGTCTCATGAGAACCACGGTCACAGTCAACGACGAACTCGTCGCCCGTGCCGCCCAGCTCACGGGGCGAACGGAGGCATCAGTGCTTTTCCGGCTCGGACTCGAGGCGCTCGTCGAGCGCGAAAGTGCCCGCCGTCTCGTGGCCCTCGGCGGATCGGATCCACACGCTGCTGTCGCTCCCCGTGATCGGTCCGCCCGAAGTTGATTCTCGTCGACACCTCAGTCTGGGTCGACCACCTCCAGCGATCAGACGCAGATCTTGGTCGATCCTTGAGGCGGGGGATGTTCTCGCGCATCCCAGGGTCATCGGTGAACTGTCGATGGGCTCCCTCACGAACCGCGCCGAGGTGCTCCAGGCACTCGACGACCTTCCGTCCGCCGTCACCGCTGCCGACGACGAGGTGCTGTCGTTTATCGAACTGCGCAGCCCCTACGGTCGGAGCCTCAACCTCATCGATGCGACTCTGCTGGCGTCGGTCATCCTCACGCCAGAAGCGCGCCTGTGGACTCGGGACCGCCGGCTTCGAGAGGCGGCCGCTGAGATGTCGGTTTCTTTCGTGCCCTAGACCACCCAGCTACCCTGACCTCATGACCAACTACGAGATCCTCGAACTCGGTGCCCTCGACCAGTGGCGCGAGCACTTCGGCGGGTTCCGGCCGCGCACCTCGCGCGACGGGCGTCGCGTCGTCGACCACGAGCTGGATGCCCAGTTCATCGGCATGACCGCCAACGCCTACGCGCCCGGCGAGGAGGCCGGTTACTGGCACGCGCACTCCCGCCTCGAGGAGCTCTACGTGTTCCTCGAGGGTCGCGGACAGATGGCGCTCGACGACGACATCGTGGATGTCGGACCCGGCACCGTGATCCGGGTCGGGCAGGGCGTGTGGCGCACGTGGCGATGCCTGCCGGACAGCGCGGAGGGGTTGCGGTGGCTGTGTATCCGGGCCGGCGGCGAGCCGATTCTCGCGATCCCGGATGACGCGACGCCCACCTTCGACCGACCGTCGCCCTGGGTCTAATGGGCGGCGCGTTAAGCCTCAGGCCGGTAAAGCAGTCTGAACGCGCACTCGGACTAGGTAGAGCCTTGCGAGTGACCGTCATCATGCCTGTGCCAAGCATCAGGTCTACTCGCTACGTCGATTGCTGATCTTGCGGGAGCCACGTTGGCGGGGGTTCAGACCGGCCAGTCTCGTCGAGCCACATCTGTCCTTGTGCTTGAAGAGCAGTTATGAGAGGGAATATCTGTTCCGATGGAATGCGAACCCGAGCACCTACAACTGCCTCTAGTACGGCAGTCGGTGGTTCCCCTGTCTCCGGCTGAACGATTTGGGCGGGCTGCTTAACTACCAGGAAGTCCAGAATGAAGGTGTTCGGGGTGTGCCAAACGTTTGCGAAATCCGCAAAAATGCCCGCTTCTAGCTGCTCGGGCAGTCGCATGGAGAGCTGAGTTGGAATGTTCCGCTGATCTTCGTCTGCCACCTTCGTAAACCTCTCGTCAAGAACTAAGAGTAGACAACGGTCGCGGGATGTCGGAACTGTAATCGGAGGTCACAGATCCATGGGCGCGGGTATCTAGGGCAAGCCGACTTGCCCTGCTCGGAGGAGCAGATACAGCGTTGATTGCGTGGTACCAAAGTGATACCATCTCCCCCATGGCTATGACGCTCCGCCTCACCCCAGACCAAGAAACCGCGCTGACCCTGCTCGCCGAAGCACAAGGCGTCAGCAAGCAGGAAGCAACAGCTCGCGCGATCGTGGATGCGGCATCCCGTCACGTGCAAGCCAATCGAGTTGCGTCGCTCTCGGCCACTGGGCGCGAACGCTACGCAGCACTTTTGGACCGACTCGCGCAGTGAGCGTGATCTACCTCAGCCTGGAAGACTTGCTTACGCTCGCCGAAGACATCGGCACGCCAACTGTGCGCGATCTTGGTCTCTTGGATGCCGCGGCGCATCGCCCACAGTCGACCCTCTTCGGCACGGATGCGTACGCGAGCATCCACGAGAAGGCAGCGGTACTGCTTGAGTCCCTGACCCGCAACCACCCGCTCATCGACGGCAACAAGCGACTTGGCTGGCTTGCGACCTTTGTCTTCTTGGGGCTCAATGCCCTTGACCTCGACGCACCGGATGACGAGGCGTACGACCTCGTGATCGGTGTCGCTACCGGTCAGATCGACTACACAGCCGCGGCGAAGCTACTCCAGCAATGGACGCGCGCCGCGCCTAGCAAGTAACGTTCGCCGCTTGTTTCTCAGCGAGCTCAACTCGCTGACCGTCCTCGCCGGCTTCATCGTCTTCTTCGTCGACGAGGCGACTCTGGCGGATGCCGCGGCGCTTGCAACTCTCGCGGCTCTCGTTGCGCCCACGCAAGCGAACGTTCTCCTCCTCAGCTACGGGGCGAGCTCCTCGCGCAGGCGCGGCTCGACGCGGTGCTCCGGCGTCCGGCCCGATTTGTCGGCGTAGAACGCGCGAATCCGGTCCATGTCGCGCGATACGTCGCCAGTCAACTCGAACGTCGGGCCGAGTCCCGTGGTCATCGTGGTGCGGTCCACGTACCCCA
>JBGSTT010000310.1:0-2933 GCA_041736385.1 Rhodoglobus sp. | reverse complement strand
GTCGCGACGATCCAGATGGGGGTGCGACAGTATGTTCCGGCGTTGGGTCGGTTCCTGTCCGTCGACCCGGTCGAGGGTGGGGTGACTAACAGCTACGACTACCCCGCCGACCCGATCAACCAGTTCGACCTCACCGGGAAGAGCGCGGGCGGTTGGGGGATTATTGCTATCGCAGTGCTGCTCCTCGCCTGCCTCCGATTGTGCCCCAAGCTTCTTGGTACGGTGGCTCGGGTCGGTGCCAGGGAAGCACCGATCAGCGGGCGTGGGTCAGGCGCAAAGCGGGTGGACGAAGTATCGCGAAAGCCAGCGTCGATGGGGCGGCCAGAGGTCGTGCCACCCACGTATATCGCGAGCCCGACACGGACGGGTGGCGGCACCATCTACACGGCACCCTCCGGACAAACGCTACGAGTTATGCCGCAGCCAAGCACTCAATACGCGCCGCTTTATCCGCACGGGTACGTGCGCTTCGAGTCAGCGAACGGCTTGCCGCTGTCGCCCGCTGGCGGGCAGGGAACCCGAGCGAATGTCCATTTCCCCATACGCGACGACGGAACGTTCGACGTGCCTTTAGGGTGGACTTGGTGAATGATCTGAAGTTCGTTGGTGCCACAGTCACAAGGGCCGCTCTTGGCCCGGTCGCGGCAATAGCTTTCGGCGATGGCAGCCGGATCGAGTTGTATGCGAATGTGAGCGTCTTCGAATCAGGCAAACTGAGCGGCCGAGGCGAGGATGCCAACGAGTTCGATGGAGCAGGGAAAGCGCTCTCACGCATTGTCGGGCTTGAGGTCACCGGTGCAGATATCGGCCCGACGGGGGTGTTATCGATCGAGCTAGCCGACAGTTTCAGAATCGAGGCCCTCCCAGTTGACGATGCCGAGTCATACATAGTTCGGCAGCCGACATCCCCCACGCAAATTGTTTGCGGATTCGGCGGTGAAATGTTCGTCTGGGACTAGGTGCGTCTCCTTGTCGCGCGAGGAAAGGGCAGCACCCAAACCTGGTCGTATCCGAATCTGCATGGGGATGTGATCCTCACCGCCGACCAGACGGGTCTGCGCTCGGGCAGGTACGCGTATGACCCGTTCGGGCAACCTATTGACCCGGTCACTGGGGCGATCGGCACGGCGTCGGCGGATGATGCGGTGCCGGACAATTTGCCGGGGGATGCCGACCACGGCTTCGTCGGAGCGCACCAGAAACTCTACGAACACCAAGGCAGTGTGGCGACGATTCAGATGGGGGTGCGACAGTATGTGCCCGCGTTGGGTCGGTTCCTGTCCGTCGACCCGATCGAGGGTGGGGTGACTAACAGCTACGACTACCCCGCCGACCCCATCAACAAGGTTGACTTAAGCGGCCAGCGTTCTCGGGCGCTCCACGATGGTAGCGGGGGAACTCCCGGCCTCGGCAAGTGCCTCACGAGCCGTAATTGTGTTGCCCAACAGATCGCAAGCACCAATCGTGCAATTGTCGATCGCAATCAGAAATCAGCGAACGGCACGCGAGCAACGGCGAACCTACTAAACGGCTCCACTGGCGCAGGATTGGTCGTGGCAGCTGTCACTGGGGCGAGCCAGTGCTCGCTCGGTAAAGAGTCGCGCATTATTGTGTGTGGCGGAGCAAGTCGAGATTCCTTCGGCCCAGGTGCAGCGTTAACTTTGGGAAATGTGACTGTCACCGGCGATAGTCAAGCCCGATACTTATCTATTCCGCGGTGGGTCGAGCACGAGGCAGGTCATTCGTCAGACTGGGCCGCGGGCGGATTCACGTTCTTCGGTGTTCCTTGGATCTTAGGAGGCGGCCCGAGTTGCGACAATCCACACGAGGAAAAACAAGGGGCGATTGGTGAGACTGGCGCGTACGTAAGTTGTGCATGGCATTAGCGATGGGAAGGTGGCTCGACTTGAACAGGAGAAGCAGACCGTGGATATCGGCCACACTCGGTGTTTGCATCGTCGTCTTGTGCGCAGGTTGCATGCAGTTTCAAGTGCCGATGGGCGAGGGGCCAGTTGCTGTGAAGCGAATCGGCAACGAGCTGTTGATCGCGGTTTGCACCCCAATCGAATTGCGGGGCATCGAAGCCGATGTTCGAGATGATGAGTCGCCTTGGAGTACATTTTGGGTGGCGGATGCGAGCGTCTCGCTTCAGCGCGGCGATGTCATCTCCGCAACCCAGTTCACGACTCAGTCCGGCGACCCATCGGGGGCTCAGCTTGACGGTCGAAGTGACTTAGACCTCAGCATTTTGCTTCGCGGAGTCGATAAGAATGAGAACTTGCTTGGAGTGTTTCTTGTTGAGCCTGAGCTCTCGGAGGACGCTTGGCTCCATGCCGACGGCACGCGAACCGAACAGCCCTGTGAGCAATGAACACCGTGTCGCTATCTAAGCGCGTCGAACTGAAACCGTGCGACATGATGGCAACCCGGTGACCCCGGCGGATCACATCCTCACCTACGAGTTCGCAAGTACCGGCAGCTGCGGGGCCAACACCCGCGCCGGCATGAACGGCAACCGCACACGGTTCACGGAAGTCAAGGATGGCGCGCCCGTGCTCGTGGCGGATGTGCGCTACTGCTACGACTGGGCCGATCGGCTGACCTCCAGCATCCCGTTGGTCCCGGGTGGTAACCCGGTGTTGGGCACGGCCCTGGCAACGACAGGCACCACGCCGACGCTCACCTATGACGGTCACGGCAACACCACCCGCCTGGCCGATCAGTCAATGACCTATGACGTGGCCGACCGGCACCTGTCCACCACCCTCACCGATGGCACGGTGATCACCTATGCCCGGGATGCGTCCGGTCGGGTGGTCTCGCGCACTACCGACGCTCCCGGCACGGCAGGTGACAGCACCTTCCGGTACAACTCCGGTGGTGCGGTCAGTGCGGTGTTGGATGGCGCGGGCACCCTCCTGCAGCGCACCGTG
>JBGSTT010000279.1:0-2009 GCA_041736385.1 Rhodoglobus sp. | reverse complement strand
GCGCAGCGACTGACTGCATCCCACCACACTGTTCGCATAAACACTGTGCTCTTAAAAGGAGTTCCCCATGGCCTTGATCGAGGCAGTCGGCGCCCGCGAAATTCTTGACTCGCGGGGCAACCCGACGATCGAAGTCGAAGTGCTCCTGGAGGATGGCGTCGTCGCTCGCGCTGCGGTTCCATCTGGCGCATCGACCGGCGCGTTTGAGGCCTACGAGCTGCGCGACGGCGATAAGGCCCGCTACGGCGGCAAGGGCGTGCTCAAGGCTGTTGACGCAGTGCTTGACGAACTCGGCCCAGCCATCGAGGGCTTTGACGCCGCAGACCAGCGGCTCATTGACGCCGAGCTCATCGAGCTTGACGGCACAGACAACAAGAAGCGCCTCGGCGCCAACGCCATCCTCGGGGTGTCGCTCGCGGTGGCGAAGGCCGCCGCTGATTCGGCCGACCTGCCGCTCTTCCGATACCTTGGCGGGCCAAACGCGCACACACTGCCGGTGCCGCTCATGAACATCATCAATGGTGGAGCGCACGCCGACACGGCCCTCGACATCCAAGAGTTCATGGTCGTGCCACTGGGAGCCGAGAGTTTCTCTGAGGGTCTGCGCTGGGGCACCGAGGTGTATCACGCGCTGAAGGGCGAACTCAAGAAGGCCGGCCAGAACACCGGGCTTGGCGACGAGGGTGGCTTCGCGCCCAACCTGCCCGGCGCCCGCGCCGCGCTCGACTTCATCATCAAGGCGATCGAGAACGCCGGTTTCAAGCCCGGCACCGATATTGCTCTCGGCCTCGACGTTGCCGCAACCGAGTTCTACAGTGACGGCAAGTACGCCTTCGAGAAGCAGTCGCTCAGCGCTGCGCAGCTCACCGAGTTCTTCGTCGCACTCGTGGCCGACTACCCGCTCGCGACGATCGAGGACCCACTCTCGGAGGACGACTGGGAAGGCTACGCGCACTTCACCGCCGAACTCGGCGACCGGGTGCAGATCGTCGGCGACGACCTGTTCGTGACCAACCCGGTCCGCCTCAAGCGCGGCATCGACGAGAAGTCTGCGAACTCGATTCTCGTCAAGGTCAACCAGATCGGCACGCTGACCGAGACACTGGATGCCGTCAGCATGGCCCAACGCGCTGGCTACACGGCGATCATCTCGCACCGCTCCGGCGAAACCGAGGACACGACGATCGCCGACCTCGCGGTCGCGACGGATGCCGGCCAGATCAAGACCGGAGCTCCGGCGCGCTCCGACCGGGTGGCGAAGTACAACCAGTTGCTGCGCATCGAGGAGGAGCTCGGTGACGCTGCGGTCTACGCCGGGCGTTCCGCGTTCCCGCGCTTGCGCTAGCCGGCTGCGGCGATCGAGCGAAGCCAAGATCCCAGCTCCGTCCCGGTGATCGAGCGAAGCCGAGATCTCGATCACCGGCCACTTCCCGGCCGCACCGCTTAGCATCGACTACATGGCGACGCGACCCACTACCGAGCGTGTGCCGGTCGCCCTGCCAGAGGAGACGGCCCCGGAGCACTGGCTTCGCAACCTGCGACTCTCCGGTTTCGCCGTTCTCATGCTCGGCATCGTGGTGCTTGCGGTTATCGTGCTCGCCCCGAACTTGCGCATCTTCTTCGAGCAACGGCAGCAAATTGCAGCGCTCGAACAAGAGGTCACAGAGAAGCAGGACTCTGTCACGAGCCTCGAGGGTGAACTCGCGCGCTGGGATGATCCCGCCTACATCGAATCGCAGGCCCGCGAACGCTTGCTCTTCGTCTACCCCGGCGAATACAGCTACCTCGTGATCGGCGACGCCGAGGTTGCGCGCACGAGCGATGGCGCTCCGATCAGCGACCAGATCCACACCACCCAAGTCGACTGGGTCCAGGCGATGCTGCAGTCCGTGTTCACTGCCGGGTTGACGGATGCCACACCGAGCGAACTCGTCGCGCCAACGACGGGCGGCACCCCGTGAGAGCGCGCCGACCATGACGCGGCCGCCCTTCGCGCCGCCAACCGAGGC
>JBGSTT010000276.1:0-6365 GCA_041736385.1 Rhodoglobus sp. | reverse complement strand
CGAAGCGCCCGTGGATGCGCTTCATCCAACGCGGCGCCCACCACATGATGCGCAACTGCCACGTCATGAACGCTGGCACGAGCAGCATGCGCACGAGGGTCGCATCCAGGGCAACGGCGACAGCGAGCGCAACACCCAACTGCTTGATCACCATGAGGTCGCCGGTCGCGAAGCCCGCGAAGACCACCACGATGATGAGGGCCGCCGAACTGATGATGCGTCCAGAGCGTTGCAGCCCGAGCGCGATCGCCTCGCGACCGCTAACTCCGGCATCCACGAATTCTTTGATGCGCGACAAGAGGAACATCTCGTAGTCCATCGCCAGTCCGAAACCGAAGACGAGCACGAGTAATACGACGATCACATCGACACCGAGCACTTCTGACGCGTCGAACCCCATGATGCCGGCGAAGTTGCCCCACTGGAAACCCCAGACCAGCACGCCGAACGACGCACCGAGAGACAGCGCACTCACGAGCAAGGCCTTGATCGGCACGACAAGCGAGCCGGTCATTAGGAACAACAGCAGGACGGTGCCGAGGGCGACGATCAGGATCACCCACGGCGCGCGGTCGAGCAGCGATTGCGAGAAATCGAGAGTGCGAGCATCCGTGCCGGTGACGCGCGCTGGAAAGTCGGGCCGATCTGCGCGGATGTCGCGCACAACGTCAAGGCCGTCGCGAGGGTTGACTTGCACGATCGTTCGCCAGCCATCGCCACGCCCGACCGTCGCGCGCACCCCGGTGACGCCGGGGTTCGATTCGATGTCGGATGCCCATCGCACCCCGTCCGCCTCGGTGTCGGTCACGAGCGCGACGCGAGGATTTGCGGCATCCGGGAACGCGTCGTTCAAGGTCGTCACAAACACCTTCTGCTCGACCGATGCGGGTATCGCGTCCGAGGCGGTGTTGGCCAATGACAGGGACAGCACGGGGCTCGCCATGGCGAGCAGGATGAGCGCGCTGAGCACAGTCACCAAGGCGGGGCGACGCTGCACACGACGCGTGAGACGCGAGAACACGCCCTCCTTGGGCGCAATATCACCGAAGCTTGTGATGCGGCGGCCGAGCAGAGGTAGGCGCGTCAAGGCGCCCGGCCGGACCAGCCGATCGCCTACGAGCCCCAGCAGCGCGGGGATCAACGTCAACGCAGAGGCAATCGCGATCACGGTGACGGTGATCGCACCGACGCCGATTGCCCGCACGATTCGTGGCTCAAAGACGAGCAGCCCGAGGCTCGCGACGGCGAATGTGATGCCGGAGAAGAGCACGGTGCGGCCGGCGGTATTGGCGGTTCGGGTGATGGCTTCGAGGCGCGCGCTGGAGCTGGGGCGGAGGCCATTTCTGGCCTCCGCTGCGACGCCAGCGCCGTCGGCCGTCTCGGCCGGCGGTATCGACGCGAGTTGAGAGCGATACTCCTCCCGGAAGCGGCTCACCATGAGCAGCCCATAGTCGATCGAGAGGCCCAACCCGATTGCCGTGATCACGTTGACCACACTCGTGTCGATGTCAATCAGGTGGCTGAAGGCGAACAGGGCACCGAGCGACCCGGTAATCGCCGCCATCGCACCGATCAGCGGCACGCCTGCGGCGAGGAACCCACCGAAGACCACCAGCATCACCGCAAGCGCGATCGGCAACGCGACCGCCTCGCCGCGTTGCAGATCCCGCTCGGAGATGGCGACGATCGATTCAACCAGCAGGCGCGTCGATCCAACCTCAACCATTGCGTCGGGAAAGTCGGCGCGCAGCGAGTCGCGAGTTTTCGTGAGAGCCTCGACGACCGCATCCACCTTCTGTGGATCGAGCTCTTCACCGCCGGTGCTTGACACCACAACGACGTAGAGCACGCCACGCCCATCCTCGGAAAACAGTGGTGCCACCGCCGGGAGTCGGGAGCCGTCTGGACCGAGTGGAACCGCGAGTGGATCGAGTAATGACACCGAGTCATCCGCCAACTGATCGACGAGGTCCGGTCCGACGGCCAAGATCTCGGGTTCGTCGAGATCGACTCCGTGTACCAGCAGGGTCGTCGATTCAGTGCTCGTACTGTCGTCGTTGCCCGTCAGGATGTCGTCGGCATGCGAACTCTCACTCGTTGCGGTCGGAGCCCCGCTGACCAGACGGTCGAACAGCGTCTCGCCGGTGACTCCGCCGATCGCCGTCGCCACAGCAACGCCAACGATGAGCGCCCAGGCGACAAGTCCCACCCACGGCCGCTTGCCAAAGAACGCCGCGACGCGCCCGAGCATTAGACCTTGCTCCGCCAGTCGACTTCGTCGTCAGAAATCGGTACCGGCTGCGTGAGGACCCCTGTTGGTGGGTTGATCAGCGTGGCCTCATCGTGTCGGTACCGCAGCACCGTGTCAACATAACTGGAGACCGCTTCTGCGAGGGGAACATCCCGATTCTCGTTTTGCGACATGAACCAGCGGTGGTCGAGCAGCTGGTGAAAGATCTCGGCGGGCTCCAGCCGACCGCGCAGTTCGCGGGGGATCGCACGGATGACCGGCTCAAAGACGCGCTCGGTCCACTCGTGTGCGACGACTTGCTCGTCATCGTCTTGCTTGTTAAACGCCGCACGATAGGAGTCGAGGTCGTTCAGCAAGCGTCGGGCCTGATTCTCCTGAGCGTCGATGCCGGTAAGTCGCAACAGGCGTCGGGAATGATGGCCGGCATCCACGACCTTGGGCTGGATACGCACCTGCATGCCAGTCTCGTCGGTCTTGATCGCGAGTTCCTCGATGTCGAAGCCGAGATTGTTGAGACGTTCGACCCGGCTGTTGATACGCCAGCGTTCCGACTGGTCGAACTCCTCGGTGGCGGTCAGTTCAGTCCACAAAGTGCGGTACTGCGCGACGATTCCGTTGCTGATCTCGACCGGATCGATGTCTTGCTCAAGGCGACCGCCTGCTTGCAAGTCGAGCAGCTCGCCGGCAATATTGATGCGCGCGATCTCGAGGTCATTCTCGCGTTGCCCGTTCGAGAGGCCGTCGTACAGTTGACCGGTTTCGGCGTCCACGAGGTAGGCGGCGAAGGCACCGGCATCCCGACGGAAGAGCGTGTTCGATAGCGAGACATCCCCCCAAAAGAATCCAATGATGTGTAGCCGAACAAGCAGCACGGCGAGCGCATCGACGAGTCGAGTTGCGGTGTCTGGCCTGAGGCTCTGCGAGTAGAGGGCGCGATAGGGGAGCGAGAACTTGAGGTGCCGGGTAATCAGCACCGACTCGAGCGCCTCGCCATCGGCAGCGGTGCGATTCGTGATGACGGCGAGCGGGTCGACGCAGGGGATGTCGAGGCGTTGGAGGGTTCGCAACATCTCGTACTCGCGTTTTGCGAGCTCAGCTGAGGTCTCCTTGATCGCCACGACATAGCCACTGAGGTTCACAAAGCGCACGATGTGGCGGGAGATACCCTTCGGTAGGGCCGCGATCGACTCGTCGGGCCACAACTCGAGTGGCAGCGCCCACGGTAGATCGAGAAGCGCAGGATCGACGGTGGCCGCGGTGATGTTGAGTGAGCCGCTCATAGTTCTCCCTTAAACGGTGATCGAGCTTGTCGAGATCCTCACGGGGAACATCTCGACAAGCTCGATGACCGATACTAACTAGCTGGCGACGACAGCTTTCTTGGTCAAGCGCAATCCGCTTTCGGTGTCGAAGGCGTGCACGTGGTTTGGCTCCGGAAGGATGAAAACCTTGTCACCGGCGCTCGGGTGCGAGCGGCCATCGACGCGAGCAACGATATCGACGCGGGCACCGTCGACCTCGGTGTGGCCGTAAAGGTAGCCGTCTGCCCCGAGTTCTTCGACAAGGTCGACATCCACTGGCAGACCCTCGCCGCTGGTCGAGACGAGCACGTCTTCCGGACGGATGCCGATGGTCACACTCTTGGCGGAGGTCTCGCCGAGCGTCGCCCGGTCTACCTTCGCAACGGCCGTGCCAAACTTCAGTCCACCGTCGACAACCTCGGCGTTGAACAGGTTCATCGCTGGACTACCGATGAAGCCGGCAACGAACACGTTCTGGGGAGATTCATACAGATCGCGCGGCGTTCCAACCTGCTGCAACACACCATCCTTCAGGACAGCGATGCGGTCGCCCATGGTGAGCGCTTCGGTCTGGTCGTGGGTGACATAGACCGTTGTCACGCCGAGACGGCGCTGGAGCGATGCGATCTGGGTGCGGGTCTGAACGCGCAGCTTCGCGTCGAGGTTCGACAGCGGCTCGTCCATAAGGAACACCTGCGGTTGGCGAACGATTGCGCGACCCATGGCGACACGTTGACGCTGACCGCCAGAGAGCGCCTTCGGCTTGCGGCCGAGGTATGGCTCGAGGTCGAGAAGCTTGGCAGCCTCAAGAACGCGCGTGGCGCGATCATCCTTGTTGACGCCGGCGATCTTGAGTGCGAAGCCCATGTTCTCCGCGACGGTCATGTGCGGGTAGAGCGCGTAGTTCTGGAACACCATCGCGATGTCGCGGTCCTTGGGCGGAACGTCGGTGACGTCGCGATCGCCGATCAGAATGCGACCGTCGTTGATCTCCTCGAGACCGGCGAGCATGCGCAGAGTGGTGGACTTGCCACAACCGGACGGTCCGACCAACACGAGGAACTCGCCGTCGGCGACCTGGAGGTCGATTGCGTCTACAGCGGGGGTGGTTGTGCCGGGATAGATGCGGGTTGCTTTGTCAAATGTGACAGATGCCATAACGGTATTTCTCCTTCACCGGCAGGTACGTGCCGGACGATCCGTAGTGAATGGATGGCAACCTGAGAGACTGCCGAGACTCAGTATGGCATCCCCGGCGGTGGTCTCGCTAAGTCGAGCGCGAGCGAGGGGCTCGTAGCATCCAGCATTCGGTTGGGCGATTCTCAGTAAACACTCCTACACTTTTCGAGGCGCAGCCCTGAGAGGCGCTACCCGAGCATGTGAATGAGGACTCCTTGAGCTACGGCACCGGCGGCGACAGCCGACTCACCAAGAACGAAAAACGCGAAGCCGCCCGTGAGAAGTCGCGGGTGATGCGCGAGCAGCAGCAGAAGAAAGACCGCAGGAGCCGGGTGCTATTGCAAGGTGGCATCGTACTCGGCTCTCTTGCCATCCTCGCGATTGTCGCCGTTGTCATCGTGAATTCGATCCGCCCGGCCGGCCCTGGTCCGCTCAACATGCTGAGCGATGGCATCAAGATCGGACAGGGGTTCGTTGCTGAGCCGACCGCAGCCCTGCAGCCGGATGCCGAGCCAGTGGCAAACGAACGCGACCCGAACAGCAACGTCATCGACATCCGCACCTATGTCGACTACTTGTGCCCGTTCTGCGGCGCCTTCGAAGTGACGAACGGTGATTACATCGCGAGTCTCGTTGAGAGGGGTGGTGCCACCCTCACGGTGCACCCGATCTCCATCCTCGACCGTGCATCGCAGGGCACCCGATTCTCTTCGCGCGCGGTCAACGCTGTTGCGTGTGTGGCCAACTATGCACCGAATCAGTTCTTCGACTTCAACACGCTGCTGTTCACGAACCAGCCAGCCGAGAACAGTTCAGGGCTTAGCGACGACGAACTCATCGCGTTCACGGTCGAAGCCGGTGTCGAAGCACCGGATGACGTTGCCACCTGCGTGCGCGATCAACCGTTTCGCGCCTGGGTCACGGCCGCGAGCGCTCGCGCCCTAAACGGGCCAATCCCGGATTCCAACATCGAAAGGGTCACGGGAACCCCGACCGTCATCGTGAACGGACTTAAGTACGAGGGCCCGGTCGACGACCTCGAGTCGTTCAAGGCGTTCGTGGTGCAGGCTGCCGGCGGCAGCTTTGTCGAAGAGAACTCGACGCCAACGCCGACCCCCACTCCCACCCCGGCCCCCTAGTCTTCCTCCCTTCGCGCCCAAGTTCAGGTAACTGGGATGGGGCGCTGGGCAATGGCCCCGGTCATCCGTAGCAGGATTGTGCCGGTAATCACTCCCGCCGCAAGGATGCTTGCGAGCACAACGAGTTGGAATCGACCGGCTTCCAGGGGAGAGGCTCCGGCAAAGATCGCCCCGACAAAGGCACCGGGAAGCACGACGAGCCCTGTCGTTCTGGTCTGGTCGATGGACGGTAGCAGCGCGGTGCGAATGGCGCGGCGCCCGAGGTCGAGAGTTGAGCGCCGTGGCGTCGCCCCCAGTGCGAGCCAGCCCTCCACTTCGTCCCAATGGTCGTTGACCGATTGGCGGAACACGCGCTGAGTGAGCGTGGCGATCGTCATGGTGTTGCCGATCACGATGCCGCCGATCGCGAGCACGAAGCGCGACGAGAACTCGATCGCGCCGGTGCCGAACACGATGAGCCCCACCGCGAGAGGCCCACCGAGCATCGCCAGCGCG
>JBGSTT010000266.1:0-8127 GCA_041736385.1 Rhodoglobus sp. | reverse complement strand
GCATCGCCGATCGGCTGGCCGCTCTGACTCCGATCGAAGTCGCGCGGTTCACCCGCCGCCGCGCAACGGTCACGAGCCTGCGTCTAACCGTTCGCATGGCGCCCGACACCCTGGCCGCCCACCTCCGCAACTCGGGCGTGAAGCCGACGGGCCTGATGTCCCCACTGGCTGTCGAATGGGGCCTGGCTGGTGACGGCGCCTCCCTAATCGATGGCTACCTCTACGTCGGGCCAGACCGCATGCTGCGCGATCTGAAACTGCGCGAAGACCCCGGCGGTCGGATCATGCTGCGACTGCTCGGACTCGCGGTAGACCCGTTGCCCGAGGCGGCGGTCGCGCTCGATCTAATGGAGTCGATGGATTCCAGGGCGCGCGGTGTGGGCAGGGATCGACTGGCCGAGATGATTGGACGACTTCGTTGACCGAGCGGGGGTACTGGGAGATCGACGCCCCACCAGGCGGCTGGGCGCACCCGTGGCCGCTCACCGTCGAAGTCGCCCATGCGTTGCCCGAGTTCAGCTGGACGCTAGTCGGCGGGCTGATGGTGCAGGTGCATGCCGCGCGCATCGGCGTGCGGCATCGGCCGACCGAGGACATCGACATCTTGTTGCACATCGAGACGGACGCGATCAGCTTCGCAGGCGCCCGCGAACGACTCGAGAGTCTTGACTTCGTGCTGCGCCGGCCGAACAAACCGACCGGATTCATCCACTGCTTCGAGCGCGGGTCCGACATAGTCGACGTGATGGTCGCAGATCACCTGCAGCGTCCACCGAAGGCGTTAGGGCATGAAGTGTTTCGCGTGCCCGGCAGTACTGGTGCACTACAACGCACGGTCAACGCGACCATCCACATTGATTCGGAAACAGTGCGATTCAGCCTCCGCGAGCCCGTCAGTGTCTCTGCTTTCCAGCACATCGCAATCTGACAGATCCGTTCAGCGCACCGCAGCAGTACGAAGACGTCGATGACGTCGAGCAAGCGGTGGCGAACACCGTCATCGACCAAATAGCGGCCGCTCACTACTCACCGACGCACACGGATTAGAGATGGCGTCGACTCGCCCGGAATTTGACATAGGACAGCCGTTGTTCGACCCAGCGCCAATCGATTCGTTCTTGTTCAAGGCGCACACGTTCACCCAACCCGTCTTCGACGAGTTCGACGTAGAGGTCATGTTCGGCAGGCGTCAGATGGGTCAGATGCGATCTGGCCGGTCGGTCCTCACTGCCCCAGCGGTCTCGATGGGCTAGCAGTGTCTCTCTGTCCATCAAGACCGAGCGCACCCGTGGCAGCCACACCCTCAGGCGGTCCAGGATGGCGAATCCGTGTGTGTCGATGTCTCCCCAATATTGAACGTCGGCGTCGTCCAGCCACCGCAGCCGTCCGACGTTGTCGACTTCGAAGCCCTTTCCCCAGATCACGACGCCACGTTCCGGGACTTCGACGCTCAGATAGCTGATTTCATTCTCGACGATCACCGCCGCGTGCGGTTCGATCGCGAGCCGCGCGAGTTCCTCGGGGCGCGCCGCCAGTTCGGAAAGGCAGTCCGGCAGCCCCAGTGACGGCGCGGGTCTCAAGCGGACCAACCCGGGCTTGACCCTAAGGCCTAGGCCCGCAGGGAATCCCGACGATGTCGCCGGAACCTCCAACATCTCCGCCAGAACTGACCGGTGCCGTTCCGCGAACTTGGTGTCGACCCCTGGCGCACTGATCTCGCGCAGGTACCGACCTGAATGCCGATGAGCATCGAGCCACTCGAAGGCGGCAATCAACCGCGGCATCTCGGCGGCCAATTCCAGCGCGCGAAGGGGATGATCGATGACCCACCGTTCAACCTTGGGATTCTGCTGAACAAGCACCATCAGGTCGTCGTATCGACGCACCGCGGGGGCCACACCGAGCAGTTCCCACGCCTGCTCATGCGATGACACAACGGCACGGACGGGCAGTTGATTGCGACCAATCTGCCTGCCTCCAATGGACTGCCAGTGCAGGCCATACCGACGATCGTCGACTCGGCCGGCATCCAGAGCGGCAATCCAGTCTCTGGCGGCTCCAAGATCGTCGCCGACCTGCGACGGTTTGGGGCCGCGAAGGGAGACCACGATCGGATCGAACGCATCACGGTTGGCATACCCCCTCAGTAGCGAACCGTCGTCCCATCGTCGCCTGACTCTGGCCGCAATGTCAGCAGGCTTGGTCCAGCCGACCGTCACGGTCGTCGTCCGTCACGACGTGAGCGGTATTCCTCGATGGTCATCGTCTGGAGCCGGGAGAAAGTCCCGGTAGGATTGTCGACGAATCCGATGGCCTTCACGTAGGGCTCGATGACGTGAACCTTTTGCAACGGCGTGACGATGAGGAGCTGCAGCCCCAGCGTCGCGAACAGTTTCAGTGCGTACCGCGTTGAGACGTCCGAGCCACGCCCGAAGGCCTCGTCGATGACCGCGAACTGAAAATCTCGAGACTGCTCGGCACCCCACTCGAGGCCGAATTGGTAGGCCAGCGATGCTGCCAGGATCGTGTAGGCGAGCTTTTCCTTCTGGCCGCCGGACTTGCCATCGGAATCGCTGTAGTGCTCCCACTCTTCACCGGAGTCGGTGTCACGCTCGGATGCGGAGAACACGAACCAATTGCGCACATCGGTAACGCGTCGAGTCCATGTCTTGTCCGATTCGGCGTAACCGTCGCGACCACGGAATCGTTCAATGATCCGCTTGACGTCTAAGAAGCGCTCCTCGGAATACTGATCGCCCTCGACAGCTAGAGTGTCGTTCGTCAGATTCCTCAGGTCCGAACGGAACTGTGCAACATCCTGATTCGTGGTCGGCTCCTTCTCCAACCTGATGTAGCGCCCTGGGTTGTACGGCACCGCTCCCAGCGCGTCATTGATCCGGCCGACGCGCTCGTCGATGGCTGCCGCCTGTCGATTGAGCCAGTTGTTGAGCCCGGCGAGTTCTTGGATGGCGTTCTTGTTCAGCTGTTCTTTGAACTCGCTTTCAAAACGGGGGAGATCGTCTGTTGCGACACGGTCGCGAAATTCTCGGAAGTCGTGGCGAGCGTCGACGTTGGCGTCCATATCTGCGCGAAGCTCAGGCCATCGATTCAGAACGGCGACCATGAACTGACCCAGGTTCAATGCATAACCACTGAGCTCCCTGGTCACTTTCTCGATCCGGCCATGCAGAGTGTTGGAAAGCGTTGTCTCAGCCTCGGAACAGTCCGCTGCCCGCGACGGGTGTTTGTTACCCAGCCGTTCGTTGAGAGCCGGGTACGTCGTGCGTGCGGCCGCCAGCTCTGAAGCCGGCCTTGCCGCAACGATCTGATCGTCCCGATTCTTATCCCGCTGTGCCTGCTCTGCAGCCTTCGCCGTGGTCGCTAGTCGGCCGGTGAGCTTCTTGATCACGTCGGACACGGCGGCGGCGCGGAGCGCATTTTGTTCGAGCGCGCGGCTTATCTCCGCAAGTCGTGACGAACCCGACTGCAGGCGGGCACGTTCGGCGTCGTAGTCGTTCGCCCGCGACTCTGCCTCATCGACATCGATCTCGGACCAAGCGCGGAAGCCCTCGATGCGGAGGAACGCATCCAGCTTCGACTGGAGCCCGTCCCTTTGCGTGGTGAGCTTCGCTACCTCGGCTAAGGCCACTTCACGCTGAGCCTCGATATCGGTGAGTTCAACGCGTAGCGCGAAGATCTTTCGTTCGTTGGCCCAGCCGAGGACCCAGCGCCGAGGGTCGTCGATGCGGTGCCGGTCGTCCTTCTCGTGGCGCTCGCCGGAGCGGACCTGACCTTCGCGGGTCACGGCCCGCCGTTGCATCCGGAACTCCTCGAGGTTCCCCGCACATCGGTGATCGGCCCGCTTCACAAGCTCATCGACCAGGTAGTCGCGAAACGGTCCGTCCTTCACTTCGATGCAATCGGCAAGCAGCAGCCCGTCATGCCGGACGGGTTGAAGACGGACCCGCTGCCGAGCAACGCGTTCGTAGACCAGCTTGGCGCCACGGCCGCGGTAGGTCAGTCGACGGCCGTTGGCCCAGCGGACGACTGCGTCATAGTGCTGATGGGGCACTAGAAGAGAAAGCGCAAACCCGCGAAGTACGCGTTCGGCGGCTCCACGCCAGTCGGCGTGCGCTGCGAACACGTCGAGCAGCTCACCCGCGTAGGGCAGATCTTCGGGTGTCAACCCCACGTCTTCACACAGTTCAGCACGCAACTCGACCTGATCGGACGGCAAATTACTGGTGCGCTGCTCAAGGCTCGAGACTTCCTCGGCTACAGCTTCGGCCCTTCGTTGGAACTCTTTGTCGCGCCCGAGCGCCTCCGCAGTTGCTGTATCGAGCGCGCGCTTCTCGGTCGTGAAAAGTGGCCGCCGGGCGGATGTGAGCGCGGACAACGCTCCGAAATCCTCACGGCGAACAACCGGTTGCAACCCAGCGTCGCTGACGGCAGCACCGAACAACACCCTCGCTCGGGCTCGCTGCTGGGCCTGTTCGCGAGCGTCGCTGGCAAGTCGCTCCAGTTCACCAATGCGATCTCCACCCTCCTTGGCCCGCTCCTCGATTAGCGCCTCGCGTTGGTGTGTAAGTTGTTGTTGTTCTGTTTCGGCGGTGTCCTGCTCGCTCCAGAGGGTCGCGCCCTCAGCTTCGAGCGCGGCGATCTCTTCAGAAAGTAGACCGGAGCGAAGCTCGGCGATGAACAATTGCACGGCTGATCGTTCACGTTCGAGTGACTCGCGCTCTGAAAGTGCATCGTCGTACTTCGCCGCGGTGTGCACGACAGGCGCAAGAGCTTCGAGTTGCTCTCTTGCTCGCTTGACGGCGTCATGCGCCTTGGTCAAATCGTCGAAGTGGGAGATGATTTCGCGTACACGATCGGTTGAGTCGCTCGGTTCGAGCATGTGGTCACGGACGAAGTCATTCAGGTTGCCCACCGACTTCATCGACACTGTCTGGTGGAACAACTCGAGCGCCTGTTCGGAGCGGATTCCGAGCAATCGGCGCAATGAGGTTGCGTACTTCGGGAACTCGTCGAAGATTTCAGCGCCTCCGGACCGTAGCCTCTTACGCAGGTCCCGCAGCTCCGAGCCGAAGTCAGCGAAATCGGTCGCAATCGACAGCTCCTTCGTCGAGGTGACGAAGAACCGGTAGGGCTGGCCGGTACTGTCGCGCTGCTGGAAAACTTGGGCCAGGGTGACGGTTTCGTCGTAGGAATGATTGGCGAAGACGCCGAGGATTACCGAGTAAGTCCCCTTCTTTTCACGGAGTCCTTTCGCCCGAGAGCGGCCGGTGGCCTCGATGCGCTCGGACTTGTAGTGCCCTTCGACATACGAGCGGAGAGTGCGTTCCTTGGCTTCCGCACCGGCAGCCTTGTTGTAGGCCGCCTTGTGGGACGGCACCAACAAGGTCGTGAGCGCGTCGACGAACGTCGACTTGCCAGAACCGATGTCGCCGGTGAGCAGGGCGGTGTCCGTTCCAGGAGTGAATCGCCAAACATTGGTGTCGAACGTGCCCCAGTTCAGGACCTCTGCGTGCTGGAGTCGATAACCGGCCCTTGAGCCGGCTGATGGTTCGACTGCAGGTCGGGTGCTGCTACTCATCGGCGGCGACCGATCTCGCGTAGTCCTGCAGCTTGTCTGCGAAGTTCGAAAGTGTCTGGGCGTCAACGTATGCCTTGAGTATTCGCCTTACCTCCCAGTGGTCTCGCTGGCCACGTAGCTGCCGTAGGAAGCCCAGTTCGGCGGTCTTCTTGATGGTGGCTTCAGCTTGATCCGCAACCCGCGCGTCATTGGTGGACTCTGCTTGGAAGAGTCTGAGCATCTCGACGATCTGGTCGGTGGTCAGTACAAGTCGGCCTTCGCCGGCAGTGGTTTCGAACTCGACGAGGCGCTTACGCAACAGCACGAGTAGCAGGCTGACGTTGTACGTCAATGCCCGCCGGCGCACAAGACGCGGAAGCGCTTCGCCTCCATCCTGCTCTGGCCGGGAACGCAGATATGCGTAGCCCTCCGTGTCATCGACCACCACGTCGATGCCGATAGCAGCGAAATGGTCACGGACGCCAGCACCCTGGCGATCCAGCGTGAGCCAGGTGTCCTCGTCAGCCTCGCGGTAGATGACGCCCTGCATCAGACGGATGATGGCGCTGGCGACTGAGTGTTCATTGCTCATCTGCGCCGCACCGTCACCTTTGGCAACCGCGCCTGTTTGGTGTTGTCGGGGTCAAGCGGGTCCGGAAACTCCAGCAACGTCTCGTCACTGTCGTCCATGTCGACCGTCACGTCGTCGTCGTTGAGCGCGAGATAGCCGACTATCTCGGCCGCACCCTGTTCGATCGGGTGCAGCGCTACCACATCGGACAGCAAGGCCGACGTCTGCTCAGGCAGCACAGTCCTGACGATCTCTGCCAGGCGCGCTTGGTCGACGAATGTCTGTGCGAAGAGGAGGTCGGGGTCGACTTCCTCGGCCTCGGCGGGAATCCGGCTCTCGACCGCGACCGCCGCCGGCGATTGGTAGAGCGGACGCTCGAAGGGCAGCGCGATCTCGACGCCCGGCTGATCGACTTCCAACCCGAAACCTGGCGGCTCATTGCGAAGTGTCAGTGCGGCGGCCTCGACCACCCGGACGAGGTCCAGAACGCGACGATTCTCCAGCCACACCTGGTCGTCGAGGAAGTGGCGGAGCTGTTCGGATATCAGCCGGACGGTGCGCTGTGCTCGGTCGGCAGCCTCAGACCAGTCATGGTGAATTCCACGGATCCGCTGGTCCGCTTCGATGGCATTGTGAGATGAAACCTTCGCGAGCAAGCCGGCAAGTTCAATTTGGCGTGAGTCCGAGAGGAGGAAATCGTAGAACGACTGAAAGCTGCGTCCTTGGTCCGAGCCAGCGATCTCGGACCGGCTACCGACCAACTCGGCAAGGAGTTCGCCTTTCGACCCACCCCACGCGGCGATCTTCTCCCGCGCGGCTCGGTCAAGGAGTCGAAAGTTTTCTTCAACCTCGCGAAAGTCCGACAGCAACTCTCTCGCTGTGGTTGACAGCTGTTGATAGCGGTCGCGCACCCCAGTCGCGTCCAACACGGTGACTATGCCAGCCTCGACGGCCGCGATCTCGGCGTCGAGTTCGTCCCGACGGCGGCGCAATTCGGCTAGCCGGACATCCGGCTCGGTCTCGGTTCCGTGCACAATCTGTCGAAGCAATTCGACAACCGTGTGCAACCTGGATTCGGTGCCCACAAAGGATCTGCCTTTGAGGGAGATAATCCAGGCGTACGCCTTCTCGAACGCCGGAGTGACCTCGTAGTGCACTTCATCGTCGCCAGGCGGGTAGAACCGTCGCAAATACCCACTCTCGGTGGCCGCCCAGTCATCTACATAAGATCGCGCGTCCCTGGGGAACCGCTCCTGCCCGTTCTCTGTGACGATCTCGACGTTCAACGCGTACAGATGATCATCCAATGCGGCCACGACCTCGCTCCCTGAGCAAGCTCCCCGATTGGCTTCAACGAAGAACTCACCAAGGAACGAGAGGATCAGCGTGGAATTGCTGGCACGCAGCAATCGCCAAGCCGGGTGCCTTTCCCGCAATGCCTCGATCCCCCCGTACTCCACTAGGAGAGGGTAAGGAATCCCACCGACAGATTGGTCCCGCTTCGGAGTATCACGAACGCAGCGATGACTTGAACGCCGATAATCACGCCTTCGGTCGGCTTGGCCGAGCGCCAAACTGCACTCACATACGGGCTCTTCGAAAGTTAACCGCTCACCCCCACCAGTCAACTGGGGGCAGTCCCCGATGACATCTTGTTTGAGAATATGACACCGGCGGTGAGAACCTACAACTGCTGCCGGGCCACGCTGTTCACCGACCACCGCAATGTCGGTTTTCCGCTAGTGTTGCAGGGCTCCTTGTGTCATCGTCGAAGAGTGCACGACGACTTCGACCGTTGCTATCGAGCCGTCCAGTCCAAGGACGCCAGGTTTGACGGTTGGTTCGTCACTGCCGTTCTGACCACGGGCATCTACTGCCGTCCCAGTTGCCCGGTGCGGCCGCCGTTCGCCCGCAACGTGCGGTTCTACGAGACTGCGGCAGCCGCGCAGGGTGCCGGATTCCGCGCGTGCAAGCGCTG
>JBGSTT010000252.1:0-3644 GCA_041736385.1 Rhodoglobus sp. | reverse complement strand
ACGAGGTCGCGGGGTCGGTCATCGGACACAACCGGCGGCGTGCGCACCGGCTTCGGTTCCGGATGATCGGTGCCCGAGATGATCACGGTGACCGGGTTGCGCGTGAGTCGATGATCGGCCATGAGCGCGCCAGTGGTCTCGGAAACGACGACATGCGCATCCGCCCGATTGAGCACGGCGCGCTGAAAACCCCACCACAAGTGATAGCCACGCCAGAGCAAGCGAATCGGCCATGCCAGCTCCCGCGGCGGGGTTCTGTGGGTGTAATAAATGAGATCGTGCACGGTCGTGACGAGCGCGTAGCGACGAAAGGCCGGCCCCATGGTTTGCATGGGCGTGAACACGACGTCGGGCTCGAAGGCATTGACAGCCAGCGCGACGAGGGGTTCGCGTGCGCTCTTCGGTGAAGGCCCGAGCACCCACGGCAAGTCTGGCAACAGTTCAAGTTGTCGCTGATCGCTGATGAGCATGGTGATCGGATGCAGCTTGCCGAGTTCCGTGACCATCCTCGCGGTGTAGCGGCTGATGCCGTCGTGCCGTCCGATCCTCGTGTAGCGGCAGTCGAAGATGATCTTCACGCAGAAACCGTGTCGACGACCCGGCCGGCCCCAAGAAACTTGGTGATCGCCGTCGCGGCTTCGCAGGGGCGCTCGTAGTGGATGAGATGCCCAACGCCGTGCAGGACGACCAGTTCTGAGCCGACAATTTTCTCGTGCAGGCCTTGCAGCGCGTGCATGCTCGTGATCGGGTCGCGATCGGCTCCGATAAGTAGAGTCGGCATCGTGAAGGTGGCGGCGAACATGCTGACATCCGACGAGATGGATGCCTCAAAGCCTTCCACGACTGAGTCGCGACTGGCGTAGCGCGAGAAGTACCGATGGTGCTGGGAGTGAATCCAGCGCCGCAAACTGCGATCCTTCGTTGTCGTCATAAACGAACTCATGAACTGCACGATCATCCAGCTGCCGAGCAGTGCAGTCCCGATGCGCTCCGGCAGCGCACGTGCTGTCCGGTAGTACACGAGCGTGAGGCGCGACATCAGAGCCTTCGGTCCGGAAAGTGCCGGGGCGGCGATCGGGTTGATGAGCACAATGCGTGGCGCCGCGAGCCCCTTCGCGACGGCCGCGGCAACCACGATCGATCCGAATGAATGACCAACGATGACCGCCTGGCCGGTTAGTCCGAGCTCGGCTACGAAGCCGATCAGCCAGTTCGCGTAGGCGTCGATCGAATGCTCTGTGCCGATCATCGCCGTGGATTCGCCGAATCCGGGGAGGTCTGGGCAGATGAACCGCAAGCCGTCGAGATGCGCGACGACCGGTTCGAGCCCGTGGTGATCGCCGCGATAGCCGTGCACGACAATCACGGTGGTTGCCGCATCTCGCTGGCCGTACTCCCAGTAGCGAGTTGTCGAGCCAGCGACGGTAACCTCGTGCTCGGCCACCCTCGTGGCGCTCAGCAACTCGGCATACGGCGATTCAGCTGGCATTCATCGATTCTAGGCACCGCGGTCGACCACAAGCGCTTGCAGTGCAGCCCTAGACTCGAACCGTCCACCACCCGAGGAGCATTGTGACCTTCACCGCACCGATCCAGCTGCCCGGTCTGGCCCACGACCCTCAGTGGTATCGCAGAGGTGTGTTCTACGAAGTCATGGTGCGCTCGTTCTTCGACAGCAACGGGGATGGTTCCGGCGATCTGTCTGGACTGATCTCCAAGCTGGACTACCTGCAGTGGCTTGGTGTCGATGCGCTGTGGATTCCGCCGTTTTACAACTCACCGCTGCGAGACGGTGGCTACGATGTCGCTGACTTCATGAGCGTGCTGCCAGAGTTCGGAACCCTCGACGAGTTCAAGGAACTCGTGACCAAGGCGCACGAACGCAACATGCGAATCATCATTGACTACCCGCTCAACCACACCTCCGATCAGCACGATTGGTTCCAGCAGTCCCGGCGCGACCCTGACGGGCCATACGGTGATTTTTATGTCTGGAGCGACACGGACACGAAATATCCGAACATCCGCATCATCTTTGTCGATACCGAGGAGTCGAACTGGGCGTTTGATCCGGAACGACGCCAGTTCTACTTCCACCGCTTCTTCTCACACCAGCCAGACCTGAACTTCGAAAATCCCGCGGTGCGCGAGGCAACCCTCGCCACAATTCGGCACTGGATGAGCCTAGGCGTCGATGGCATCAGACTGGATGCGATTCCTTACCTGTTCGAGTCGGAGGATGGCAACGGCGAGGGCGAGCCTCCAACTCACGAGTTCCTGCGCGAGATTCGGGCGATGGTCGATCGGGAGTTCCCCGGCCGTGTGCTCATCGCCGAGGCGAATCAATGGCCCCAAGAGACCGCGGCCTTCTTTGGAACCGCCGAGGAACCCGAGTGCCACATGGCGTTCGATTTTCCGGTCATGCCTCGCATTTTCTACTCATTGCGGTCTCAGAACGCCACCGAGCTCGTTCGAGTGCTTGCCGAGACCACCGAGGTGCCAGAAGGCGCTGCGTGGGCGGTTTTCTTGCGCAACCACGACGAGCTCACCCTAGAGATGGTGAGTGAGGAGTATCGCCAAGCGATGTACGGCTGGTACGCATATGACCCGCGGATGCGATCGAACGTTGGCATCCGGCGTCGCCTCGCTCCGCTGCTCGACAATTCGCGCGCAGAACTTGAACTGGCGAATGCTCTGCTCTTCTCGCTCAAAGGCAGCCCGTTTTTGTATTACGGCGACGAGATCGGAATGGGCGACAACATCTGGTTGCCGGATCGCGATTCTTCGCGCACCCCGATGCAGTGGACTCCGGATCGAAATGCCGGGTTCTCGCATGCCGACCCCGGCAAAGTGTTCTTGCCGGTCGTGCAATCACTCGTGTACAACTACAACCTCATCAACGTCGAATCCCAATTGGCGCAGTCTCGCTCGCTGCTGCACTGGGTGCGCAACGTGATTCACGTTCGCAAAGGGCATCCGACCTTTGGGCTTGGTGGACTGAGAGTGCTCAACACGAACCACGAGTCTGTTCTCGCCTTTGTGCGTGAGTACGAGGGTTCAGGGACCGGGTTCGGGGACTCCCCAGAATCGGTGTTGTGCGTGTTCAGCTTCGCCCACAACCCCGTCTCTGTCGAGATCGTCGTTGCAGGCTACGAGTCTGCGACGACCTTCGACCTCTTCGGCGGTGCTCGCTTTCCTGACATCGCTGAGGATGGCACCCTCACCCTGACCCTCGGCACCCAGAGCTTCTACTGGCTCCACCTCGGTGACGCGCACTTCGCCGGTGGTCGCACCTGAGGACGGGTTGCACTGTCGTCGGCAAGCCCTAGCCTGTAGCCATGAGCGCATCTTGGTTCGATTCCCTCGCTGTCTTCGACCTCGAGACCACCGGCGTTGATGTCGAGACGAGTCGCGTCGTTTCGGCTCATGTCGGCGTCATTGCAGCCGATGGCTCCGTGATGGAGCAACTCGATTGGCTCGCCGACCCGGGGATCGAGATTCCGGCTGGGGCGAGTGCAGTGCACGGCATCACTACAGAACGTGCTCGGGCCGAGGGGCGCCCGGCGGCCGAAGTCATCGCCGAGATCGTAGCGGCCCTGCAGTCAGTGTTTGATCGTGGACTCGCGTTGACCGTATACAACGCG
>JBGSTT010000243.1:0-2325 GCA_041736385.1 Rhodoglobus sp. | reverse complement strand
TGACGCGCGGTGGCTCGCACGCACGATTGAGCTTGCGACGGCCAACGTGGCCGCTGGCGGTGGACCGTTCGGGGCGCTCATCGTGCGCGATGGGGCACTCGTTGCCGAGGGGCAGAACCGGGTGACAACATCCCTCGACCCGACAGCCCACGCCGAAGTCGTTGCGATTCGCGCGGCCTGCCAGGCCGTTGGCGACTTCTCGCTCGCCGGCGCGACCCTCTACACCTCGTGTGAACCCTGCCCGCTATGCCTGTCAGCAGCACTGTGGGCGCGCCTCGAGCGTGTCGTGTTCGCGGCTGACCGCCACGATGCAGCCAGGGGCGGCTTCGACGACCTCGAGTTCTACGAAACCTTCGCGCGCGATCGTTCGACTTGGGGCGTCACGATCGACTCACTGCGATTGGATGGCTCGGCGGCGCCCTTCGATGCCTGGCTTGCCAAGCCCGACCGCACCGATTACTAGAGGGGCGCAACAACGTGCAGCCCGCTGGCGCTCGCCGCAGCGCTCTGCCGCTCGTCGTAGCTGACGAAGAGCCTCGCACCGACCCGAAGCGCGGATGCTATGTGTAGCGCGTCGAGACTGCGCAGCGCCGCATCCGGCAGCAGTCCGGCGGCGGCGAAGGTTGCTCGGTCGACGTCGATAAGGTCGAGGCGATCCAAGACCTGCGTGACGGAAGACTGAGTGGCGCCGGCTCGAAGCGCTGCCCGGCGCAGCTCGGTCTCCAGTAACGCACTCGAGACGATGGCGTACCCGTCGGCAGAATATGCGTCAAGGAACGACTTCATGGCCTGAGTTTCTGCCTCCGCCAACACGAGCTTGGTGGCCGCCGATGACTCAAGGTAGATGATCACCGGTCGCCACGAAGATAGTCGAGCACTTCCTGACTTGTGACGGGTGATTCGACCGACTCGATCTCGGTAAAGCGGCCTTGGACTATTGCCTTGCGGTGCGGAATCGACTCGAGCCCCTTCGCTTCGGGCTTGCGAAGTTCGGCCACCACTACACCGTTATTGGTGATCTCAAACACCTCGCCGGACGCAACACGGCGAAGAATCTCACTGCTGCTGTTCCGCAGTTCGCGGTGCGGGATCGTGGTGGCCACACGGAGAGTGTAGCAAACGTAGCAGTCCGCTAGCTTCCCCGGTACGTCGAGTATGCGAAAGGGCTGAGCAGCAGAGGCACGTGGTAGTGGGCTTCAACATCGCTGAGCACGAACTCGATCGTCACCCGCGGAAAGAAGGTGTGCCGACCGCTTGCCGCAAAGTATGGGCCGGTCTGAAACTCGATGCGGTAGTCACCGGCTGGCAGCCGGTCTGGACCGAGGCTCGTGACGCGACCGTCGGCATCCGTCTCACCCACCGCAATGGCCTCACCGTCTGGTCCACTGAGCGCGACAACGATCCCGGCCGCTGGAGTGCCGAGCGCGTTGTCGAGAACGTGCGTCGTGACGTGGCTCATGGGGCCCCCTCAGAGTGTGGTGCGAACAGTTTCTCCAGGCGCAGTAACGCGATGTCGCGCAACTGTTCGCCGACGATGACGAGCTCGGTCGCGGCATCCAGCTCAAGGCGGCGATGGAGTTCATCAAGAATCTCAGGCCGAGTGCGTCCGGCCGCCCGAATGATGAATACCCGGCCGAAGCGGGCTTCGTATGCTGCGTTTCCTGCCGCGAGCTCCTCTGCCAGTTCTGTCGTTTCACCCTGCTCAGCACGACTCAGCGCCTGCGAGGTTCCGGCGCCAACCGGCTTCTCCCCGATCCTCGGATGATGCGCAATTGCCTGCTCGATCTCGGCGGCTGCGAGGGGCGTCGCTTCGGTGTACGCGACGAGCCGGAGTTCATCGAGCGAATCGAACGGGGCGCGCGCTGCGACATCCGCCACCCAGCGCGGCACGGCGAGCGCTGCGGTCAGGCGATCGCGCAGTTCGGCGTCAGTCACTTGGAGCATGGTGTGTATAACAGTACCCATGGGCACTTCCACTCCGAGCGTTACCGGCCTAGTGCTCGCAGCTGGCGCAGGTAGCAGAGCTGGCGGACCCAAAGCCCTGCTGCGGATGCCAGACGGCAGGCCATGGCTCGAACTGGCGTGCGCATTCCTCCGCGAATCGGGCTGTGACCGGGTCGTCGCGGTGCTCGGTGCGCAGGCGCGCATCGCGCTTCCGCTCGTGCCGGGGTGGGCCGAAGTCTTGGTGTCAGAGGACTGGGAGGCCGGGATGGCTTCCTCACTGCGCGCAGGGCTCGCAGCGGCATCCGGCGATGCGGTGTTGGTCACGCTCGTCGACCTGCCGCAGCTGCCAACGCCGGTCGGGCTTCGCGTGATGTCTGGCGA
>JBGSTT010000235.1:0-4932 GCA_041736385.1 Rhodoglobus sp. | reverse complement strand
ATCTTCGACGGGCCGCAGCCGAATCGTCCGTCAGTTGGCAGCAGTTCAGGCGGAAGAGTGAGGCTGGGCATAGCGACAATCCTACGGTTGGGCTGACGTTAGGCTTACCTTATGACGGACCTCGTCGACACGACAGAGATGTATCTGCGCACCATTCTCGACCTCGAGGAGGAGCAGATCGTGCCATTGCGCGCCCGCATCTCCGAGCGGCTTGGGCATTCCGGGCCGACGGTGTCGCAGACGATTGGGCGCATGGAACGCGACGGTCTCGTCGTTGTTGAAGGCGACCGTCATCTGGCGCTCACGGAGCATGGTCGCACCAAGGCCATCCACGTCATGCGCAAACATCGGCTCGCCGAGCGCCTGCTCGCCGATGTGATCGGACTGGACTGGGCCTACGTGCACGACGAGGCATGTCGTTGGGAACACGTCATGAGCGAGCAGGTCGAGCGCAGGCTACTCGTCATGCTCGGTCACCCGAAAGAGTCGCCCTATGGTAATCCGATTCCGGGCCTCGAAGAATTGGGGGATGACCCGGCGCCAGCCTTCATGGACGGTGTCGTTAACGTCGTTGAGGTGGTCGCCGCTGCAAAGGCTCCGGTGAGCGGCGTCATCCGCCGACTGGGTGAACCGGTGCAGTTTGAACCCGAACTGCTTCAACAACTGCACACTGCAGGAGTCGTGCCGGGCGCGACCGCGACGCTGTCGGCGGCGGGCTCATACGTGCTCGTGCGGGTTGACGGTCACGGCGAAGGGCTTGAGCTGCCGAATGAGGTCGCCGTGCACATCTACGTCGCTTCTTAACAATCGGTTAACGTGCCGCGCGCTAGGGCGTGCAAGTCCGGTTTCCTCACCTTTGTGGGTTAGCCTGTAGCTCTTGGAATATCGATTCTTGGAGAGCCTGATGTCGTTGAGCCGCACCATCCAAACCGTGGATGCGCGCGCCTACTTCTACATACGGCACAGCAGTCAGCGGGTCGCCACTGTGCGCCCCCACGATCACTAGGCACTGTCTTGCGACAGTGCCTTTTTGTTTGTCTGCCTCCGAAGGTGAAGTAAGCCAAGAACAGTCGAAGCCCTGCAAGCCGTGCAGGCTCTTTCGAGAGGATGGCAATGCGCACTCTGGTGCTGAACGCTGGATACGAGCCGCTCGCGGTGGTGTCCTTTAAGCGCGCGCTCGTGCTGGTGATGAACGACAAGGCGACGATCGTTGCAGCCGATCTTGACAATCCGGTGTGGGGTTCAACCGGCGCTTGGGATCGCCCGTCCGTCATCATCCTGCGCAAGTACGTGCGCATTCCGAGTGGTCGCAACGTGCCGGTGTCGCGCCGCGGAGTTCTGCGTCGTGACAATCACCGCTGCGGCTACTGTGGCGGCACCGCCAACACGATCGACCACGTCCTGCCGCGCTCACGCGGCGGCAAGGACAGCTGGGAAAACCTCGTCGCGTGCTGCCTGAAGTGCAACAACCTCAAGGGTGACCGCACCCCGACCGAGATGAACTGGCATCTGAAGATGTCGCCGCGACCGCCGCGGGGAACGGCTTGGCTCCTGCGCGGGGTCGAGCGAGCACTGCCGGACTGGGAAGAGTTTTTGGCGCCAGCAGCCTAGTTTTGTGCGCTGAGGATGACGCGGATGCGACGCATCTGAACCTGTGAGTTTCCGCAGTGCGCGCGAGAAGATTCGACTTCGATGGTGCCCTCGCGTACCCTCGACCGAGTCATACAGCACTAAAACGGAAGCTAACGAGTGGTCAATATACGTAAAATTCTTGGTTCCACAAATGGTTCCACCAGCGGTTCCACACCCGCTCAGCCGGCAGGTAAGAGTCCGGCGAGCAAGAACCCGGCGAGCGTTCTTCTGACCATGACCGCGATCGGTGGCATGTTCATGGTGTTCGGTCTTCCCGCCTACGCCGACACCGGCGAAACCGTCACGGAAACGACTGCGGTTGTCTCTGAGCGCGACACGCAGACGCTCGCCGTTAGCGCGAACGTGGCAAGTCTTTCCGCCACTCGGGATGCCTTCACCGCCACGACGCCCGAAGAGCTTGTGGTCATTCGCGCTGAGGCCGCCCGCGCCGCCGCATTCTCGAGTTACACCTACCGCGACCCCGGCCCGCGTCAAGCGGGCGACGACTACCCCTTCCGAGGAATGGGCGGGCTGTCCCCGCTTCGTTACTACGCTGGCGAGTGCGTTGACTTCGTTGCCTGGCGCCTCAACCGGGATGCCGGTTCAACGGGTGCCCCGTGGGCTTGGACTTGGTCGAATCTCACGCCAGGCGGCGGTAGCGCAGTGTCGTGGCGCTCGCAGTGGGAATCCCGCGGTTGGCCGGTCTCCGGCACGCCGGTCGCTGGGGCAGTCGCACTCACCGATTACGACCACGTCGCCTACGTCAAAGAGGTCTACGGCGACGGTAGCGTCTTGGTCGAGGAGTATAACTACGGCAACTACCACTCCTACGGTCAGCGCGTGCTGGGCCCTGGCAGTGTTCTTGCCTTCCTATACCCACCGTCATAACGCAAGGCGCACTTGGTCGTGTTACGGCGACGAAGGTTGCTGAGCATAAACCGCAGTTGGACAGGGATTGCAGGGTGCAATACTCTCGAATAGTCCCCCACATGCCCGAAGGGAACGTAACGCGTGCGTGAAGAACAGACATCCAGCGATATGGATGACCTCTTCGGCTCGAGCGCACCTTCTGCGGCTGTCGGTTCACCGGCATACCCGAGCAGGCGTTCGTTGCGTGAGTCGCCAGCCGCGACATCCGGTGCCCTCGGCCAGCCTGTCGCGTTGAGCGAGTCTGAGCTCGCTGGAGAGCGCCGCGCAGCACTGCGGCATCCGAAGGCGAGCGCTCCGTCGCGTCTCTCTCGCACTTCTGGCTCCGCTGTTGTCGCTCGTCGACCCGCACCGGCTGTTGGGGCGAAAGCCCAGCCGCGCAAGAACCCTCTGAGTGTCCTTGTGACCATGGCCGCCGTCGGCGGCATGTTCGCCGTCGTTGGGCTTCCGGCGTACGCAGTGACCGACTTCAGCTCCGTCAACCCGGAATTGGTATCGACAAGCGAGTCGCAGAACCTCGTGGTTAGCGATGTCGCGGCTGGCGCCGTTACCAGCCGGGACACGTTCGGTGCGACATCCGTTGAGCAACTGAATGATCTGCGGCGAAACGCCCAACTTGCCTCCGCCAACGCGGAGTACCTCGCTTCTGGGGCGCAGGCGCTCGGCGACGACTATCCATGGCCGCTCGAAGGCTATGGGCTCTCGCCGCTCAATTACTACTACCGTCAGTGCACTGACTTTGTCGCCTGGCGGCTGAACCGGGATGCCGCATCAACCTCGGCTCCGTTCAGGTTCGTCTGGTCGAACATGACGCCAGGTGGCGGCGATGCATCCCAGTGGAAGTGGGCTTGGGAGAACAACGGCTGGAAAGTCAGTTCAACGCCCGTGGTCGGTGCGGTCGCGTGGTTCAACGGTAACCACGTCTCGTACGTGAAGTCGGTGCTTCCTGGCAACAAGGTGCTCATCGAGGAGTACAACTTCAGCTACAGCCGCAATTACGGCCAGCGCACCCTCAACTGGGATCAGGTCCCGGCCTTCTTGTACCCGCCGGGGTCATAAGGCGACTTCACGCTAGGTGCTGCGCGTTGCGTGCTTTGCGCTGATTGCGCAGGCGCTATTTGCGACCGAGCCGGATCGCCCGAATCGTCAATTGCACGGCCGCCGCAAGGAGCAGGGCGGCGAACAGGTATGCCGAGACGGTCGGCGACATCAAGAAAGCCAGCGCCGCGCCGCCGAATGACGCGACGGTCGCGGCGATGCCGACGGTCAGACCGCTGCGCAGTCCGATGAGTTTCGCCCGAACGTTCGACACCGATCCGCTGATCGCCGTCGGAATGATGAATAAGAGCGATGTGCCCTTCGCGGCGAGGTCACCGAGGCCAAAGATCGCGATCAGAGCGGGCACCGCGATCACGCCACCGCCGATTCCGAAGAGTCCTGAGGCAATCCCGATGATGAGCCCGATCCCGATCAGTGCGAGTGCTGTCCACACGCCGGGCTCGACGCTGCCAACCGAGCGGTCGGGGATCACGAGCACCATGCGCACGGCGACGGCAATCAGTAGCGCGATGAAGCCCCACCGCAGCACGGCGATGGGCAGCCGTCGCAGCAGTCTCGCTCCAATCAGCGCACCTCCGACGCCGCCAATCGCCAAGAAGGCCGCGGCGAACAGGTCGACTTGCCCAGCGGCAAGATAGGTCAATGAGCCCGCGATCGCGGCCGGGATAATCGCAAGCAGCGATGTCGCTGCGGCTTCGCGCTGGTTCATGCCGACGAACGTGATGAGCAGCGGAACCATGAGGATGCCGCCCCCAACGCCGAACGCTCCCGACAGCACCCCGCCAACAACGCCGACGATCGCGAGCAGCCAGATCGCTGGGCGGGCGGGCGGGGCATCCGGTTCATCAGTCACGCGTTCGAGGCTACCGGTGCGAGGCGTTTCGTCGTGACCGTCTACGCCGTGACGCTGGTACGCGGTGAAGTTGATCAGTCGCGACTGGTCAGTAACACCGGCTGCAACGTTGCGATCTTCGGCAATCGAGCGTCGCCGGATGATCGTCCGGTGAGCCTGCGCCCAATCCACGGCAGCACATACTCTCGCCAATATGCCGAAGTTGTGGGTCTCAGCCCCTCGAGCTCGCCTGCCCCAAATTCCGGGATCGGCACCTCGAGTGCGGCCAGCACATTGCCGGCGACTCGCGCATGGCCGAGCGCGTTGAGGTGCAGCTTGTCGCGGGACCAATAGCGCAGGTCGGCGAGCTCGGCGTCGCCCCAATTGTTGACGTAGGTCGCGCCCTCGATCGGGAGCCGCCGGTGCACTTCGTCGGCCAACTCGTCGCCTCGGCGCTGCAGCAAGCCGCCCATCGGCACGTG
>JBGSTT010000215.1:0-3655 GCA_041736385.1 Rhodoglobus sp. | reverse complement strand
GAGGCATTACCCGGCAATCTGGCCCGTCTGTTGCTGGCGCACACCGGTCGAGGGGTCGAGTGGCGGGCAGTCGGGGAGAACGGCGCGAACGCGCGCGACCTGCGACGCCGCTTCCTCGACGAGGCGCTTGACCAGCCCGCCGATGTCATGTTCGTGAGCGTTGGAGCCAACGACGCGCTTGGCTTGCGCTCGCGCTCGGCGTTCGGCACTGACATCCGCGCCCTGGTCGCTGCGTTGCGGGAGCGTAACCCGGATGCTGTTTTGCTGTTGTCGAGCCTGCCTGCGTTTTTTCGGTTCGTGCTGCTGCCGGAACCGTTGCGCGGCCGGCTGTACTCGCACTCGCAAAGCCTTGAGGCGACAGCGCGCGCGATCGTGGCAGGGATGGACCGAGTGCACATGTCGCCGCCTCCGCCGCCATACACGGAAGGGTTCTTCGCGAGCGACCTGTTTCACCCGAGCGCTGCCGGGTACCGCGACTGGGCGCGCTTCGCATTCGAGGACGCTGTGTCGGCTGGGGTGCTGTGAGCCGAGAGCCCGCGGGTGACCCAGCTGATCCCGTAGGCGACCGTACTGAAGCCCCGACAGAACGTAGCGAGCCCGCGCTCGGTGCCCGCCACGGAACTTCAGCGGAAGCGATCGTTGGCCGCCTTGCCGAGATTCGCGCGTCGTTCCCGGCGCATCCCCGTGTGATTCTCGGCGTTGCCGGAGCGCCCGGCGTTGGCAAATCGACGATCGCCGAACTGCTCGTTGCTCGGCTCGGCGCGACGGCCGTGCTGCTTCCCATGGACGGCTACCACCTGCCGCAAGCCGAGCTCGTGCGACTCGGCCGCCGCGAGCGCATGGGTTCCCCTGACACCTTCGACGTGCCCGCCTTCCTCGCACTCCTGCGAGCCCTGCGCTCCGTCCCTTCCCCAGAACCCTCCGCCGAGACCGTGAGGTGCCCAATTGGCACAGTGCGCGACCGCGCAGACTGTGCCAATTGGGCACCTCACGAAAAGGATGGGGGACGGGGCGGCTCAGAGGGGAGCACTGTGGCGCCTGCGGTCGCGATCGGCACTGACCGCGGCCTTCCTGTCCGTAAATTTGGAGGATCTGTCCTCGCGCCCGGCTTCGACCGCAAACTCGAGGAGCCCGTGCCCGACGCCATCGCCATCGGTCAGGAGGTGTCGACGGTGGTGGTCGAGGGCAACTACCTGCTGCTCGAGTCAAGTGGCTGGGAGGAGGTCGCACCACTCCTCGACCTAACGGTGTTCATCGAGATCGACGACGAGGTGCGGCGCGCGCGACTGATCGCCCGCCACGTGCGGTTCGGCAAGAGTCCAGTGGATGCCGCGGCCTGGACGCTCGGCCCCGACGAGGTCAACGCGCACACCGTCGCCGCGACCGCCGCGCGTGCCGACCATGTCCTGCGCCTCGGCTGAGCTCCCCCGCGCGCCTCCAAACGAGGACGCCACCCAGTCGCCTCGATAGACTTGCCGCCTAACCCTGTGCAGAGCACCTGTGCACAGCGCCTCTGCACCAACACACTGCTCAACACACTGCTCAACACACTGCTCAACACACTGCAGCAACCACCCGGAGCCCCCCATGCCCACCATCATCGTTGAGGTCATGCCCAAGGCCGAGCTCCTCGATCCGCAAGGCAAAGCCGTCGCAGGGGCCCTCGCGCGCCTCGGCAACAGTCGGTTTACGTCGGTGCGCATCGGCAAGCGCTTCGAGCTCACCGTGGACGGCCCGATCGATGCGGCCGCCATCGCCGAAGCCGCAGAGCTCGCCGAAACGATGCTAGCCAATACCGTCATCGAGGATGTCGTGAGCGTGCACGCCGCAGAGGGCACTGCGTAGTGCGCATCGGCGTCATCACCTTCCCCGGCTCCCTCGACGATCGCGACGCCCAGCGTGCCGTGCGCCTCGGCGGCGCCGAGGCCGTCGCCCTCTGGCACGGAGAGCACGACCTGCACGGTGTCGACGCGATCGTGCTGCCCGGCGGCTTCAGCTATGGCGATTACTTGCGCTGCGGCGCGATTGCCGCGCGATCCCCGATTATGAGCGAAGTGATCAACGCCGCCAATACCGGCATGCCCGTGCTCGGCATTTGCAACGGCTTCCAGATTCTTGTCGAAGCCCACTTGCTTCCCGGCGGCCTCGTGCGCAACGACCACGGCGACTTCATCTGCCGTGACCAGCGCCTACGCGTCGAGCAGACGAACACGGCCTTCACCAACGGCTTCGCGACAGACCAAGAGATCACGATCCCTCTCAAAAACGGCGAGGGGGGCTTCATTGCGGATGCCGCGACCATCGAGCGTCTCGAAGGCGACGGTCGCGTGGTTGTGCGCTACCTCGGCGTGAACCCCAACGGGTCACTCAACGATATCGCTGGCATCACCAACGACCGCGGCAACGTGGTCGGGCTGATGCCGCACCCCGAACACGCCGTCGAGGCAGGATTTGGCCCAGATACGCCGGATGCCATGCGCTCAGGAACCGACGGCCTCACGTTCTTTACCAGCGCCGTCGCCTCCTTCGCCCGGTCCGCCACCTGAAAGCAACACATGACTCCGAAACGCCTCTTCCGCACGCTCGCCATCGCCGAAGCGATCACCTGGACACTCCTCATCACCGGCCTGATTCTGCGGGCCACGATCGGCCTCGACATCGCGGTGTCAATCGGCGGTGGCATCCATGGGTTCGTGTTTCTGGCCTACGCCGCGACGGCCGTGCTCGTCGCGGTAAACCAGCGCTGGCGCATCCCGGTGTCGGCGGCGGCGATCGGCAGTGCGATCATCCCGTACGCCACGATCCCGGTCGAACTCTGGCTGGCTCGCTCCGGCCGCCTCGAGGGCGACTGGCGACGTGAAGCGACGGATGATCCGCGCGACAAGAGCTGGCTCGACCGGCTGGTTAGGTGGTTCATCCGCCACCCGGTGCTGCTGATGGTCGCAATCGCCGCGGCCGTCGTCGTCTTGTTTGTCGTGCTGCTGTCGCTCGGCCCGCCGCAACTGCCCGGCTCGGCGTAGTTCTGCCGGGTGTAGTCCCGCCAAGCGCACTGCAAAGCGCCAGTAGGCGGCGCGCTTAGCTGTAGACCGCAGCGACGGTGCGGCGGTCGCCGAGTAGTTGCGGCCACAAGCGCCGGCGGTCGCGAACGACGAAGCCGCGCGCGATGAAACGGTCCTTGCCGTCAAACCGCGGCGAGTACATCGAGCGGCCGTGCATGGCGCGGAGGTTGTCGAGCATAAGCAAGTCACCGGCTTGGAGGTTGTGGGCGTCGCGGTGCTCGATGTAAACCTTGACCACCTTCTGCAGCAACTCCTGCGCCTCCGCGGTGATGCCGTGCATGAGGTCCTGGTCGATCAACACGTATGGGTCGTCGACCGGCCCGCTCAGAATCGGGTACGGGCCGCGCACCGCCTCCGGGTTCGGAATGTATGGCCGGAACGAGTCGTCGATCATCGTCGCCCACAGCGGCTGGCGCAGTTTCGCGATCTCCGCTTCACTGAAGTGGCTCGTGATCTTGCGGCCGCTGAACGCGTAAGTGAGGGCGCCTGGATCGCCGCGAAGCGCACCAAGAATTACGTAGTCGGGCTTGTACGCCGAGAAGCACTGCTCGGTGTGCGCCTCAAGCTCGACCTTCGAACCCTGTGATTGCTGCGTC
>JBGSTT010000177.1:0-3889 GCA_041736385.1 Rhodoglobus sp. | reverse complement strand
GTCGCGAACTCCTCGACCAGCGCCGGAGCATCAGCGCGCGTCGAGACTAGACGCACCCGCGAGAGCCAGCGCGCGACCCTTCGCAGGGCCGCGAGGTCGACAGCGACGATGTCTTCGATGCCAGGGCGCTGCACCTTCACGACGACGTCGGTGAATCCCAGGTCCGCGGCGAGGCCCGGCGACAGTCTGGCGCGGTGCGCTTGGCCGAGGGATGCCGCGGCGATCGGGACCGGCTCGAACGAGGCGTACGCCAGCGCGAGCGGCATTCCCAGTTCTGCCTCGGTTTGGGCCTGAATGCGGTCGAACGACTCGGCTGCGACCTCGTCTTGGAGGCCCTCGAGCTCGCTGGTGATCTCGGGCGGCAGAATGTCAAGGCGCGACGACATGAACTGCCCGACTTTGATCATGAGGCCACCGAGGTCAGCGGCCAGCACGGCGAAGCGGCGAGCAAGTCGCTGGAGGCGCGCGATGCGACCGCGCGCGACGAACTTACTCAGGCCGAACCGTGGCAGCACCAGCTCGAACCACCACGCCTGAACCATGGCGCGCGCAGCAAATCTCATGATGCGGCGGTAGCGAGCTCTGAACGCTCGGCCGGTGGGCGGTTCGGTGAGGCTGCCGCTAGGGGGCGGCATCCCCTTAGTCCTCGGCGAGGATCGCGTACAGCTTGCGGCGCGCCTCGTCGATCACAGCGACGCCGCGCTCTTTTTGCTCGTCAGTTCCACTTTGCGCGACCTGTGCCAGTGCCTGCGCGAGCTTGGCGCCGGCTCTTGGCAGGGCAACGTTGCGCTCGGTGTCCCATGAGCGACGCGGTTGGCGCGGCTGCGGTGCATCCGCGAATTCGGCTGCGGCCTCGCGACCGGTCTCGGTGAGCGAGTAGACCTTACGCTCGCCGTCTTGTTCCGAGGTGACAAGTCCCTCGTCAGCGAGGAGCTGCAGCGTCGGGTAGATCGAGCCAGGGCTCGGCTTCCACGCGCCGCGCGTGCGCGCTTCGATAGCGCGAATGATCTGATAGCCGTGCATTGGCTCATCAGCCAACGAGACGAGGATGGCAGTGCGGATATCGCCGCGCCCCATGCGTCCGCCTGCACGAGGGGCGATGGACTCGCGGAGACCGTCGAATGCCCCCCACAGGTCGAAGCCGGCGGAAGATGTGTTGCTCATGGCGTGCCCTCTCTTGACGACTGATGCGAGTCCGGGTCGATCCGAACGATACCTAACGATACATCGTTCAGTTGACTAGATTCGACCAGGCGGACTTGCTAGCGGTGGCGGCAGGGGTAGCGGCAACAACCAAGAATGGCACCATCGAGCAAGGCGATCGGGCGATAAGGTCGAGGTGCAAGGAGAGCTGCACTCAGACCGGCACCCAGACCCGCACCCAGCAGAAAGGCGGCGACCATGATGAGTTGGCGAATGCCCGCCGAGTTCGAACCCCACGACCGTGCTTGGCTCGCCTTTCCTCGAGACGGCTACAACCTCGGGGATGACGCGGATTCCGCCGAGGAGGCCCGCCAGACTTGGGCCGCCGTCGCGAATGCCGTGGCCGGCTTCGAACCGGTAACCGTCGTGGTCGACCCGAGTTCATTGGTTCACGCGCGCCGCCTGCTGAGTTCCGAGATCGAACTGCTCGAGGCACCACTCGATGACGCGTGGATGCGCGACATCGGTCCGACCTTCGTGCTCGGTGACGATGGCGCGCTCGGCGCCGTGGATTGGGTGTTCAACGGTTGGGGCGCGAACTCCTGGGCGACGTGGGATCGCGACGCCGAGATTGGTGCAACGGTCGGCACCCATGCCGGGGCCGAGGTGATCCCGTCCCTATTGGTGAACGAGGGGGGTGGCATCCATGTTGACGGCGAAGGCACCGTGTTGGTGACCGAAACCGTGCAGCTCGACCCGCAGCGCAACCCCTATCTCACCAAGGCTCGTGTCGAGCAGGAGCTTGAGCGCACCATCGGCGTGACGAACGTCATTTGGCTTCCACGCGGACTCACTCGCGATTATCTCCCGCCGGGCACTCGTGGCCACGTTGACATGGTCGCGTGCTTCAGCGCGCCAGGCACGATTCTGCTGCACTGGCAGAGCGAGCCGTCGCATCCCGACTATGCGGTGGTGCGCGAGGTGCGTTCGATTCTTGAGCAGGCTCTGGATGCCGCGGGTCGCCGTTTCGAGATCATCGAGTTGCCCGCCCCCGAGACGCAGCGCGACCACGAGGGTTTCGTCGAGTGGAGTTACGCGAACCACTTCGTCGTCAATGGGGGAGTGATCTCCTGTGGGTACGGGGAGCCGGCGGCCGACGCACGCGCCGCCGCGATTCTGGCTGAAGCGTACGGGCGCGAAGTCGTGACGATCGACGCGCGACCGCTGTTGATTCGCGGCGGCGGCATCCACTGCATCACGCAGCAGCAGCCAGCGGTCGCGCGGTGACGCCAGAGGCGAGTCCCTTTAGCGTCGTCGAGGCGTCGATAGCCGAACTTCGAGCCGCTCTCGAGAGCGGTGCGACGAGCTCGGTGCAACTGGTCGAGGCGTATCAGGCCCGCATCGCGCACTACGACCGGGCGGGCATCCGGCTCAACTCGGTCGTCGTTGACAACCCTGATTCGCTCGCCGAGGCGGCAGCGGCGGATGCCCGGCGCGCGGCTGGAGCGATGCTGTCGCCCCTTGACGGCATTCCCTACACCGCAAAAGACAGCTACTTGGTTGCTGGGTTGACGGCGGCTGCTGGCTCGCCAGCTTTCGCGGAGTTGGTTGCTCAGCGCGACGCCTTCACCATTGAACGACTTCGTGCGGCCGGCGCCATCTGCCTCGGGCTCACCAACATGCCGCCGATGGCCAACGGCGGGATGCAGCGCGGGCTGTACGGTCGAGCCGAGAGCCCGTACAACGGCGATTACCTCGCGGCGGCCTTCGCCTCTGGATCGTCGAACGGCTCAGGCACCGCAACCGCGGCAAGCTTTGCGGCCTTTGGACTCGGCGAGGAGACGTGGTCGTCCGGACGGGCACCAGCATCGAATAATGCGCTGTGCGCATACACGCCGTCGCGCGGCGTGATTTCAGTGCGCGGCAATTGGCCGCTCGTGCCAACGATGGACGTCGTCGTGCCACACACGCGCACGATGGCCGATCTATTCGAAGTACTCGACGTGATCGTCGCCGACGACCCGATCCCGCGCGGCGACTTTTGGCGCGTGCAGCCCTGGGTGGAGCTGCCGCGCGCATCCGAGGTGCGGCCGGCGTCATACCTAGAGCTCGGCGAATCGAGTTTGCGCGGGGGAGTGGACAGCGGAGAGGTCGCGGGAGTGCTCGCCGGCAAACGGTTCGGGGTGCCAGCAATGTATGTGAACGCGGATGCCGCGACATCCGGTGCTGGATTACCCGCGGGAACTGGCACGGGCATCGGTGGCCCGACGGGTCAGCCGATCGCAACGCGACCGGCGATCATCGATCTCTGGCACGCCGCCCGCGGGGACCTCGAAGCCGCCGGTGCCGAGGTTGTCATCGTGGACTTTCCCGTGGTGTCGAATTACGAGGCTGATCGAGCCGGCGCGCCGAGCATCCTGACTCGCGGTTTGGTGTCGCCAGAGTTTCTCGAGCGCGAACTCTGGGATCTGTCGATCTGGGCGTGGGACGACTTCCTTCGCGCCAACGGCGACCCGCTCCTGAACCGCCTGAGCCAGGTTGATGGTCAGCGCATCTTCGCGCGCCCGCTCGGCGCTCTGCCAGACCGCTATGGCGACTTCGACTTTGACCTCACCAACTACGACACCCGCGCTCGCGAGCGCGCGGTGCCAGAACGGTTGCTCGAGCTCGAGGGCCTCGACGATATCGAGTCTGGACTTAACGGGCTTGAGCAAACGCGACGCATCGACCTTGAGGCATGGGTGGA
>JBGSTT010000197.1:0-2435 GCA_041736385.1 Rhodoglobus sp. | reverse complement strand
GGATCGCCCGTATCACCCCGCCGGAAAACGCAAGGCCGCTGCGGACCGGTACGAAGCTGCCGGGGGGAAGAGGAAGACGTCGTCGGGGTCGGGGGATGGATCTCGACAAGCTCGATCACCGGGGGCAGCTCGATCACCGGGGCAAGCTCGACCAGCAGGAGGTGCTCGACCGGCGAAGAGTTCGGACGAGTCCGAGGTGGTGACCGGGCGCAACTCGGTCGTGGAGGCGCTTCGCGCCAGAATCCCCGCGACGACGCTGTACATGGCCGCACGCATCGAGTTCGATGACCGCGTCAAAGAGATTCTGCAGTTGGCGACGAGCCGCGGCATCCCGATTCTCGAGGTCATGCGGCCAGAGCTCGACCGGCTCGCCGGCTTCGATTCTGTGCATCAGGGCGTAGCGCTCAAAGTGCCGCCGTACGAGTACGCGCACCCGCTCGAGCTGCTCGACAAGGTCATTTCGCGCGGGCAGGTTCCCTTACTCGTTGCGCTCGACGGCATCACTGACCCGCGCAACTTGGGTGCGATTATCCGCTCGGTTGCCGCCTTCGGTGGGCAAGGAGTGATCGTGCCGCAGCGACGTTCGGTCGGACTTACGGCCTCCGCGTGGAAGACCTCCGCCGGCGCCGCAGCCCGCACGCCGGTCGCCATGGCGACGAACCTCACCCAGACGATCAAGGCCTATAAGGATCGCGGCGTGTTCGTGCTGGGTCTCGACGGCGGGGGAGACGTCTCGTTGCCGCAGCTTGCGCTTGCGAAGGAGCCGGTGCTCGTCGTGGTCGGCAGCGAAGGCAAGGGGCTCTCGCGTCTGGTGACCGAGAACTGCGACGCGGTCGTGTCGATCCCGATCAGCGCATCAACCGAATCGCTTAACGCGGGGATCGCGGCGAGCGTGACGCTGTACGAGATCTCGAAGTTGCGCGCGCTGGAGCTATAAGCGACGCATCGCGTCGCCGCGACGCCAGCGCCGAGGGAGCCTGCGACCGAGGAACGAATCGCCTACGCCCCCTTCGAGCCGGCATCCGTCGAGCGCACGTCGGTGCGGTGGAAACTCTGGAAGCTGCGGCTCGCAGTCGGGCCGCGCTGCCCTTGATACCGGTTAAGGTAGGCCCCTGAGCCGTACGGATTCTCGACCGGTGAGCTCGTGCGAATGAAGCACAACTGGCCGATCTTCATTCCGGGCCAGAGCTTGATCGGCAGCGTCGCAACGTTGCTGAGCTCGAGCGTCACGTGACCGGAGAATCCGGGGTCAACGAAGCCCGCTGTTGAGTGCGTCAACAGGCCAAGACGCCCGAGCGAACTCTTGCCTTCCAGTCGCGCGGCCACATCACTCGGCAGCGTCACCAACTCGAATGTTGAGCCGAGCACGAACTCGCCAGGGTGCAGAATGAACGGCTCACCCGCATCCACCTCAAGAAGATGAGTCAAGTCCGGCTGGTCCTCGGCGGGATCGATGAACGGGTACTTGTGGTTATCGAACAGCCGAAAGAACCGGTCGAGACGCACATCGATGCTCGATGGCTGAACCATGTCGAGGTCGAGTGGTTCTAGTCCAATGCGGCCGGCGGCGAGTTCGGCACGAATGTCGCGATCGGAGAGCAGCATGGGCCAACCCTAGCGATGATGCTCTAGAACGAGAGCGTTGGGTTCGCCGCCCGCAAGACATCGAGAGCGAAGCCGGAGACGGTGTCGGTGAGTTCGCCAGAAGTACCATCCACGAGAATCCATACCTCGCCGGTGAAGATGTGGGTCTGGGCTTCCAGCGAAACGACCCCCTCCTGTTCGAGGCGGAGCATCGTCTCTGTGCCACTGGTTGCGCTGGCAAATCCGGCCGCGGTCAGTGCGGCAATCACGCCCACTTGCTCGGCCGCGGGGAGTTCGGCCACGACGAGGGCGAAGGTTCCGTCGGAGTTTGGAACGCCCCAGCGGCACAGTCTGGACTGCGGAGCGCTGATCAGCGCCGCCTGAATCTCGGGCACCGCGAACCGCCCCCCGAAGTCGGCGGCTGCTGATTCGCCGAGGAACTCGGTGTTGGCGCTGAATACCTGCCGAGCGAGAATCAACGGCAGCATCGTCTCGCAGTCAGAGATCGCGAAAGGCTCCGGTGCGGCATCCGGAGTCGGGGTGGCGGATGCCTCGGCGCTCGCACTTGGCGACGGTGACGCACTCGGCTCGACCGCGGGCGGTACGCAACCCGCGAGCGCGATCAAGACAAGCGTGGCTGGGATGATCGCGAAGGTTCGACGCATGCCGAGCAGCGTACCGCGCTGGGCTGTCAGGCGAGAAGCACACGCGGGTCGGTGGCCTAAGCGAGGCGCGGAGTGCACACGCTAAACTCGGGAATAGGCGTTCACCCGCCCCACGCGGATGTAGTTCAATGGCAGAACTTCAGCTTCCCAAGCTGATAGCGCGGGTTCGATTCCCGTCATCCGCTC
>JBGSTT010000149.1:0-4901 GCA_041736385.1 Rhodoglobus sp. | reverse complement strand
CGGGTACGGCAGCGAAGCGAGACGCCAGCGGTCTCGGTGTGCAACGAGCAGCCAGATGGATGCCGCGGCGAGCAGCCCCGCGAGCACACCGAATGTCCACCAGCCGAATGTGAACCTGATCGCGTCGCCGGCGAGAGTGACGAAGAGAACGAGCGCCAGGAAGGTGCGGCGCAGCCAGCCCCGCTCGATCAGTCGCATGCCGTAAGGGTATTCGACGCGATCCGTGCGAGGCGGGGGATGCGGAGGAAGCCGACCTACCGAACCCTGCCGACCGGCCGAACCGGGCCCGCTAAACGAACGCGCCCATCCCGGTGATCGCGCGCCCGACAATCAGGGTGTTCATCTCTCGGGTGCCCTCGTAGGAGTACAGCGCCTCGGCGTCGGCGAAGTGTCGCATGACGCCGTAGTCGAGCACGATGCCGTTGCCGCCGAGCGCCTCACGGCACCAGCCGACGGTTTCGCGCATGCGGCTCGTCGTGTACTCCTTCGCGAGGGATGCGTGCTCGTCGCGCTGCACGCCTTCGTCGAGCATCTCGGAGACTCGAGTGACCATAGCGATGGATGCCGTGATGTTGCCAAGGCTCTTCGCGAGCAGGTCTTGCACGAGTTGGTGACCACCGATTGGCTTGCCAAACTGCACTCGCTCCTTGGCGTACTTGACTGCCGCTTCGTATGCCCCAATCGAGTTGCCGACCGCTGCCCACGCGACCTCGGCGCGAGTCAGGCGCAGCACGGTCGCCGTCTCGCGGAACGATTTCGAACCGGCCAAGTGGTTGGATGCCGGAATGACGACGTTCTCGAGCACGATGTCGGCGTTCTGCACGATGCGCAGCGACTGCTTGTTTTCGATGCGAGTTGCCCGGTAGCCGGGAGTCGATGTGGGAACAATGAAGCCCTTGACTTGGCTGTCTTCGGTGTCCTTGGCCCAAATCACGGTCACATCGGAGATGGTGCCGTTGCCGATCCAGCGCTTCGCGCCGTTCAGCACCCAGGTGTCGCCGTCGCGCGTCGCCGTGGTGCGTAGACCTTGGGCAGAGTCCGAGCCGGAGAGCGGCTCGGTGAGGCCGAACGCGCCGAGCAACTCGCCGGTGGCGAACTTCGGCAACCACTCTGCCCGTTGCTCTGCGGAACCGGCAACGCCGATCGCGCCCATGACTAGGCCGTTCTGCATGCCGACGAGGGTCGCGACACTCGAGTCGACCCGAGCGAGTTCGAGGGCAACCCAGCCACGGAACACCGCGCTGTTCTCCCAGTGCTTCGTCTCATCCCACTGCATACCGAACATGCCGAGGTCAGCGAGCCCCTTGACGACGGTGTCGCGGTCGAAGAACTCGGCCTTGGCCCACAGGTCGTTGGCGGTCGGTCGCACATGCTCGTCGAGGAAGGCGCGAAGGCGAACGATGACATCCTTCTCGACGTCAGTGAGCTTCGCCTCGAAGCCGTAGAAGTCGGCGGCAATCGTCTCGAATGCGGCAAGTTTCGCCGGTGAATCCGTTGTCGCCGGTGAATCTGTTGTCGCCGGTGAATTTGTAGTCGTCAGTGACATAGCAGGGCTCCAGTCGTTGTCGAAATCCTCTGAAAGCCTAGGTCCCAGCCTCGAGCGCGCCTAGGGGCTTGGTAGTTTGATCCAATGCGCAAGATGGAGCCTGAGCCATGTTTGTAGGCATCACCAACACGCCGCGGGACTACGCGTGGGGATCGGCCGGCGAGATCTCCAAGTTGCTCGGGCACGCGGCATCCGCAACGACCGAGGCCGAACTGTGGCTCGGTACTCATCCGGGTTCTCCGAGCCGGGTCGTTGGCTCGGATGAGACGCTGCTGGGCATCGCTGACGGCCCACTGCCGTTCCTGCTCAAGGTGCTCGCGGCTGCGGCGCCGCTCTCACTTCAGGCACACCCGACCGCCGAGCAAGCGGCTGCCGGGTTCGCCCGCGAGAACGCCGCGGGCATTGCCTTAGACGCGTCGAATCGCAACTACAAAGACGCAGACTCCAAGCCTGAGTTGATCTATGCCGTCAGCGAGCACTTCGAGGCGCTGTGCGGCTTTCGCCAGAACGTCGACGTTCTCGAGGTCATCGACCGCTTGGCTGACCTCAGCGGGGCAGACGGCCGCGACACCTTTGCGCAGTGGCGCGACCTCGTCGCAGCCGCGCCAACCCTTCGCGAGGCGTTCGAGTGGCTCATCACCCGCGGCGACGGCGTTGACGACCTGCTCAAGGTGCTCGTCGATACGGCGTGCGCGCACCAGACAGAGTTCGACCTCGTCGTCGAGCTGGCGGATGCCTACCCCAGCGACCCGGGGATCGCGATCTCACTCATGCTCAACCGGGTGTCGCTCTCCGCAGGCGAGGCGCTGTATCTGCCGGCTGGCAACATCCACGCGTATCTGCGCGGACTTGGAATCGAGCTCATGACCTCATCAGATAACGTGCTTCGCGGCGGGCTCACGCCGAAGCACATTGATGTGCCGGAGCTACTCGCCGTGCTCGACTTCTCCTCGGTAGACGTGCCGTACCTGACCGGCGCCAGCCTGGCAGCGGGCATCACGCGATTCGCACCGGCTGGCGTTGACTTTGCCCTGACCCGCATCGACGCCGGCGGCAGGGTGCTCATCGCGGGCCCAGCCATTGCACTGTGCACTGCCGGGCAATTCAGGATCGACGGGATGCGCGCAGGAACGACGATGGAGCGCGGCGATAGCGTCTTCATCACCGCAGACGAGGAAGAACTCTTGTTCCACGGCGGTGGCACCGTCTTTCTTGCCAGCTCGCAGTAGCGTTGTCCCCATGACGTGGTTGGTGACCGGTGGGGCGGGATACATCGGGGCGCACGTCGTGCGCGCGCTCCAGCATGCGGACCTTGAGGCCGTTGTTCTCGACGATCTCTCTAGCGGTCACGAGCAGTTTGTGCCGAGCGATGTGCCGTTCGTGAGGGGTTCGATTCTTGACGGATCGCTCGTCGAGCGCACACTCGACGACCACAAGGTCACCGGGGTCGTTCACGTCGCCGGCTTCAAGTACGCGGGCGTGAGTGTGCAACGGCCGCTGCACACGTACGAGCAAAACGTGACGGGAACGGCCGTATTGCTCGCCGCGCTCGAGAGTCGTGGTGTCGACAAGGTCGTGTTCTCGTCGAGCGCCGCCGTCTACGGCACGCCTCCGACCGAGCTCGTGACCGAGGACACCCCCAAAAACCCGCAGTCACCGTACGGTGAGTCGAAGCTCATCGGGGAGTGGTTGCTGCGTGATCAGGCCGTCGCTCATGGGCTGCGCCACACGAGCCTTCGGTATTTCAACGTTGTCGGCTCAGGCGACCCAACGCTCTATGACTCAAGCCCGCACAATCTGTTCCCGCTCGTGTTCACGGCGCTCCTGGACGGCAGAACTCCGCGCATCAACGGCAATGACTACCCAACGGCCGACGGCACGAACGTGCGCGACTACATCCACGTCACAGACCTAGCCGCGTCGCACGTTGCGGCAGCGCAGCGCCTCGACGGCGGCCTCGCACTTGAGCCCGCGTATAACCTCGGGAGCGGAACGGGAATCTCGGTCGGGGAGATCATGTCGACCGTCGCCGAGGTCACCGGCATCGCCTTCACGCCGGACGTTGCGCCTCGCCGCGCCGGCGATCCGGCACGGATCGTTGCAACAGGCGATCTTGCTGCGCGCGATCTCGATTGGCGGATGCGCCACAGTCTTCGAGAAATGGTCGATAGCCAGTGGACGGCAACACGCCGGGCGCCGCAACCCTCCGACTGAGATTGAGCCATTTATCATTTGCGACTTGACGCGGAGGTAACTACAACGGTGTAATTATCACAATCGCGATGCGCATGAGGTGGTTCGCACGCGGATGGGAGTCCGACAAATGGCGAACAACGGGTATCGCGCGAGTGTTCCAGACGACTGGTTCGTCGATCCAGTCAGACTCGGGGTTCCCGGCGTTCGGCAGCCACTGCTCGATGAGAACCAGCTCGCTTGGCAGTCTGACTCCTTGTGTGCCCAGACCGACCCAGAAGCCTTCTTCCCGGAGAAGGGCGGCTCAACTCGCGACGCCAAGAAGATTTGCTCGAGTTGCGAAGTGCGCAGCCATTGCCTTGAGTACGCACTTGAGAATGATGAGCGGTTTGGGATCTGGGGCGGACTTTCCGAGCGCGAACGTCGAAAACTGCGCAAGCGCGCCTAGCCTCTTCGGAGGCAAGTGCGTGTTCAGCGGCGTCTGGGTGCGTGCCAGCGCATAGTCTCGAACGGTTATGCAGCCGAGAGTCAGTGTGATCCTCGTCGCCAGGAACGGCGCGCAGTTCCTTCCGAGAACCCTGAGTGCGCTCGCGGCTCAAACCCGCAAACCGGACGCGGTGGTCTACGTCGATGCCGGGTCGACCGACGCGTCGATCGCCATGCTCAACGAAGCGGCCTCCTCGACAGCCACTCCTTCTCAAGCGATCGCGACCCGCGGACGCAGTTCATTTGGGGGCGCCGTCGCGCACGCGGTGCAGGTCGCAGAACTGACCGGGCGTGACGACGACTGGTTGTGGTTACTTAGTCACGACAGTGCACCAGATCCGAGTGCACTGTCGAGATTGCTCGGCGCCGTCGAAGTCGCACCATCCGTCGCTGTCGCTGGCCCAAAACTCATGCGTTGGGATGCTCCGGACCTCATCGCAAGCTTTGGCGAGACCATGACGCGATTCGGTCGCTCTCTTGAGCTCGTCACCGACGAACTCGACCAAGCGCAGTACGACCTGCAGAGTGACTTCCTTGGCGTCGCCGCCAACGGCATGCTCGTGCGTCGCGGAGTATGGAGCGCCCTCGGCGGCTTCGATCCCGCCCTGCCGAGTATTGATGCGGCACTCGACTTCTGCGTTCGCGTGCGGCTCGCCGGTCACCGGGTCGTCGGCGT
>JBGSTT010000104.1:0-3790 GCA_041736385.1 Rhodoglobus sp. | reverse complement strand
GCTCGGCCAGGGCTACAGCTACAGCGAGGTCATCAAGCAGATGAACCAGACCGCCGAGGGACTCTCGTCCGTTGCTGCGGTGCTAGAACTGGCGCTCGCCAAGGGTGTCGACATGCCAATTGTGAGTCAGGTCGCAGAGGTGCTCGCCGGCACGCTGGCGCCGCGCGACCTCGCGCCGCACCTGACAACGAGCGACATTCCCGAGGGGGAGTAGCTGTGACAGAGCCAGGTGCAGACACCGTGACAGAGCCAGTGACACAGGCAGAGCCGGTGCAACACGCCAGCAAAACGGTCGTCGCTCTGGTTTTTGGCGGTCGATCATCGGAGCACAGCATCAGCTGCTCGACCGCGAGTGGCGTCATGTCGGCGATCGACACCGAGAAGTACACCGTCATCCCGATTGGGATCACGCGCGACGGCGCATTCACCCTGCAACCGGCGGACCCCGCCATGTTCGCGATGAACCCGGCGTTGATGCCCGAGGTCGTCGATAATGGCACTCGGGTGCGCTGGCCAGAATCGGCCGCCACGCGCGAAATCACCGTGACGGATGCCGCCGGCACAACGCGCTCGCTCGGTACCGTCGACGTGGTGTTCCCGATTCTGCACGGGCCGTTTGGAGAAGACGGCACCGTGCAGGGGCTCCTGGAGCTGACCGGACTGCCGTACGTCGGGAGCGGGGTGCTCGCCTCCGCCCTCGGAATGGACAAGCACTTTGCCAAGATCGTGCTGCAGGCGGCAGGCGTCGCGGTTGCGCCTTGGGTTCGCGTGACGCCGGAAGGGTGGCGTTCCAATCATGCCGTGTGGCGTGTGCGCGCGCTAGAGCTCGGGCTGCCCGTCTTCGTCAAGCCAGCGAGAGCCGGTTCTTCGGTCGGCGTCTCGAAAGTCGCTGAGTGGTCGGAGCTCGACGCGGCGCTCGACGTGGCATTTGCCGAGGACAGTGCCGCACTCATCGAGACCGCCATCGTGGGGCGCGAGATCGAAGTCGGGGTTATCTCTGGCCGCAACGGGGCGCCACCACGAGTGAGCCTGGCCGGCGAGATCGTTGTGACCGGGCGAGCGTTCTACGACTACGCCGCGAAATATCTCGACGACTCGGCAGCCTCCCTGGTGTGCCCGACCGAGTTGAGCGACGCTGAGTTGGCCGAGTTGCAGGGTCTGGCAGCTCGCGCGTTTGAGGCGATCGGAGCATCCGGTCTGGCTCGCGTCGACTTCTTCTTTTCCGGCAGCCAGTTCATCGTCAACGAACTCAACACCATGCCAGGCTTCACGCCGATTTCGATGTTCCCGAAGTGCTGGGAGGCGAGCGGCATGTCGTACTCTGATCTCATCGGCGAGCTGATTCAGTTGGGAATCGAAACCGTTCGCTGACCTTCACGTTCGGGCGATAAGAGGGAATCCACCATGCCGTTTCACACTCAGCCACGACGGCTCCGTCGGGGAGCCATCGCTGCCGCGACGCTCGTGCTCAGCCTCTTGGTCGCAAGCCCGGGATTTGCTGCCGACCTCGACCCGAGTGACGGCGACGTCACCTTTGAGGGGCAGGTGACCGAGCGCGTGTCCGCGGGTGGGCTGCCCGGCACCGTCGGCATCCCCAACTTGGATGTCACGGTGTACGTCGATGACGGAGTTTCCCAGCGCCCGATCAGCACACTAGTGACCGACGAGGACGGTCGCTTCGAGCTCGAGGTTTCCGTTGCAAACGGCGAGGTGTACACCTTTAGCGGTTCCGCGGGGACCCCGCTCAATGACTACTTCTGGTCGATGGACCCGCTTGAGGTAATCACAGAACTCGACATGGCCAACTGGGTGGAACCGCCGATCGGGGCGCCATACGTGCTCGGCATCTGGACCGGTATCGGCCCGACTCCCACGCCGACTCCGACTCCCACGCCGACTCCCACGCCGTCACCGACACCTACACCGACCACGACGCCAGTGGCAACCGTCAGCGTGAGCGGCACCGTCCTCATCGCGGGTACCACCACCCCGATCCCGGGAGCGACGGTCACCGCCACCGTCGGCGGCAAGGGCTACGGACCTGTCAACGCCGACACCTCTGGCAGGTACACGCTCGGTGCGGTGCCAATCGGTGTCGCGGTCATCCATGCGGTCGCACCGAAGTTCTCGACGGATGAGCGCCAGGTTAGCCTTACCGCGGGTCAGAACGTCGACGGCGAAAATCTCTTCCTCGTAGCCAAACCGGTCGTCGCGGGCAACTCGATCGCTGGCACGGTGGTCCTCACCAGTGACCGGGAAGACGGTCTGCTCTTCGGTGGGGAGCTCAGGCTGACCCAGGGTGACACCGTGATCGAGTCAACCACCGCGGAGAACGGTGCCTTCGTGTTCGAGCAGGTCACGGCGAGCGGCGACCTCAGGGTCGTTGTAGCCGAGGTTCCAGCCGGCTATGAGCAGAAGAACACCGACGGCTTCGTCTACAACTACGAGGGTAAGACCGTCGACTACCTCACCATCAGGCTCACCCCGACGGCGGAGCCTGACCCGGCTCCCGACACGGCGGGCGTGAACTGGCTCGTCGTCTCGCTCGTCGTCCTCGCCATCGTCGCGGCGATTGCCACCATCGCGCTGGTGGTCCGTCGGCGGCGCGTGAGCTGAGCGCGCCAGGGCTTCCGGGTGCCTACTGTTCGAGAGGTAGTTCGGCCTGATCGGGTGCGATGCACTGTCCCTCGATCGGCAACTCGGAGACCGCTCGCGCCAAATCATTCAGCGCGCTGAATCCGGACACCACTTCGCTGTCGATGATGACTTCGATCGCGGGATTGCGTCCGTAGGTCGTGAACACGAAGTTCGGGTCGTCGGTGCCATCACGTAACCAGTCAACGCCGTCTACCGTCACGCACGGCAGTGTCGCGGTCGGCGCGGGAACGGGAACTCCGCAACGCAGGATCACCCCGGTCGGCTCGCCCCACGCGCCGGTAGCTTGGGCGTTGGTGAGCCGCCTCGGAAGCTCCGCAACGGTGTCCGGCAGGCGCACGCTCACTTCAGCGCAGGCCGGGTTCGCCGCGTCAGCCGCCGGTTCGAGCGCCACTGTCGGTGCGCAGCCGGTGAGCAGGACGGCAAGTAGCGCAATAGGCAGTAGCGCGAGGGGCTTCATCGAAAATCAGGCTACCGTGTGAGGGGTGAGCGAACCTGCGGCATCGCCAGACACCCTCGAAGCGCTCGGCGAATCCGCCACCCTCGAGCGGATCTTCCCGCGACTCCCGAGTGGCACGCTGACCGAACTCGGCCCTGGTGACGATGCCGCGGTCGTCGCGGCTCCGGATGGTCGCTACGTGGTGACGACGGACATGATGATCCACGGTCCAGATTTTCGACTCGCGTGGTCAACCGGCTTCGACCTCGGTTGGAAGGCCGCGGCATCCAACCTTGCTGATATTGCGGCGATGGGCGCCGTGCCGACAGCAATCGTCGTCGCGCTGGCGGCCCCGGGCTCGACTCCCGTCAGCCTGCTCGAGCAATTCGCGGACGGCTTGCGCGAGGCCTGCGCCGCCTTCGCTCCCGGCGTCGGTGTCGTCGGCGGCGACCTCTCGGTCTCGAGAACACTCACGATCGCGGTGACGGCCTTGGGTGACCTCCAGGGCCGGGCGCCAGTATTGCGTTCAGGCGCCAGCGTCGGCGACATCGTCGCGGTCTCAGGCAATCTGGGGCTCGCGGCGGAGGGCCTGCGGTTGTTGTTCGAGTTCGGCGTCATTGATGGGGCACCGGATGCCGCGGCCGCCGCGCGGCTTCGCGACGAGCATCCCCTGCCGATCGCCGCGCATTTGCGCCC
>JBGSTT010000100.1:0-3503 GCA_041736385.1 Rhodoglobus sp. | reverse complement strand
GACGCCATGCACCTGTATCAGGAGATGCTGCGCATCCGGCGTTTCGAAGACCGGGTTTACCAGCTGTTCCTCAAGGGCGAACTGCCCGGCACGTTGCACCAATACCAGGGCCAAGAGGCCGTCGCGGTCGGCGCCTGCCAGTCGCTCAACAGCGACCCCAAGAACATGGACTGGATCACGTCGACCCACCGCCCACACGGACATGCGCTCGCCAAAGGTGTCAGCATGCGCGGTGCGATGGCGGAGCTCTATGGGAAAGCCACCGGATGCTGCGGCGGCAAGGGCGGCTCGATGCACTTGGGCGACCCCGATGTCGGAATGATTCCGGCGATCGCCATCGTCGCCGGCGGCATCAGCGTGGTCAGCGGTCTCGGCCTCGCGTTCAAACTGAAGAAGACCGGACAGGTCGCGCTGTGCTTCTTCGGCGAGGGAGCAACCAACGAAGGGGCATTCCACGAGGGGCTCAACTTCGCCGCAGTGCAGAAGCTGCCCATCGTGTACGTGTGTGAGAACAACATCTACGGTGCCTCAACGCCGTTCCACCAGACCAGCCTCGTTACCGATGTCGCTGACCGTGCCGCGGTGTACGGCATCCCATCGGTCATCGTTGACGGGATGGACGTTGTGGCGGTTCGCGCGGCTGTTGCCGAGGCCCGCGCGCGCGCCGCGGCTGGCGACGGCCCAACGCTCATCGAGGCGAAGACCTACCGCTTCGCAGGGCACAGCCGGGGGGACGCACGCGGGTACCGCACTCGGGAGGAGGAGGCCGAGTGGACAGAAAAAGACCCCATCGAGCGGATGGCGCTTGCCATCATCTCGACGGGCCTGGCCGACGCCGAGGCGCTCGCCGCTGTTCGGGTCGCCGTCGACGCCGAACTCGAGGACTCAGTCGAGTTCTCGCGCAATTCCCCCGACCCTGACCCGTCAGAGGCCTTGACCGACGCCTACGCCACCCCGATCACGATTGGAGCCTCCTCGTGAGCACCGAATCAAGCACCGCCCCCGTCAAGGCCGAGCGTCGACTGACCATTGCCGACGCGATCCGCGAGGGCATCGCCGAAGAAATGGAGCGCGACCCGAGCGTCTTTCTCATCGGTGAAGACATTGGCATTCCCGGCGGCTTCGGTGGCGCCTTCGGGGTCTACCTTGGGCTGCCAGAGAAGTTCGGGCACGAGCGAATCATCGATACCCCGATCAGTGAGAAGGCGATCGCCGGTGCTGCGGTTGGCGCCGCCATGATGGGCATGCGCCCGATTCCCGACATGCAGTATGCCGACTTCCTGTTCGAGTGCATGGATGAGCTGGTCAACCAAGCCGCCAAGATGCGCTACATGTCCGGCGGAAAACTCAAGGTACCGCTCGTCATGCGCGCTCCGGTCGGGACTGCCAACCGCGGTGCGCAGCACGGGCAATGCCCCGAGAGCTACTTCATCCACGTGCCTGGGCTCAAGGTGGTCGCGCCGTCGGATGCGTATGTCGCCAAGGGCATCATCAAGGCTGCGATCCGCGATGACGATCCGGTGCTCGTGTTCGAACACAAGCTGCTTTACGGCAGCAAGGGGCGCGAGCAGGCTGGCGGTCTCGATCTGACTGCCCACGTGCCAGAAGAGGACTACGTGTTCCCGATCGGCAAAGCTGTCATCAAGCGAGTGGGAAGCACGATTACGGTCGTTGCCACTCACTTGACCCTGTACCGCTGCTTGGCTGCCGCAGAAGAACTGGCGAAGGAGGGCATCGACTGTGAGGTCATTGATCCGGTGACCCTGCAGCCCTTTGACACCGAGACGGTGTTCGCCTCGGTCGAGAAAACTGGCCGACTGCTCATTGCGCACGAAGACACGCTGACCGGTGGATGGGGCGCCGAGCTGGCTGCCAGGGTGGCCGAGGAACGACTGTTCTCACTCGCAGCGCCGATCAGGCGCGTCGCGTCGCACGACGTTCCCCTCCCGGTCGCTCCCATTCTCGAGCAGACGGTTGTGCCGAGTCAGGCGCGCATCACTGACGAGCTGCGCAAACTGGCGAAGGTGTAGACCATGGTCGAGCTAATCCGGCTTCCTTCTCTTGGGCAGACATCCGACGAGATGAGCATCGTCGTCTGGTACAAGAAGGTCGGCGACGCGATCAAGATCGGTGAACCGCTGCTGTGCGTCGAGACCGATAAGGCACAGGTCGACGTTGAGTCTGCGGAGGAAGGCATCGTGCTCAAGATCGTTGCAGAACCCGGGGAGTTACTGTCGACCGGGGCTCTGCTCGCCTACGTTGGTGCGCCCGGTGAGGTGGTTCCCGAGGATGCTTCTGCGCCACTTCTCGGGGCGCTATCCACTCCGGTCGCGGCCCCGGTAGTGGTCGCGGCTCCGGAGGTAGCCGAGGAATCCGAATCCTCGCTGCAGCCCGTGTCGGTTCCGACGGTGGCTGCACCAGCCGGTCGCGTCCAGGCTTTGCCGGTGGTCCGCAATCTTGCGGCGACCCTTGGCATCGACCTCTCGACGGTGTCGGGAACGGGCCCCGGCGGGCGCATTGAGCGCGCGGATGTCGAAGCTGCCGCGCGAAACGGCACAGCCGCGGCACCAACCACTGCAGAGCCAACCACCACCGACTCGACCACCCCCGACTCAACCCCCGTTTCGGCCATCCGCCGCGCCATCGCGCGACGTTTGACGCGATCGATCCAGACGATTCCGCAATTTACTGTCGACGCCAAACTCGACGCTCGGCTCGCTGGCGACACGCTGTCGAGTGCGGGGGTGCCAGGGCTGACGTACACGCACCTTTTACTGCGAGCGATTGCCCGCGCCGCGCGCGAGCATCCGGTGATGCTGCGTGTCTGGTCTGACGAGGGTCCGTCGTACCGCGTGCTCGACGCGGCTGATGTCGGACTCGCTGTAGCCGGGGACGACTCGCTCTACATCGTGCGGATCGCCGAGCCAGATCAGCTGCCGCTGACCGATCTGGTGTCGAGTGTGCGCGCGGCGGCCGAGCGTGCGCGCGCCGGTGTCTTGAGCCCAGAAGACCAGCTGCCGGTTGCGCTGTCGGTGAGCAACCTCGGCATGTTCGATGTCGACAGCTTTCACGCCATCGTCGACCCAGACCAGACGGCAATCGTGGCGGTCGGGGCAGTTCAGGACTGCGTCGTCGCACGTGACGGCAAGGTCGTCGTGATTCCGCAGGTGAGTGTGTCGGTGAGCTGCGACCACCGGTCGGTCGACGGCGTTCAAGCGGCGAAGTTTCTGCAATCCCTCAAGCGGCACTTCGAGGCAGACTCGTCGTGACCCACAATCGCTGGAGCGACAGCGAGGCGCCGAGCGGAGACGACCTCGATCTGCGGGTGTACACCTCACGTCTGTTGGGTGCCGATCCGTCTTTGGTTCTGCACGGCGGCGGAAACACCTCCGTCAAGCGGGACGAGACGACCGTGACGGGGCGAGAAGAGCGGCGCATCTACGTCAAGGGCAGCGGCTGGGATCTTGCGACGATTGAACGCGGGGGTTTCAGTGGCATGCGCC
>JBGSTT010000091.1:0-14228 GCA_041736385.1 Rhodoglobus sp. | reverse complement strand
CGGGCAACATCCGTGTCTTCGACGCGGAAGATCATTCTGCCGCCGGTGTGGCGCGCATACGCCCAGTTAAAGAGCGCGGTTCTGATGAGTCCGACGTGCGGGGTGCCAGTCGGCGATGGGCAGAACCGAACGCGAACGTCGGAACCGGTCGCAGTCGAAAACGGAAGGGGGGCGGGCGCAGTCATCGGCTATGAGTCTAGGCGGACGCGCCTTCGATGGCCTTGGGGCGCTCAGCAAACCACACCGCACTCGCGTAGGCGATGACGATCGCAACGAGCACTCCGGCGGCGAAAGACAGGCCAGAGTAGCCGCCAAACGCAAGCACCACGCCCGCGAGCGCGCCACCGACGGCTCCAGACAAGCTCATCGCCAGATCACTTCTGCCCTGGTTACGGGTGCGAACCTCGAGCGGGCTGGATTCGGTGACGAGTGCGGAGGCGGCGATCGTTGCTGCGCTCCAACCCAGCCCAATCAGGATGAGTCCGATCGTCACCCACTCCTGGCTTTCTGCACCGAAGCCGGTCGCGCTAACGCCAGCGAGCAGAATCGCTTGACCGACGAGCACCGATTGCACCCGCCCGATCCGGTCAGCAAGAATGCCGAACAGCGGAGCGAGAGCATACATACCAGCGACATGCAGGCTGATCGTCAGCCCGACAATGGTCAAGCTCGCGCCGTGGTCGGTCAGGTGCACCGGCGTCATCGCCATGACCGCGACCATGGTTGCGTGACTCAGCGCGAGCGACACGACGGCGAACCTGAACAGATTGCGCGCGGGGCTTTGCACCGAGATAGGTGCGCCGGATGCCGCGGCAGCGCGATCATCGTCGGCCTTCAGTCGCGCTGCCAGCACCAGCGGGTCTGGGCGCAGCGCCACTAGGTACAGCACGACGGCGAGCAACTGCGTGACGAGCATCATCGCGTAGACGCCGGTCAGCGGAGGCAGACCGAGCGCCGAACCGACCCGTTCCCCTGGCTCAAGCAGGTTCGGACCGATGACCGCGCCGACCGTGGTCGACCAGACCACGATCGAGAGATCCCGGCCGCGACTGCGCGGAGCAGCCAAGTCCGTCGCCGCGAAGCGGGCTTGAAGGTTGGCGGCGTTTCCCATGCCGATCATCGCGCCGCCGATGAAGAGCATCGGAAGGGACAGGGTGCCCGCCGCAACAACGGCAACAACGGCGCCCATCGCAGCGAGGCCTGCACCGGCGCTGAGCGAGACGCTCCGGCCGAATCGCTGGGCGAGCCTGGCGAGCGGAATGGCAGCGAGCGCAGCGCCGAGCGTGCTCATGGTCACCGCCATACCGGCGAGGCCCTTGCTGCCAGACAGCTCAACGAACAGCAACGACCCGATGGCAAGGGTGGCGCCGAAGCCGAGTCCGCCGAGCACCTGGCCGGTGATGAGCACGGCAAGCGTGCGACGCTGGATGGCGCCGCGGTCGAACGTCTGCTCGTTCAATCTCGGTTCTTGGCTGGATTGGAGAGCGTGCCGATTCCCTCGATGGTGATGTCGACACGCTGGCCGTCGACGAAGCCACCGAGTCCAGCTGGGGTACCGGTCAGCACGAGGTCGCCAGGCAAGAGGGTCCAGACATCCGAGGCGTAGGCCATGATCTCGGGAATCCCATGAAGGAGGTCGCGGGTGTTGCCGTTCCGCCGCGCCTCACCGTCAACGAACGTCGAAATCTCGAGCGCACTCGTGTCGAGTTCGGTTTCGATCCACGGACCAATCGGGCAAAAGGTGTCGTACCCCTTCGCCCGGGCCCACTGCCCGTCGGAGAACATCTGGTCGCGAGCCGAGACGTCGTTCGCAATGGTGTACCCGAAGATGTAGTCGGCGTAGTCATTGGCACTGATGCTTTTGGCGATCGAACCGATCACGATTGCCAACTCACCCTCGTGCACGATGCGCCCTTCGACCGGCGGTAGCTGGATGTAGTCACCCGGCCCGATGATCGCGGTGTTCGGCTTGAGGAACAGCAGCGGAGCATCCGGACCTTCGTAACCGAGCTCTTCTTTGTGCTCCGCGTAGTTCAATCCGACGCACACAATCTTTGATCGCGGGATGACCGGGGCCAGCAATCTCGCCTCGGCAAGGGGCACGCGCTCGCCCGTCGTGTCGTAGCCGCTGAACATCGGGTCGCCCTTGAGTACGACAAGGTCGTCGTCGTCGACGATCCCAAATCGCGGATCGCCGCCGGTACTGAAGCGCGCGATTCTCACGGTTCGAGCCTAGTGAGGTTGGCCGTTGCGCGTGCATGTCAGTAAAACTTGACACCATGTATGGGATCCGTTACATTACGGATGTCAGATTTTCTTTACATCAGGAGTTGTCAATGTCATTCGAAGAGAAGAGCGCATGGCTTCACGGAGTCATCTCGGTAATCGCCTACATCGTGTACCTCGCGATCGTGCTGCCGATGCTCGGCGGCAGTGGTCTCGGCACTAGCGGACTCAGCACCGATGGGCACAGTTCGGTCGCCTACGAGCTACCGCTGCTCGCGACCATCGTTGGTGCCATCGTTGCGGCAATCATCGGAAGCATCGCACTGGCGGCGTCATCCCCGCGCAGCGCAGGACAGAAAGACCAGCGTGACCGCCAGATCTACCGCTTCGGCGAATACACCGGCCAGTCATTCGTCGTCATCGGTGGAGTGGCGGCGCTACTTATGGCGCTGGCGCAGTGGGATACCTTCTGGATCGCGAACGTGCTCTACCTCTGCTTCGTGCTTTCGGCAATCCTCAGCACGATCGCCAAAGCGGTCGCTTACCGCCGTGGGCTTCCACAATGGTGAAGCCAACCCAGGTCACCAACTCCATTCGAGCGCTGCGATTCGCCCGAGGCGAGATGACCCAAGCTGAGCTTGCCGAGCGCATCGGACTGACCCGCCAGACCGTCATCGCCATCGAGCAAGGACGCTACTCACCAACGCTGGAAGTCGCATTTCAGATCGCTCGCGTCTTCGAGGTGCCCCTCGACAACGTGTTCCAATACCCACTCTCAGGAGAATTCGCATGAACGCACCGAAGATCACAACCACCATGAAGGCCATAACGCAAGACCGCTACGGCGACGCGGACGTGCTGGAACTCCGGGACATCCCTCGCCCAACTGTCGGCAAGGGTTGTGTTCGCGTTCGCGTGCGTACGGCTGGCGTCGACATGGGTGCTTGGCACCTGATGACCGGGCTCCCGCAACTCGGGCGCTTCTTCGGGCTCGGTCTTCGCCGTCCGAAGAACCCGGTGCGCGGTCTGGAACTGGCCGGCGTGGTCGATGCGATCGGCGAAGGCGTCACGCGATTTAAGGTCGGCGACGAAGTATTCGGTGTTGGCGACGGCGCGTTCGCGGAGTATGCGATCGCAAAGGAGCGGTACCTCGTTCACAAGCCGTCCGGCGTGAGTTTCGACGACGCCGCAGCCTCGGCAGTGTCTGGGATCACCGCGATGCAGGCCGTACATCGCGAGGGCCGAGTCGAGGCCGGGCAACGGGTGCTCGTGCTCGGCGCTGGCGGTGGAGTCGGTTCCTTCGCGGTGCAACTCGCCAAGGCCGCCGGTGCTCACGTCACCGGCGTATGCAGCACCGCCAAAGTCGAGCTCGTGCAGTCCCTCGGTGCGGATGCCGTTATCGACTACCGCACGAGCGAGCTTGATGGCGAGTACGACCTCATCATCGACACCGGCGGACAGCGGCCGCTCGCAGTCCTGCGCGCGCTACTGTCACCAGCCGGCACCCTCGTGATCGTCGGCGGCGAGGGCGGCAGTCGCTTTCTCGGGGGTCTCAGCCGCACCCTCGCGGCGAGCCTGCCATCGCTCCCTTGGGGATCGCGTTCGCGCCAGAAGCTCCGTAGCCTCATCTCGCTGACCACCGTCGACGGCCTTGAGCGCGTCGCCGCGCTCCTAGCCAACGGATCGATGCACGCCGCGATCGAGCGCCGCTACCCGCTCGCCGAGGTGCCGGATGCGATGCGTCGGCTTGCCGCCGGGGAAGCGCAAGGCAAACTCGTCATTGCGGTGTCCAACGCGTAGACGCCAAGCCGTCTCTGTCATTCAGGTATGAGCAGACACCCACGGCAACCCGTCTCGCGATCAACCCCCAAACGCCGTCACGCGTCCAGGCGCATCATCCACCCGTGCGGGTCTGGCCTGCGGCCGTACTGGATGTCAGTGAGTTCCTCGCGCAGCGACATCGTGAGTGGGCCCGCCGCGGCATCCGCATCGCCCACTTCGAAGTCGGCGCCAACGAGCCGTCCAATCGGGGTGACGACCGCGGCGGTTCCGCAGGCAAACACCTCGGTGATGTCACCGGATGCCACGCCATCGCGCCACTCGTCGATGGAGATGCGGCGACGCTCAACCTTGTGCCCGCGATCCTCCGCGAGTTGCAGGATCGAGTCCCGCGTGATGCCTGCCAGGATGCTGCCGGATTCTGGCGTGACGAGGGTGCCATCTTTCTTGACAAGCACCACGTTCATGCCGCCCAGCTCCTCGATGTACCTGCCATCGACCGAGTCGAGGAAGAGCACTTGGGCGCAACCGTGCTCGTACGCTTCCTGCTGAGCGACCAAGCCCGATGCGTAGTTGCCGCCGGTCTTCGCGGCTCCAGTACCACCCTTGCCCGCGCGAGCATAGTCTGTTGAAAGCCAGATGGAGATCGGGGCAACGCCCCCGGTGAAGTAGGGGCCCGCCGGGCTCGCGATGACATAGAAGTTGACCTTCTTTGCTGGGCGCACCCCGAGGAAGGCTTCCTTCGCAAACATGAACGGGCGAAGGTACAGGCTCGTTTCTGCTGCGCTAGGAACCCAACGGCTATCGACGGCAATGAGCTGCTTGAGTGCCTCGATGAAGTGCTCGGTCGGCAACTCCGGCAGCGCCATGCGCACCGCCGAGCGCTGCATTCTGGCGGCGTTCGCTTCTGGACGGAACGACCAGATCGAGCCATCCGCGTGCCGGTACGCCTTGAGGCCCTCGAAGATCTCCTGGCCGTAGTGCAACACCGCCGCGGCCGGGTCGAGCTCGATAGGACCGTACGGCTGCACGCGCGGGCGGTGCCAACCACCCATCTCTGACCAACAGATGTCGACCATGTGATCGGTGAAGTGCTTGCCGAAACCGGGCTCGGCGATGATGTCGGCGTGTTCAGCCGCCGAACGTGCTGCCGAGTTTTCCTTCACCGAGAACTGGAGATTCTTGGGGGCGAGCAGGTTCTTCATAGTGGTCCTTCGAGTGAGCGTGAACTAATTCTGCGATACCAGGCTGACAATTGCGTCGCCGATCTCCGCGGTGCTTCGGCCTGCGGTGCTCCTCGTGGCCGCCCCGCGCTCGGCAAGGTCGGCCGTCACTGCCGCGGTGACGCGAGCCGCGGCATCCGCTGCCCCAAGCTGGGAGAGCATCAGCGCGACCGACACGATCGCGGCCGTTGGGTCAGCCAGTTGCTTGCCTGCGATGTCCGGGGCAGAACCGTGCACTGGCTCGAACATCGACGGGAAGGTGCCGTCCGGGTTGATGTTGCCAGACGCTGCCAGTCCGATGCCTCCGCTGATCGCGGCGGCGAGGTCGGTGAGAATGTCGCCAAAGAGATTGTCTGTGACGATGACATCGAACCTAGCAGGGTCGGTGACCAGAAAGATCGTCGCGGCGTCGACGTGCAGGTAGTCCCATTGCACCGACGGATGCTTCGCTGCCTCTGCCGTGACCAAGCGCTGCCAGAGCGAGCCAGCGTTGGTGAGCACATTCGTCTTGTGTACGAGGGTGAGCTTCTTGCGGCGCTGCTCTGCCTGGTCGAAGGCGAAGCGAACGACGCGCTCGATGCCGAACGCGGTATTGATCGAGACCTCGGTTGCGATCTCTTGCGGCGTACCAACGCGGATGCCGCCACCGTTGCCGACGTATGGCCCCTCGGTTCCCTCGCGCACGACCACGAAGTCGACGGCGCCGGGGTTGGCCAGTGGTGAAGTCACTCCCGGGAAAATGATCGTCGGCCGCAAGTTCACATAGTGGTCGAACGCGAAGCGAAGCTTTAGGAGCAGCCCGCGTTCGATGATGCCGCCGGCGAGCCGCGGGTCTCGGGGATCGCCGCCGACCGCTCCGAGGAGGATCGCGTCGTGCTTGGCTAGGGCCGCGAGATCCTCATCGGTGAGGATCTCGCCGGTGGCGAGGAAGTGACTTGCGCCGTGGGGATAGACGGTTGTCGTGGCACCCACCCCCGTCGCGGCGAGCACCTTGAGCGCTTCGTCGATGACTTCCGGACCGATCCCATCGCCGGGAATTACCGCAAGATTTGTTGTGCTGAGCATGGGTTTACAGTACTTGTCGAAACGGGCCGAGCCGAGCGTGCGCTCAATGTCTTCGGGTCGGCTATGGTCACCAGAAGTTCACCTCGGTGGGGATGCGATTGGGCTCCCGTGACCCCATGAGCATCGGCGCGGACCCCCAAAGCGGCGCGCAGGTTACCGAGCGCAAGACCACGGGCCCGGTCTAGCCGCACACTCGCAGAGCATTGTCAATGGGTGACGGTGCCGGTGGATCTGTGACACGGTCACGGTATGAGTATTGGAACTGGAATAGTCCTGTTTGTGTTTGGCGCGATCCTCGTGTTCGCCGTCAATGTCGAGGTAGAGGTCATTGATCTCGACGTCATTGGCTATCTACTGATGGGTGCCGGGCTCGTCGTCTTCGTGATCGGCCTTGTGCTTGCACTTCGCAAACGCCAGTCAATGACGACGGTTCGCTCTGGCGTCGATGGCTCGGGAGTCAACGTTTCCGAGCGTCGCACGGCGACCACCCCTGACGACATCGTCTAGGCGGGTCCGACAGCATCGCCTGACGCAGCCGTTTAAGAGAGTCGGCGGACTTCGGCTGTCGTCAGGCGGTGATGTCGATCTCGCGCAGCAGGTCGGCGTTGATCGCGACCCGCACCTTCTCGAGTAGTTCCTCTGGCACCGGCGAGTCGACGGTGAGTACGCTCAAGGCCTGACCGCCCTTGCCCTGTCTGGCGATCTGCATTCCTGCGATGTTGATGGAGGCTTCGCCGAACTCCTTGCCATACACCGCGACGATGCCGGGCCGATCCCGATAGACCATGACGATGAGGTGGTCGGCGATCGGTACTTCGACGTCATACCCGTTTATCTCGACGATCTTCTGGGTTTGCTTGGTGCCGGTCAGGGTTCCAGCGACCGAGATTGCCGCTCCGGATGCCAGTGACCCAGAAATTCGAAGCAGGTTGCGATATTCGTCGCTCACAGCATCCGTCGACAACCGAACGGTAATGCCACGCTGCTCGGCAAGCAGCGGAGCATTCACATAACTGACGGACTCGCTCACAATGTTTGAGAAGACACCCTTGAGGGCGGCGAGCTTGAGCACGTTGACGTCGAACTCGACGATCTCGCCGCGCACCTCGACATCGATCGAAGTGACTGGGCTGTCGGCCAGGCCTGAGAACACTTGGCCAAGCTTCTCCATGAGCGGGATGCCAGGGCGAACACTGGAGTCGATCGCGCCACCGGCGACGTTCACTGCGTCTGGCACGAGTTCGCCGTCAAGGGCGAGCCGCACCGAGCGGGCAACCGAAACCCCGGCCTTCTCTTGAGCTTCGTGAGTTGAAGCACCCAGGTGCGGAGTCAGCACGACGTTGTCGAGCGCGAGCAGTGCGGATCCCGTTGGCGGCTCGCTGACGAACACATCGAGGCCTGCACCAGCAATGCGGTTGGACTTGAGTGCCGCATACAGCGCATCCTCGTCGATGAGGCCGCCGCGTGCCACGTTCACGATGAACGCCGTCGGCTTCATCAGCGCGAACTGGTCGGTGCCGATCATCCCGGTCGTCTCGGGAGTCTTCGGCATGTGGATGGTCACGAAGTCACTCGACTTCAGCAGATCCTCGAGGCTGAGGAGGGTCACGCCGAGTTGCTGTGCCCTGGCGCTCGTGACGTACGGGTCGTAGGCGACAACAGTCATCCCGAACGCCTGCAAGCGCTCGGTGATGAGGGCGCCGATCCGGCCGAGGCCAATGATGCCGACCGTCTTTTCGTACAGCTCGACGCCGGTGTACTTCGACCGCTTCCACAGCCCGGCGGCGAGGCTGGCGTGCGCGACCGGAATGTGTCTGGCGAGACTGAGAATCAGGCCGACAGTGAGCTCGGCGGCCGAGATGATGTTCGAGGTCGGGGCGTTGACGACCATGACGCCCGCGGTCGTGGCGGCCTTAATGTCTACGTTGTCGAGACCGACACCGGCGCGCGCAATGACCTTGAGGTTCTTGGCCGCTGCGATCGCCTCAGCGTCGACGTTGGTCGCGGAGCGAATCAGGATGGCGCTGGCCTCCGCGAGTGCGGAAAGCAGCGCAGGCCGGTCGGTGCCGTCCACCTGTTGCACATCGAAGTCGGGCCCGAGAGCCTCGACGGTAGCTGGCGAGAGTTCTTCGGCGATCAGCACAATCGGCTTGGCCACGGGATCGAATCCTTCGAGTCGCTGGACGGTGCGCAGCTAGCAAGGGGCTGCTGGCGGGGGCAGTTGAAGCGGGGAGAACCTTCGCAACTTTACTGTGCGCACGGTGTGGCCGCGGTCAACGGGCCAGACATGGCAAGCAGGGTGCGACGATGTAACTGTGATCGAGTCAGTGCAGTTGGGTTTGCGAATCGTGCTAGCGCTCGTCTTCGTCAGCATGGGCATCCTGCATTTCATCCCTGGCCCGGCGCGCGCGATGGCCGGCATGATTCCGCCAGCCATGCGAGGTCCCCGCTGGCCGAGTCCGCGAGCGCTCGTGCTGTTTACCGGACTCTGCGAGATTGCCGGCGGCATCGGCCTCCTGATTCCGGCAACGCGGACCGCTGCAGCAATCGCGCTCGTTGTCTTCCTCGCCGCGGTCTTTCCCGCGAACGCCTACGCTGCAAAATATCCGGAACGATTTGGTCGCGTCGCGATTCCGTTCTGGCCTCGGCTGATCGGGCAGCTTGTGTTGATGGCGCTGATCGTGCTGGCGGTTCTTTAGGGAGCAGTCACTGGGTCACCTGCACCAGAAGCGAGCTACACCCCGAGCAGCAACACCGTCGGACGAATGATTGACTCGAGCGCGATAACCCCGAGTCCGAGCCCGGATGAGACGGCAAGACCGACAAAGAAGATCACGGCCTTCTCGCCGACGTTTCGATGCCGCCCGATGATGAACGCAGCGACGAACACGACGACCGGAACAATCACGCCGATCCAGAGCAGCCACCATGGCAATCCCGCCGGGTCGAGACCGCTCAACTCGTAGAACTGCGGAAGCGAGATGAGATTGCCGACCGCTTCCCAAACGTCATACGCGTAGAACAGCGCGAACAAGCCGGCAACGATCAGACTCAGCCAGCCGTAGCGTCCGCGCTGGGCCTCCTTCGCGTCATCCTCGACGATCTCAGCAATGGGGTTCGCGTCCTGGGCGATCGGCTGTTCAGCGATCGGCTTCTCGTCCGTCATTGCGCCCACGCTCCGAGAATGAACGGCCACGGCAGCACAGCCAAGAGCCCGACGACCAGCCACGCCAAACGGCTGAGCGGCTTCTGACCTCGCGTCAGAAAGAAGATCGCGGCGAACCAGACAGCAGGACTCGCCAGTGCGAGGAACGCACCGAACTGGAACATGATCTCGGTGAGTGGGTCAGCCGATACGTTTCGAATACCGATAAACCGCTGGAGCGACAGCAGCCAGCCGAACGTGTAGATGAGGTAGATGCCACCGAGTACCCCATAGGTAACGAGCAACACACCCGGAGTTTGCCGACGGACGGTATCGGGTTCGGGTTCGGATCTCGACTCCGCTCGATCACCGAGACCCTCGACCGCGAGACTGGGATCGTCGTCGCCAGCCCAGGCCAGCGCATCCTCAACTGGATCGGCGCTCATGCACACAACATACCGTTACATAAGCGTCATGCCGATGATGTTGACTGGGTCAACCATGGATCTGATCACCGTTCGCGAAGTGCGAACGCCCCGGAGTCGCGAAGAGCTCGTCTTCGCCGAGGGAGACCGCGCCCTCGGCGGTGGTACGTGGCTTTACTCCGAACCGCAGGAGGGCATCGAAGCCCTCGTCGATCTGACGACGATGGGCTGGCAGGAGGTCGAACGAACTGAATCGGGCCTCGTGCTTGCCGCCACCTGCACTGTTGCTACCGTGCGTGAGCTCAGCGACGTTCCGCTCTTTCAGCAGTGCGCAGACTCGCTGTTGGCATCCTGGAAGATCCACCGGTTCGCGACCATCGGCGGCAACGTTGCGCTTGCCTTGCCAGCCGGCTCCATGACGTCACTGTGCGTCGCGCTCGACGCGGTCGCGGTGATCTGGACGGCAACGACCGAGCGGCGGATGCCCGTGGCTCAGCTCGTGCTCGGAGTGCAGTCCACGGCGCTGACGCCCGACGAAGTAATTCGTTCCATCGAGTTTTCCGCCGGCGCCCTCGCCTCCCGCACCGGCTTTCGACGCATCGCCCGTTCCCCGCTCGGACGCACCGGGACGCTCGTCACCGGGCGGGTCGATGACACCGGTGAAGCCGTCTTCACGGTATCGGGTGGCACCACCCGGCCGCACCAATTGCGGTTCGATGAGTTGCCGAGCGAGCGCGCATTGGAGAACGCGGTTTCTGGCATCCACGACTGGTATCTCGACGCCCACGGCAGCCCAGACTGGCGTGGGGCAATGAGCGTACTCTTCGCGGAGGAGCTGCGCGATGAGCTGTCGAGGCCACGACCGCGCGACACGCAGCACGACACGCAGCACGACACGCAGCACGAAACACAGGATGACCGGCAGGAGGGGCACGCATGAAGTTCGACATCAACGGCGAACCCGTCGAGGTCGAGCCAAGGCCCGGCCAGGTGTTGCGCACACTGCTGCGCGAACGAGAGCACTTCGAGGTCAAGAAAGGCTGCGACGCCGGCGACTGCGGTGTTTGCACGGTGCTACTCGACGGCACGCCGGCGCATTCCTGCATCGTTCCTGCTCACCGCCTCGAGGGCGCGAGTGTCACGACCGTGACCGGACTCGGCACCGAAGAGCACCCGCACCCAATGCAACAGCGCTTTGTCGATGCCGGCGGCTTTCAGTGCGGGTTCTGCACCTCGGGCTTCATCGTCACCGCGTCAACCTTCACCGAAGCAGACCTTGGCGACCTTGACCGACTCCTGAAAGGCAACCTCTGCCGCTGCACCGGCTACCGCGCAATCCACGACGCCATCACGGGTGTGACCAATGTTGAGACTGCGCCATCCGGGGATGCCGCCGGCCGCTCGGTTGCGCCGCCCGCCGCCATGCGAGTCGTCACCGGCACCGAGGAATACACCCTCGACTTCAAGACCACCTCGGTTGCCCACATCGCGGTACTGGGCAGTCCGCACGCACATGCGCGCATCCTGTCGATCGACACCACCGCGGCATCCGCTATTGACGGCGTGCACGCGGTGCTCACCCATCACGACTCCCCCGCGACGCTCTTCTCGACCGGTCGCCACGAGCATCGAACCGACGATCCGGACGACACGCTCGTCTTCGACCCGGTACTGCGGTTTCACGGACAGCGGGTCGCAGCGGTGGTCGCTGAGACCGTTGCGATTGCCGAACTCGCGCTGGCGGCGATCGTCGTCGACTACGAGGCGCTGCCAGCGCTCTTCGATCCGGAGCGGGCGCGCGACGATGGAGCACCACTCCTGCATGCTGATAAAGGCCCAGAGTCCCGCATTGCTGACCCTCAGCGAAACGTCGTCGCCGAGTTTCACGGCCACCTTGGCGATGTGGATGCCGCGATCACTGCGAGCCTCGCCGCTGGAGGCGCATCCGTCTCAGGTGTCTGGCACACCGGCCGGGTCAGTCACGCTTCTCTCGAGACGCACGCGACGCGCGGCTGGCTCGACGCCGACGGACGGCTCGTTTTGCGCACCTCAAGCCAGGTGCCGTTCCTCGTGCGCAAGGAGTTGTGTCACATCTTCGGCCTCGACGAGGCCCAGGTTCGGGTGTTCACGGCGCGCGTGGGCGGCGGTTTCGGCGGCAAGCAAGAGCTGCTCACCGAAGACCTCGTGGCGCTCGCCGTGCTCAAGACCGGCAAGGCCGTCGAGTACGAGTTTCGGCGTGAAGACGAGTTCACGATCGCGCCGAGCCGGCATCCAATGCGGGTTGCGGTGACGGTGGCTGCCGACGCCGACGGCACCCTCACGGCACTGGTTGTCGACGAGCTCATGAACACCGGGGCATACGGCAACCACGGTATCGGGGTCATGTACCACTCGATCCACGAGTCGATCGAGGTCTATCGCTGCGCGAACAAGAAGGTGGATGCCGCGTCGGTCTACACCAACACGTTGCCGTCGGGCGCGTTCCGCGGCTATGGCCTCGGCCAAGTGATCTTCGCCGTCGAATCGGCGCTGGACGAGCTGGCGCGCAAACTCGGGATTGACCCATTTGACTTCCGGCGCCGCAACGTGATCGTGCCTGGCGACCCGTTCGTCGTGACCGAGCATGAAACGCAGTCCGACCTGAGGATGGCGAGCTACGGACTCGACCAGTGCCTCGATTTGGTTGAGGGTGCCCTTGCGCGCGAGCCGCAGTATCCCGTCGCCGCGCCGGAGGGATGGCCGATCGGCACGGGCATGGGCCTGGCGATGATCGCGACGATTGCGCCGCGCGGGCATTTCGCCGCGGCATCCGTCACGGTGCTTGACGACGGCTTCTTTGAGATTGCGGTCGGCACCGCCGAGTTCGGCAACGGCACGACGACCGTGCACGCGCAACTGGCCGCGACGGCACTGGGAACGACGGTCGATCGCATCCGCATCAAGCAGTCAGACACCGACGCGTCCGGCTACGACACTGGCGCGTTTGGTTCTGCCGGAGTTGTTGTCGCCGGAAAAGCGCTGCTCGCGGCGGCCGAGGAGTTGCGCGACCTCATTGCCGAGCACGGGGCCGTGCCAGGGCTGAGTGCGACCGCAGACCACGATGGCAGCCCGCGATCGGTGTCGTTCAACGTGCACGGCTTTCGCGTTGCGGTGAACCCGGCGACCGGCGAGGTACGAATTCTGCAGTCGATTCAGGCGGCGGATGCTGGCACCGTGCTGAACCCGGAGCAGTTGCGAGGCCAGATCGAGGGCGGCACGGCGCAAGCCATCGGCAGCTCGCTCTATGAGGAGCTGACCATCGACGATGATGGGCGTGTGCTCACGACGGCGCTGCGCAACTACCACGTGCCGCGCTACTCTGACCTGCCGATCACCGAGGTCTACTTCGCCGAGACGAACGATCCGCTCGGACCCCTCGGCGCGAAATCGATGAGCGAGGCGCCATACAACCCGGTCGCACCGGCTCTAGCGAACGCAATCCGGGATGCGCTGGGCGTTCGACCGATGGAACTGCCGATGTCGCGCGATCGGTTGTGGCGGCTGGCGAAGGACGCGAGTGCCTAAGCGGTTACAACAAGGCCTAAGGGGTTACTCGAATCGCGGTCGGGTGGATGGCGCCGTCGGTTTTCGACAACGGCCGGGCGCTTGCCGCGGTGCGCGCCGCCAGCACCTCGGCGAGAATCGAGATCGCGGTCTCCTCTGGCGTGCTTGCGCCGAGGTCGAGACCGATCGGCGAGTGCAGGCGCTCGATGAGAGCGGGCTCGACACCGCGCTCGGCCAGCGACGACAGCCGGCGGTCGTGAGTGGTGCGTGAACCCATCGCGCCGACATAGGCGGCTGGCGAGCGCAGTGCGATGTCGATCAGTTCGGCGTCGAACCTCGAGTCGTGGCTCAGCACACAGAGCACCGTACTTTCGTCGACCTCGCCGGCTGCGATGCGCTGAGCAAGAAACTCCGTCGGCCACTGCACGACGACGTCGACGCCCGGAAAACGCTCTGCCGTCGCAAACAGCGGGCGCGGGTCGCACACCGTCACGCGGTAACCGAGCACGGCAGCGGCGGCGGCCAGCGCGGTCGAGAACTCCATGGCGCCGAAGATGATCATGCGCACCGGGCTCGGCGGCTGTTCCACGAAGATCAGGGGCGCGGCCCCCTCGCACGGGACGATGGTGGTGATCGGCTCGCGGCGGCGGAGGAGGTCGGCGAGCCGAGCATCCAACAACTGAATGTGGATGCGCAACTGGCCGCCGCAACTCAGCCCGGCAACGAAGGCAGTCTCGTCCTCGATGCCGTACTCGACGGTGAGCGGCACGCCGTCGGCGAGCACCGTCTCGCAGGCCGCAACAACCTCGGCCTCGACGCAGC
>JBGSTT010000066.1:0-8140 GCA_041736385.1 Rhodoglobus sp. | reverse complement strand
GAGCGCGCACTGTGCCAAATGGGCACCTCACGGGTGGGCGGGGCATCAGAAGATTCCCATCGGGGTGACGGCCGGGAAGTTGCCGTTCAGCGACAGGCCGGCAAGTTCTGCGGCAGTGAGTTCTGGCAGGCGTTGCGCAACATCCAGAAAACGCTCGATCTCGCTCGGTGCCAGCACATCAGCGGCGAGGGTGCGGAACTTCTCGACGTACTGCGCGCGGGCGAATGGCCTGGCCCCGAGCGGATGCGCATCGGCGACCGCGATCTCGTCGACGATGCGCGACCCGTCCGCGAGTTCAATCTCGACGCGACCGCCGAAGGCTTTCTCGGCCGGATCGAGCGAATGGTAGCGGCGCGTCCACTCGGCATCTTCCTCTGTGGTGACGCGCTTCCAGAGTTCGACGGTGTCTGGCCGGTTGGCGCGCTCAGGCGCATAACTGCGTTCGTGGTGCCATTCGCCGTCCTGCAAGGCGACCGTGAAAATGTACGGAATCGAGTGATCGAGCGTTTCCCGACTTGCCGTGGGGTCGTACTTCTGCGGGTCATTCGCCCCGGACCCGATCACGTAATGCGTGTGGTGACTCGTGTGGAGCGTGATGTGCTTGATCAGCCCACGTCCCTGAGCCTGTCGAAGGTCAGGATGCTCGTGCCGGAGCCTGCGCGCGAGGTCGATCCAAGCCTGCGCCTGGTACTCCGCCGAATGCTCCTTCGTGTAACTGTCGAGGATGGCGGTGCGCGCCTCACCGGCGTCTGGAAGTGGAACCTGATACGCAGCATCCGCCCCATCAAGGAGCCACGCGATAACACCGTCTTCACCCTCGTAGATCGGAGTGGGACTGGTCTGGCCGCGCATCGCCCGGTCGACCGCTTCGACGGCCATCTTTCCCGCGAAGGCCGGGGCGTGGGCTTTCCATGTCGAGATTTCGCCTTTGCGTGACTGGCGGGTGGCTGTTGTGGTGTGGAGGGCTTGGCCGATCGCCTGAAAGATCGTCTCGGTCGGCAGACCGAGCAGCGTGCCGATGCCGGCCGCCGCCGCCGGGCCGAGGTGGGCGACGTGATCGATCTTGTGCTTGTGCAAGCTGATCGCCCTGACGAGATCGATCTGGATTTCGTAGCCGGTGACGATGCCACGCAGGAGCTCTGCGCCCGAGCGCCCGAGGTGCTGGGCAACCGCCGTGATCGACGGGATGTTGTCACCGGGATGCGAGTAGTCCGCCGCTAGGAACGTATCGTGAAAATCGAGCTCACGAACGGCGACGCCGTTGGCCCACGCTGCCCACTCCGGACTCGTGAGCTCTGCGCTGCCGAATAGCGTCGAGCCACTGCCATTGCGTGAGACTCGGTGTGCTTCGGCCTGCGCACGAGCGGACACGACCGGCGCGCGCGTGATGGATGCCGCTGCGACGGCGGCGTTGTCGATCACCCGGTTGATGACCATCGCTGTCACCTCCGGCGTTGGTTCGATCACCTCAGCCGCGACGGCGGCGATCTTCCAAGCCAGTTGATCTTCCCGGGCGAGATTCTCGTCACTGCGGTAGACGCGAACGTCGTGCAACTTCATCTGGTCCTCTCAGAACTGGCATCACTGTACAACTCAACTACCTCGGTTCATTCTTCGCGCCCAGTTCAAGCACCGCGCACGGTCCGCAGATTACTGCGGCGGACGCCACACGGTTCCGCTTCTCGAGGCAATCGCCGCGAGCAGGTTCGGCTTCGCCGCGAACCAAGCGAGGATCATGACGAGAACCGCGACAGCAAAGATGGCGGCCCCGACCCAGCTGACCTCATCCCGCGAGGCCCACATGTGGTTCAGGTTGCGCAACGCTCCGGTTGCGAACACGAGGGTGACGTGCACAATGGTGAAGCCGATGAAGAAGATCCACACGCCAAAGTGCACGGTCTTCGTCAGGCGCAGCGGAAGAATTCGATCGAGCGGTCGAAGCTTCCCGGCAAGACCCGGGGCAAGACGGATGCCCGTCAGAATCGCCAGCGGAGCCGCGATGAACACCGTGGTGAAGTAGCTCAACACTTGGAGGGCGTTGTAGTTGACCCAGCCGTTGTCTGTCGGCCAGTCGAGCGAGGCGTACTGGATGCCGACCGAGATCGCGTTGGGGATGATCTCCCACGTCAGCGGAACGATGCGCACCCACTGGCCGGTCGCGAAGATCAGAACAATAAACACCACGCCGTTGAGCACCCAGAACGCGTTGATCGAGAGGTGGAACCAGAGCGGGATGCCGATACGGATCGGCGGATTCTTGGTGCGAATCAGGCCGGTGTTGTGGCGCGTCCAGAAGGCATCCGGTCGCCTGGCCTGATGCAACTGCCACCCAGTGCGGAACACGAACAGCAGGAAGAATGAGTTGAGGAAGTGCTGCCAGCCAAGCCAGGCTGGCAGGCCGACCGGGACGCCAGCGGGCAGCTCGGTGCGTCCAGGGTAGTCGCGCATGAACGATTGGATCTCCGGCAGCGTTCTGAGCCACTGAGCCGCGAAGACGACAGCGACGATGAGCACGATGGCGAGCGGCAGCAGCCAGACGAGCGCGAACCAACGGCTTCGCTTCGACCTCGGCGCCGCAGTAGGAACTGGCGATACCGGGATGCTCACCTCTCAATTATCTCTTGCGCTACGGTTGTCCACCGCACGGCTTACGATGAAAGGCTCATGACCGAGACCCCCGTCATCGTTTACCCGCCAGAGCTGCCAGTCAGCCAGCGTCGGGATGACATCAGTGCGGCCATCCGCGACAACCAGGTTGTCATCGTGGCCGGGGCCACCGGGTCCGGCAAAACGACCCAGCTGCCGAAAATGCTGCTCGAACTCGGCTACCAGTCAATCGGTCACACCCAGCCGCGCCGAATTGCTGCACGCACGATCGCCGAGCGTATCGCCGAGGAGCTCGGCTCGGCGGTCGGCGAGTTGGTCGGCTATCAGGTGCGCTTCACCGATCGGGCCGGCAAGAACACTCGCATCAAGCTCATGACCGACGGGGTGCTCCTCAACCAGATCCACCGCGACCGCGAGCTGCGCAAATACGACGCCATCATCATCGATGAGGCCCACGAGCGCAGCCTCACGGTCGACTTCTTGCTCGGATACCTCAAGCAGCTCCTCCCCCGACGGCCGGAACTGCGCGTGGTGATCACCAGCGCCACCATCGACCCCGAGAGCTTCGCGCGCCATTTCGCGGATGCCGCTGGCACCCCGGCCCCGATCATCGAGGTCTCCGGTCGCACGTTCCCAGTCGAGATCCGCTACCGGCCGCTCGTACCGGAGAACTCCGTTGATCGAGTGGAGCCGAGATCCGACGAGGTCAGCGGCGCGGTCAGCGGCGAGGTCTCGACAAGCTCGACCACCGGTGATCGAGTGGAGCCGAGATCCGACGACGTCAGCGGCGCGGTCAGCGGCGAGGTCTCGGCAAGCTCGACCACCGGTGATCGAGTGGAGCCGAGATCCGAGGAGTTCAGCGGGGAGGTCTCGACAAGCTCGACCACCGGTGTCGGGGCGGGGGTTGAGCGCGACATGATCGAGGGCGTCGTGGATGCGGTTGACGAGCTCGGCCGCCAAGGCGACGGCGACGTACTCGTGTTCTTCTCCGGAGAAAACGAGATTCGGGATGCGGCGGACGCGCTTCGCGGGCGGGTCTCGGCAGGCTCGACCAACGTGGCGGGCTCGACCAGCGGAGGCGGCTCGACCACCGAAGCGACAGAAGTGCTGCCGCTGTACGGGCGGCTAAGCGCCGCCGAGCAACATCGAGTGTTCGAGACAACTCGGACCCCGGGCATCCGTCGGCGGATCGTGTTGGCGACGAACGTTGCTGAGACGAGTCTGACGGTGCCGGGCATCCGGTACGTCGTCGACACCGGAACAGCGCGCATCAGCCGGTACAGCGTGCGGTCGAAGATTCAACGGCTGCCGATCGAGGCGATCAGTCAGGCGAGCGCCAACCAGCGTTCCGGGCGCTCCGGACGCACGAGCGACGGCATTGCGATTCGGCTCTACTCTGAGGAGGATTTCGCGCGGCGGCCGGAGTACACGGAGCCGGAGATCCTGCGCACCAACCTCAGCTCGGTGATTCTGCAGATGATCTCGCTCGGGCTCGGCGACATCGCGAGTTTCCCGTTTCTGCAGCCGCCGGACTCGCGCGGCATCAAGGACGGACTCGACCTCCTGCGTGAGTTGGGGGCGGTGGAGTCCGGTGATCGAGCGAAGTCGAGATCGGGGGTCTCGACGGGCTCGACCACCGGTCCGCGCATCACCCCGATCGGCAAGCAGCTCGCGCGGCTGCCGATCGACCCGCGCCTTGCCCGCATGGTGGTGGAGTCGAAACGGCACGGAGTGACCCGCGAGGTAGTCGTGATCGTCGCCGGGCTCAGCATCCAGGACCCGCGCGAACGCCCGACTGAGAAGCGCGCCCAGGCCGACCAATCGCACGCCAGATTCGTCGACCCGACGAGCGACTTCCTCACCCTTCTGAACCTCTGGAATTACCTCGAAGCGCAGCAGGCAGAGGTCTCTGGCAACCAGTTCCGTCGGCTTGTGAAGGCCGAGTACCTCAACTACCTCCGGGTGCGTGAGTGGCAGGATGTCGTGCGCCAGCTGAGCAGACAGTCCGGCGAGCTTGGGCTCACAATCGGTGAGCCGCAGTCGAACCCGGATGGAATCCACCGCTCATTGCTGGCTGGCCTGCTCAGCCAGATCGGGCTTCGGGATGCCGCGAAGAAGGACTATGTCGGCGCTAGGCAGACCCGCTTCGTCGTCTTCCCTGGCTCGGCGCTGGCGAAGAAGCAACCGGCGGCAATCATGAGCGCTGAGCTCGTGGAGACGAGCCGCCTGTTCGCCCGCACCAGTGCGGCGATCGACCCGGCGTGGGCAGAACCGATCGCCGGCGAGCTGTGCAAACGCACGCACTCCGAGCCGCACTGGGAGAAGAATCAGGGTGCGGTGGTCGCCTACGAGCGGGTGACGCTGTACGGAGTGCCGATCATCCAGAAGCGGCGCGTGCAGTTCGCGCGCATCGACCCCGGCTACGCCCATGAGTTGTTCGTGCGGCACGCGCTCGTCGATGGCGACATTCCTTCCGAGCGGATGAAGGCGCGGATGTGGGACTTCGATCGGGCCAACCGGGCGCTGCGGCTGAAACTGGCTGAACTGGAAGAGCGCTCGCGGCGCCGCGACATCCTCTTCGATGACGAGGCCATCGTCGACTTCTATCGGCGACGGGTTCCAGCCGATGTTGCATCGGTTCGGGACTTTGAAAGCTGGTGGAAGACGGCCCGCCAAGGCACCCCAGACTTGCTCACGATGACCGCAGAGAATCTCGTTGAGGAACCGGAGGCGGGTGTCGACGAGACGCTGTTCCCGAGTGAGTGGATTCAGGGCGATCAGACTCTCGCGCTCAGCTATCGGTTCGAGCCTGGTGCCACCGACGACGGCGTGACGGTCACGGTGCCGCTACCGCTATTGGCTGGATTGCGGTCGGAGCGCTTCGACTGGCAAGTGCCTGGCCTGCGCGAAGAACTCGTGACCGCGCTCATCAAGACACTGCCGAAGCAGATCCGGCGCACGGTGGTGCCCGCCGCAGATTGGGCCAGAAAACTGCTGACCGCGCTCCCGGTCGCTAGCTCTGGTGGGCTCACCGATGCGCTGTCGCGGGAGATCGCGTCGCAGACGTACTCGGCGGTATCTGCCAGCGACTTCGACCTTGAGCGAGTCCCCGACCACTTGCGCATGACATTCAGCGTGACCGACGAACACGGTGCAACAGTCGCTCGTGGCAAGTCGCTGAGTGCGCTGCAGGCGAGCCTTGCCCCGGTGGCCCGCGAAAGCGTTGCGCGGGTGATCGACTCCGCGAGCCGGAGGTCCGGGGGCCGCGGAGCCGGCGGTGCTGTCGACGGAGGCCTGGCTGGAGGGGGCCGCTCTGAAAGAATCGTGTCATCCGAGCGCACCGCGATCACGCGCTGGGACTTCGAAGAGCTTGAACGCACGCGCGATACCAAGCACGGCGGAAACACGATTCGCGCCTACCCGGCGCTCGTCGATGACGGTGAATCCGCGAGCATCCGACTCATGTCGACACCGGTGGCGCAAGCGGTTGCGCACGCGGCTGGCGTTCGCCGACTCCTTGCCTTGGCGATCCCTGCGCCGAACACCTACGTGCAGGATCACCTGACCACTCAGGAGAAACTGAGGCTCGCGACGAGCCCGTACCGCACGAATGCCGAGCTCTTCAGCGATGCGCTGATGGCGTGCATCGATGCGATTCTCGCTGACCGCGACGTTTGGACCCGCGAGCAGTTCGAGGCGGTGCGCGATGAGATCTCGGCGACGATCCTCGACCGCATGTTCGACACGGTTGCGCTGACTTCACGAATCCTTACTGCCGCGCGCGAAGCCGACCGGGCGATTCGGGATGCCACGAGCATGGCGCTCATTGCCCCGCTCAGCGATGCGCGCGCAACACTTGACGGGCTCGTGCACCCCGGATTCATCCGCCGGGCGGGGATTGCCCAACTGCGGCGGTACCCCGTCTATCTCGCCGCCATTATTCACCGCGTAGCGAAGCTGAGCGACAACCCCGGGCGCGACCGGATCTCGATGACCGAAGTCGAGCTTGCCATTGACCGGTACGTTCGAGCCGGCGGCGAACTGCCATTGGCCGAGCTTGCCGGAGCGGGTATTGGCATCGGCGCTTCCCCCGTCAGCGTCACGGAGCTCGAGGCGCAGGCCTACCCGATTCTCTTGAAGGCTCGGTGGATGCTCGAGGAGCTCAGAGTGAGCCTCTTCGCCCAGCACCTAGCCACGAGCGAGCCGGTCAGCCTTCAGCGCATCACGAAACTGTTGGCTGCAGCGAGCGGGTGAGGGGGGCCGCGCCGTCGCTTGGCATCCAGACTGGCGCGGGAAGTAAAGTAAGGCTAACCTTACTCTTGGCAGCGTCGCCGGTCCCCCTCCCCCTCTGACTCCTCTGGAGCATTTCACTCATGCGCATCACCCCAGCTCTCTCGCTCACCGCTCTCGCCGCCGCCGGCCTACTGCTTGCTGGCTGCGCTACTCCCGCCCCGATCGAGAGCGAGACGCCTATCGAGCCGACCGCCGACGGCGCCTTCACGCTCTACTCGGGGCGCGACGAAGAGCTCGTGCAGCCACTCATCGACCAGTTCGAAGCCGAGACCGGCATCGAGGTCGAGGTGCGCTACGGCAACACCCCTGAGCTCGGCGCGCTGCTGCTCGAAGAGGGCGACGCGAGCCCCGCCGACGTCTTCCTCTCCCAGGATGCCGGAGCGCTCGGAGCTCTGAGCCTGGCCGGGCTCTTCACGACCCTGCCGGACGACGTCACCGCGGCGATTCCCGCGGGCTTCACCTCGACCGACGGCACGTGGGTCGGTGTGACCGGTCGCGCTCGCGTCGTTGTGTACGACGGCGAGAAGCTGACCGACGACGACCTGCCAGACACGATCGACGAGTACGTCACCGACGAATGGAAGGGCCGCCTGGGCGTGGCCCCCGGCAATGCGAGCTTCCAGTCCTTCGTCACGGCACTGCGCGTGCTTGAGGGCGCTGACGCCGCGACCGAGTGGGTCACTGCGCTCGCCGGCAACAGCCCACAGATCTTTGAGGGTAACAGCGCGATTCTCTCCGCCGTCAACGATGGCGTCGTCGAGGTGGGCCTCATCAACCACTACTACTGGTATGGTCTGGCCGCCGAGGTGGGTGCTGAGAACATGCGCGCTCAGCTCAAGTTCTTGACCTCGGGTGACGCGGGCTCGATCGTGAACGTGTCGGGAGCGGGAATCTTGAACGGCGCAGCGACCGACGCCGACGCGCTTGAGTTCGTTCGGTATCTCGTGTCGGAAGCAGCCCAGACCTACTTCGTCAAGCAGACCTTCGAGTACCCGCTGCTGCCCGGCGTCGCCGCGCCCGCAGGCCTGCCGAGCCTCGAGAGCCTGCTCAACCCCGAGCTCAACCTGAGTGACCTCGAGGATCTCGCTACGACGCAGCAGTTGCTCGCCGACGCGGGGCTCATCTGATCCCCGGCTGGCACCCATGACCATCGCGCCCCCTCGGGCCACGACCGCCGCAACCCGCCGGCTACCGCCCTGGCTCGTGACGGCGGCGCTCGTCTCGGCCGCGGCCACGTCGA
>JBGSTT010000046.1:0-9707 GCA_041736385.1 Rhodoglobus sp. | reverse complement strand
TTGCATTGCCCGCCGACGCCGGTCTTCTCAGACGACCGCGTGTTTGATGCACTCGACACGCTCGTTGCTGACGGCTCAATTGCGCGGTACGGCGTGAGCGTCGAGACGGCCGAAGAAGCCCTGACGGCAATTGCGCGGCCGGGCGTAGCGAGCGTGCAGATCGTCTTCAATGCTTTTCGGCTCAAGCCATTGGATGCGGTGCTTCCGGCGGCGGTCGACGCAGGGGTGGCGATCATCGCGCGCGTGCCACTCGCTTCTGGTCTACTCAGTGGCAAATACCGAAACGATACCGTCTTCGCTGAAAACGACCACCGCAACTACAACCTCGGTGGCAAAGTGTTCGACGCGGGAGAGACCTTCTCGGGGGTGGACTACCAGGACGGTGTCGCTGCAGCGGCCGAGTTTGTCGCCCTAGCGGAAGCTCGTGGGCTGACCGCTCCCGTGGCAGCGCTCGCGTGGCTCACGCAACTCGATGGAGTTACCACCGCGATTCCCGGTGCGCGGAGCATCGCCCAAGCGCGGTCGAATGCCTCGGCTGGCTCTGTCGCACCCCTCGCCCCGGACTTTAACGAGCAGATCGTCGAACTGTACGATCGGTACTTTCGGGCCGCCATCCACGGGCGCTGGTAGCGTTCGCCGGGTCAAACGCGGTGGCGGGGAATAGCTCGGACACTGGCGGGGTTCGACTGAAACATGACCAAACTCATGATCATCGTCGGCAGTGTCCGTCCGGGTCGCATCGGCCTCCCTATTGCGCAGTGGGTACGCGAAGCTGCCGACAACCACGGTGGCTTTGACATCGATTTCGTTGACCTCAAAGAACTTGCGCTTCCATTCATGGATGAGCCGCAGCATCCGGCAAAGCGGGCTTATGAACAGGCCCACACGATCGCGTGGAGCGCAAGAGTGGATGCCGCCGACGCCTTCATTTTCGTCAGCCCCGAGTACAACCACAGCTACTCGCCAGCGCTCAAGAACGCCATCGATTTTCTCTTTCAGGAATGGCGACACAAGCCCGTTGGTTACGTCAGCTATGGTGGAGTCTCGGCTGGTACGCGCGCTGTTGCGGCGCTCGATGTCGTGGCAGTAACGGTGGGTCTGGTCAAGATAGCCGCAACGGTCGAGATCAACAATCCCGGAACGTATCTGACGAATGGCGTGTTCTCAGCGCAAGAAAAACATCAAGCCATACTGGGCCGCCTTCTCGAGGAGCTCACCGCCACTTCGAACGCCCTGGCCGTGCTGCGCTAGCCCGGCTCTACCAGCGCTGTCGTACTAGCGCTGTTGTGCTGGCGCTACTGGGTGTCGAGGGTGTCAACGATGTCGGCCAGCGAAGAGTCGTCGCCGACGTTGCCCGCGAAGACGACATACGGCATGCCGATCGCTTGGGAGCGAGCGACAAGCGGGCGGAGTACGGAGATCACGCCGGCTCCGAGTTGGCCGATAACCATCGCTCTGCGGATGCCGAATGATGTGACGGCGAGCTCGTGCGAGGTAATACCGCCCTTCGCGATCACCCAAGCCGGCGCGCTTTCAAGAGCGCGTTGGGCCACCGCCGCAAGCGCATCCGAGACTCGGCGCGCGATCGCGAGACTCGACACGGAATCTTTGCCCGAGACGAGCGCGCGGCTGGTGCACACCAGCACGGTCTGGTGTTGGAGCGCCTGCGCGACCGCGATGCCAAGATCGCGCACGTACGTCCCATCGGAGCCTTCCAAGACCCGCGCGGCATCGAGCTCGAACTCGGCAAGCGCGGTGTGCATTTTGAGGACGGCGACTTGAGCGGTCGTGCCACTGACGTGCGAGCCAACCACGATCAATCCGTGACCGGGTCGACGGCCAGCCGGCCAGATTTCGCGTGGGCCGAGTGGTTCGATCGGCTCGATTCCTGCGACGGCGCGCACAAAAGACGGCGCAGCTCGCACCAGAAGCGCCGCGCCCCGATGCTGGGCCATCGCCACGGCGAGCGCCACGACGTCATAGTCGCCAGCGTTCTCGGCGTTCACCACAACGAACCGACCCCCGCGCAACTCGACGAGCCGATCGGCTATCGCCTCAGCTCCACCTTGGCGAATATCCTCAAGCGAGATTGATTCGACGTCGCTCGGGTCGATTTTGCCGCCACTATTGCCGGTGCCACTCTTCTCGGCGAGAAATTCCTTCAAATCGGATGATCGGAAGCCGAAGGTTGCATCCCTGGCGAACTCTGTCTCGGCGGCCGGAACATCCACGCCGTTGATCCGTATGCGCTGGATGTTTGCGACGGTGGTTCTTCCAGCCTCAAAGAATGCTGGCGCGAAGATGATTGAGTCGTACCCCGCCCCGACGGCTCGGCGTCGTGCCCCATCAATCGCAAGCAGCTCAGCGAGCACATGGCCGCGAAGGGTCGAGTCACCACGACTCACGATGTCAAGTGGTCGACCATTCTTCGCGGCGAGCGCGAAGAGCTGGTCGGCGATTCGGCTGGTGAGTTCGACAGCCTCCGCTTCTGGCAGGCCCCGCGTGTTCGTCAGCACGAAACAGCTTGACCCGTTGGCACTCAGGGCGGCCTCGGATTCCTCGGTCTCGAATGCCGTAACCACTTCAACACCGTGCACCGACTGCGAACCGGTCGGGTCGTCATCCAGTACCACGAGCATCCGGCCCCCTGACCGCCTCAGCCGACGAATCTCGTCGCGAGCGTTCGCGACTCCCTCCTCTGAACTGTGCACACTGGCAACCTATCTCTACTGCGGCAGTAGGGCAGGATGGCTCTCGGAGAGGAGTCGCGGATGCGGGTTATGGTCACCGGCGGCGCCGGGTTCTTGGGTCAGCTTGTCGCGAACGACTACCTCAAGCGTGGCGATGATGTCGTTGTTGTGGACGCCGTGCCGCCGCAGCCGGCACTGACCGAGCATCCCAGAATCACCTTCTACACCGGGGATCTGCGGTCGCTCGCGGCCACTCTGCCGCCCGCCGATATCGTAATTCACCTTGCCGCGGTCGTGAGCAGCGAAGCGGAGGCAGACTTTGATCTCGGCATGCGGGTCAACCTCGACACGACGCTAGCGCTTCTCGAGCGGTGCCGTTCTTGGCAGACCGTTCCGACGCTTGTCTTCGCTAGCTCGGTGGCCGTGTTCGGACGAGACCCGTTTGCGCCAACCATCGAGCCAATAACCGACGACACACTCCCACGCCCTCAGTCCAGTTACGGTGTGCAGAAGTTCATCGGTGAGCAGCTCGTTACCGACTACACAAGAAAGGGCTTTGTGAATGGTCGAACTGTGCGGCTCATGACGGTTGCGGTGCGGCCGGGCAAACCGAATTCGGCAGCATCGAGTTTCGTGTCGAGCATAATTCGGGAACCCTTGGCGGGTCAGCGCGCCAGCTGCCCGGTTAGTCCGGACACTCCGATCATCATCTCCTCGCCCAGACACACGGTTGACGCCCTCGTTGCTGCGGCTGCGGCATCACCGCTGGCGTGGGGGAGCCTTACGGCTACCAACGCGCCGGGGCTCACGACGTCTCCTCGCGAGATGGCGGCAGCGCTTGATCGGGTGGCTGGCGCTGGCACGAGCGAGTTCATCGACTGGGTGGATGACCCAGCCATCGAAGCAATCGTTGGCAGTTGGCCAGCCCGCTTCAATGCGGCTCGCGCTTCGCAACTCGGTCTGGAGACTGTTGGCTCATTCGACGAGGTGATCAACGAGTACCTGCGAAGCAGCTGAACTTCGCTACGGTGTTCTGCATGACTGAACCCGTTACCCCCGTTATCTAGGTTGCCGCCCGCGTCGGTGGCGTGCTCACGATTTGACTGGGCTTGTCTCAGCTCGGCTGAATCGCCACGGGCTCGGTGTCGGGGATCGGACTCGGGTCACGACCGCGCAGGTCGGGATGGGCTCGGCGGAATACGATCGGCACGAGGGCTCCGACGATCGCGAAGATTGCAGCAACAGTGAACGCGCCGACTGGTCCGTTCGAATCAATGAGGAAGCCCGCCACCGCTGAGCCGAGAGCGGCACCAACGAGTTGGCCGGTGCCGACCCAGCCGTAGGCTTCTGCCGTATCGCTGAACTTGACGCTCGCCGACACGATGCCGAACATCACGGCCAGCGCTGGCGCGATGCACAATCCGGCGATGATCAGCGCGGCCGTCAACGACCAGACGTCCCAGGAGAACACCACGAGCACTGAGCCGATTGCGACGAGGATCATGCGCCTTGCCAGTGCCCACGGGCCAATCGGACGGTGACCGAGCGAGAGCCCCCCGACGAGGGACGAGACTGCCCAGATGCCCAAGACGATGCCTGCGGTTGCCCCTCCCTTGCCAAAGGTCGCAACGACACCGGCTTCGATGGCTGCGGCGGATCCGATGAGCAAGAAGCCAACGACCGTGGAAAGCAAGACCGCCGGTCGAGCGAGCACGACGCCAAGTCGACGTTTACTGCGGGGGATGCGCACCCGCCCGACTTCTGGGCTCGCAATGAACCACGCGCTGCCGAAAACGAGAAACGCCATGGCGAGCACGATCCCGGCAACGGTCGACACCTGAATTGAAACGAAGGTGACAAGCACGGGGGCCCCAACCCAGATGATCTCTTGCGCCGAGGCATCCAATGAGAACAGTGGAGTGAGTTGTCTGGAGTTGACCATCTTCGGGTAAATCGTGCGGACCGCTGGTTGCACTGGTGGCCAGCTCAGTCCCCCGATCAGTCCGACAATCATGTAGCCGATGAGCGGCATTGAAACGAACGCGACGATACCCATCGAGATCGCGGCGATAACGGTTGTGAGGATGAGCACTGGCCGCATCGACCACACTCCCATCCAGCGGCTCGTGAGTGGGCCGGCGATTGCCTGCCCGATGCTGGTAGCCGCTAGTACGAGCCCGGCGGCACCGAATGAGTCGAATATTCCCTCCACGTGCAGGAGGTAGGCCAGCGAGATCATGCCGCTCGGAACGCGCGCGGTGAGCTGCGCGGCAATGATTCGGGCGACGCCCGGGGTTCTTAACAATTCGGAATAGGTGCTCACGGGATACTCAGTTTAGCCCGGTGGGGTAGGCCGAGTTCGAGCCCTCACGGCTGTCAGAGGCAGCGGTTAGCCTGTGCAGAAGTCCGCGAACTTATCCACATCTGTGGACGACACGCCCACTATATGTAGGGTTACCGCACTGTCAGACGCACGATATATAGTGGTCAAGCCGGTCGGTCAGGGGATCGTGTTCGGGGTCTATAAGGGAGTTTTCGTGGGAATTACAGTCGTTAAGCGCAACGGTGCGCGTGAGCCATATGACGCCAACAAGATCAACCTCGCGATCGAGGCTGCGAGCGTCGGACTCGACGAGAACATCACTTGGGTGACGCAGATCGCGAGCGAACTCGAGCTCACCCTCTTTGACGGCATCACGACCCAGCAGCTTGACGAAGCCGTCATTCAGGTTGCGCTGCAAAATGTCAAGGATGACCCAGCCTTCGATGTTGTTGCCGCTCGCCTGCTGCTCAAGACCATTTACAAGCGGGTCCTAGGCGACTACGACACCGCGACGCAGCTCAAAGATCTTCACCGTGAGCATTTTGCGATGAACGTGCGCCGCGGCGTCGAAGAGGGATTGCTCGACCCCCGGCTGACAGAACTGTTCGACCTCGAAGAGCTGGCAACCCACCTCGAGCCAGCGCACGACGAGCTGCTCAAGTACATCGGTGTCGTTACGCTCAACAACCGCTACGGCATTAAGGGTCGCAATGGCGACGCCCTCGAGGTACCTCAGTACTTCTGGATGCGCATCGCCATGGGTCTGAGCCTCAATGAGAGCGACCCTAACGGCTCTGCGCTCGCCTTCTACCGCAAGATGGCCAGCCTCGAATACCTCGCGGCGGGTTCAACACTGGTCAACGCCGGCACGATCTACCCGCAGCTCGCGAACTGCTTCGTCATGGAAATGCAGGACGACATGGAGCACATCGCCAAGACCACGCGCGACGTTATGTGGCTCACGAAGGGCACCGGCGGCATTGGCCTGTCGGTGACGAAGCTGCGCGCGCAAGGCTCTCCAATCCGTTCGAACAACACCACATCGACCGGTCCGATCCCGTTCATGCACACCATCGACTCGATCTTGCGTGCGGTCAGCCGCGGTGGCAAGAAGTTCGGTGCGCTGTGCTTCTACATGGAGAACTGGCACCTCGACTTCCCGGAGTTCCTCGAACTTCGTAGCAACTCCGGTGACCCATACCGCCGCACCCGCACCGCAAACACCGCGGTGTGGATCAGCGACGAGTTTATGAAGCGAGTGCAAAACGACGACGACTGGTACCTCTTTGACCCGCTCGAGGTGACCGACCTCAATGAGCTGTACGGTAAGGCGTTCTCTGCGCGCTACAACGAGTACGTCGCCATGGCTGAGACCGGGCAGATGCGGCTCTTCAAAAAGATCACCGCTCGCGAACAGTTCAAGTCGATCCTCATTTCGCTCCAGACCACCAGCCACCCCTGGCTGACCTGGAAGGACACGATCAACAATCGAGCGCTCAACAACAACACGGGCACGATCCACCTGTCAAACCTGTGCACCGAGATCACGCTGCCGCAAGACGAAGACAACGTTTCCGTGTGCAACCTCGCATCGATCAATCTGTCTCAGCACATGCTCACCCTCGAGAACGGCAGTCTCGCTGTCGACTTCGAAAAGATTGCCGAGTCAGCGCGGCTCGCGGTGCGCCAGCTCGACAACCTCATCGACATCACGCGATCGAGCGTGAAAGAGGCCGACTTCTCGAACCAGCAGAACCGCGCGGTTGGGCTCGGAGTCATGGGCTTCACCGACATCATTGAGCGTTTGGGCTTCAGCTACGAGAGTGAGGCGGCTTACGACCTCATCGATGAAATCCTCGAGCACGTCTCTTATGCTGCGATCGACGCCTCTACCGAGCTCGCCAAAGAACGCGGCGCCTACACCAACTTCGAAGGCAGCCGATGGTCGCAGGGGCTCGTCCCGCTCGATTCGATTGCACTCACCGAGGCCGACCGTGGCAGCGAGATCAAAGTCAACCGCACCACTCGACTCGACTGGGATGCTCTCAGGGCCAGGGTCAAGGGGGGCATTCGCAACGCAACCCTCATGGCGATCGCGCCGACGGCATCCATTGGTCTGGTCGCTGGGACAACGCCGGGGCTCGACCCGCAGTTCTCGCAGATCTTCAGCCGCTCGACCTCGAACGGCAAGTTCTTGGAAGTTAACCGCAACCTCGTTGCCGACTTGCAGAAGCTCGGTATCTGGGAGTCGACGCGCGAGATGATCCTGCGCAGCCAAGGCGACATTCAAAACATCGCCTCGATACCGGATGAGCTCAAGGCGGTGTACAAGACGAGCTTCCAGCTTTCGCCGTACTCCTTCCTTGAGGTCGCAGCCCGCGCACAGAAGTGGATCGACCAGGCGATTAGCCGCAACATGTACCTCGAAACGCGTGACCTCGGCGACATGATGGACATCTACTTCGGGGCGTGGGAGCGCGGCGTGAAGACCACTTACTACCTGCACATGAAGCCGCGCCACACCGCCGAGCAATCGACGGTCAAGGTCAACAAGTCCGAAGAGATCGGTGGCTCGGCTGCGGTCGGCGCCGTCGGTGCGGGATCCCTTGCTTCAGCGGATGCCGCGGCATCCGCCCCCGTTGCTTCAGCGCCTGCGCGGCGTGGCTTCGGCGGGCTTGCCCCGAAAGCCGACTCGTGACACTAGACAAAGACATTCTCGAATACGAAGTACCGGTCGATCCGATGGACGACCTCCACTGCGACAGCTGCCAATAAAGGAAAAAGGAAACACATCATGGGAATTCTCGGAACCGGCCTGCAAGAAGGCCTCCTTCTCAAGCCAATCCGCTACCAGTGGGCAATGGACCTGTATGACCAGGCCGTCGCAAACACCTGGTTCCCCAACGAAATTCAGTTGGGCGAAGACATCGCGGACTTCAAGAAGATGACGGATGAAGAACGCCACGCGGTCACGTTCCTCATGAGCTACTTCAACCCGAACGAACTGCTCGTCAACAAGGCGCTCGCCTTCGGCGTCTACCCGTACGTCAACGCGGCAGAGTGCAGCCTGTACCTTGCCAAGCAGATGTGGGAAGAAGCCAACCACTGCATGAGCTTCGAGTACGTGCTCGAGACCTTCCCGATCGACCGCGAGAAGGCCTACGGGGCGCACGCCGACGTGCCGTCAATGGCGCGCAAGGAAGAGTTCGAGGTCAAGTACATCCGTCGCATGACCGAGAACACCCTCGACATCACGACCACCGAGGGCAAGAAGGACTTCGTTCGCAACCTCGTTGCGTACAACGTCATTCTTGAGGGCGTCTGGTTCTACTCGGGCTTCATGGTCGCGCTGAGCTTCCGTCAGCGCAACCTGTTGCGCAACTTCGGCTCGCTTATGGACTGGGTTGTTCGTGACGAAAGCCTGCACTTGAAGTTCGGCATCAACCTCATCCTGACGGTGCTCGAAGAGAACCCAGACCTGCAAACTGAGGAGTTCGCCGCGGAGATCAAGCAAATGATCTTGGATGCGGTCGAGATGGAAGAGGCGTACAACCACGACCTGCTCCCGAACGGCATTCTCGGCCTCAACGCGACCTACATCAACCAGTACGTCAAGTACTTGGCCGACCGCAGACTCGAGGAGCTCGGCTTCGAGGCGCACTACAACGTCTCGAACCCCGCCAAGTGGATGGCCGCTGCGAACGACACCTTGCAACTGGTGAACTTCTTCGAGTCAACGAACACCTCCTACGAGTCGAATGCGAGTGCAGTCTCGAAGAACGAGACGGTCGGCGCAGGGGTCTAGTTGTCATCGGGGATCGAGCCGGTCGAGATTATCAGCGTCGACTGGTTCGATCCGCGAGCCGTCGCTCTTCGCGAAGCAATGAATCACGAGACCGAAGCGATGTACGCGGGGTTCGTAGCGGGTTTGTCTGCCGAGGTACAGGCAGGAATCGACGTGGCCCTGACCGTCGAGCCGGAAACCATCGACACGACACTGATCGCGCTCGACGCAGGCAAGCCGGTTGGCCATGCGGCCTTGCGTGCGTTCGGCTCCTCGCTCGAAGTAAAGAAAGTGTTCGTAGCACCGGAGGTGCGAGGAAAAGGGTTCGCGCGGCAGCTCATGCTCGAACTCGAAGCGATCGCGCGTGCTCGGGCGGTGGCATCGCTCATTCTGCAAACCGGTGTGCTGCAGGTGCCGGCCATCCGGTTGTACGAGGATCTTGGCTACCTGCCGATACTCCCATTCGGCGCCTATGGCGCGATCCCCAATGCGCTGTGCTTCGAGAAAGCGCTTTGAGCGGTGGCGTGCGCCATCGCCCGGGGTGAATAAGCCGTGATTGGCGTGCTCAGCGAGCCTCGTGCAGCATCTCGCCGCCGAGCAGTGTTATGCGCACCCGCACTCGATGCAATTCGGCTGCTGGTAGCGCGAATGGGTTGCGATCGTGAATCGCGAGATCCGCCGGGCCGCCGACCGCGATGCGACCGGAGCCATGAGGCATCCCGACGAGTTCTGCCGAGCCTCTCGTGTATGCGCCAAGCGCGCTGGCAAGGGTGAGTCGCTCGGCGGGGGCGAAGGACTCGGCTCCGCTCGCATCAGCACGTCTCGCTCCGTCGCCGGAGCCGGGTTCTGTGCGCGTGACCGCGACCGAAATCGCTTGCCACGGATCCGGCGTCGACACCGGCCAGTCGCT
>JBGSTT010000030.1:0-1565 GCA_041736385.1 Rhodoglobus sp. | reverse complement strand
CGGGACGGGGTCGGGGATGGGGCCGCGGACGGCGGCGCGGACGAGGCGCGCGCCTCTGCTACCCCACGATGTGCATGGCGCGGGCGGCATCCGTGATGCTGCCGCTCAGCGATGGGTATACCGGGAAGGCGCGGGCCAACTGGTCGACCGTCAGGCGATGCTCGACAGCGAGCGCCAGCGGCATGATGAGCTCTGACGCGCGCGGCGCAACAATCACTCCGCCAATGACCGTGCCAGAGCGGGTGCTGGCGAAGAGCTTCACGAAGCCGTCCGTGAGGCCGATCATCTTGGCGCGAGGGTTCGAGGCGAGCGGCAGCTTGTAGATGTTGCCGGGCGTCGTGCCGTCCTCGATCTGCTTCTGCGACCAGCCAACGGTCGCGATCTCCGGTTGAGTGAAGATATTGGATGCTACATTTCGCACCTCGATCGGGGTGACCCCGTCTCCCATCGCGTGATAGACGGCGGTGCGGCCCTGCATCGCGGCGACGGATGCCAACGGCAGTGAGTCCGAGCAGTCTCCAGCAGCGTAGATCATCGGCATCGAGGTGCGCGCGACACGGTTCACCCGGATGTGGCCAGAATCGGTGAGCTGCACACCCGCCTCTTCGAGTCCGATCTCTTCGGTATTCGGAATCGATCCGACAGCCATCAGGCAGTGGCTGCCTTCCACGGTTCTACCGTCGGCGAGAGTCGCGATGACACCGGTCTTGGTGCGCTTGACTGACTCGGCTCTGGATTTTGACAGCACGGTCATCCCGTTGCGCTTGAAGACGTCTTCGATAACCCTGGCAGCGTCGGCGTCCTCGCCAGGAAGTACCTGTTCGCGCGAAGAGATCAGCGTGACCTCCGAACCGAGTGCGCGGTAGGCCGAGGCAAACTCCGCACCCGTGACGCCGGAACCGACAACGATCAAGTGAGCCGGCGTCTCTCGGAGCTGGTACAGCTGGGTCCAGTTGAAGATTCGCTCGCCGTCGGGTTTCGCGGTCGCGAGCACGCGCGGCCTCGCCCCAACTGAGACGATGATCGTGTCAGCGTTGACTTCGTCGAAGTCGGTGCCTGACGTGCCCTTGCTGGTCGAGACAACCAAGCGCTGCGGTCCGTCGAGACGACCCTCGCCATGGATGATGCGAACGCCCGCCTTGATGAGCTGCGACTTCATGTCGTCGGACTGTTGGCGCGCGAGCCGCAGTAACCGCGTATTCACTGCGTCAAGGTTGACGGCGACCTCCGGCCGCACCGCCCTGCCTGAGTCTGACCGAACGAAGAACTGCACCCCGAGGTCGGCTGCCTCCCGCACGCTATTGGTGGCCTCGGCTGTCGCGATGAGGGTCTTGGATGGCACGACATCGGTGAGCACCGCAGCCCCGCCGACGCCCTCACGCTCTACGAGAGTGACGTCTGCGCCGAGTTGCGCACCCGCCAGCGCCGCTTCGTAGCCGCCGGGTCCGCCGCCGAGAATGGCGATGCGTTGTGTGCGCTCGAATTCGTAAGCCATGCTCCAATTCTGGCCCTGCGGCAAGGCACCAACAAACCACTGCAGCGCTTGGCTGGCTCGTGGCTAGAGT
>JBGSTT010000284.1:0-4053 GCA_041736385.1 Rhodoglobus sp. | reverse complement strand
GACACGCACGGCCTCGACGCGCTCGCCGAGCTCTGGGCCCGCTCGAGCCCGCGTAGCCTGCCGGGCGCGCTCTGGCGCATCTACCTCCTGCGACTGGTCATCAGGCAGGATGCCGCTGGCACGGCCCTCGCCTTCCAGCGCGGCACCGAGGTGCTCACCACGATCGACCCGATGGTCGCGGGAGCCCCAAACCCGACCGGCCCGGCGGAGATCACGGAGCTCGCAGACCAGATTCTGCGCGGACTGTTTCGTGGGGACTTCGCAATCGCGCTGGATCGCGCAGCATCGTTCTGCCGCATCCTAGCGGCGGGGTCCACGAGTCTCGCCGATGACGCAGACGCCACCGAGCCACAGCGCGCAAGCGAGCTGACTGCCCGCGCTGCGCGCCTCGCGCAAACCGCCGACGAGTTCACGGTGTGCGCGCGACTGTACCGGGCGGGAAGTCTGGACTAGGGAGGGTCTCGGCTTCGCTCGACCACCGAACCGCTCGACCACCGTCGCTCGACCACCGGTGATCGAGCGAAGCCGAGATCGAGCGGGGAGGTCTCGACAGGCTCGACCACCGAATAGCCGCACGAAACTCATCCATTGCTAAACTTACGTGGCCGGGCCGCAGTAACCCCGGGCTCCACTAATAGCCGCTCCGAGCGGCCTTGCGCCGAGAGGCGTTCTGCGGCCCGGCATCATGACTGCCAAACCGAGTTCCCTCCCCGCTCCGAATTACAGCCAAATCATTCGATCCTGAGCACCGAACGCCGAACGCGCTGCCGTAACCGGCAGGCGCCGAGCGGCGAGGATGGGAACCTGCGATGCTTGAACGTGTGCCGGGTGAATCTGATTTGAGCGAGAACTTTCAGGACAGCTCGCCAGCCAGCCGTCAGCAGCGCCTTCTCGAGCGGGTTTCGACCGGGGATCAGGCAGCCTTCTCCGATCTCTATGACGAGATCTCCCCCCGCGTGTTCGGTCTCGTCAAGCGACTGCTGGTTGACCACTCGCAGTCGGAAGAAGTGACTCAGGAGATTTTTCTTGAGATATGGCAGTCCGCATCCCGGTTTGATCCGAATAAAGGGGGAGCGTCGACCTGGATTCTCACGATGGCTCACCGAAGGGCCGTCGACCGGGTTCGCGCCTCGCAGTCGTCCCGAGATCGCGACATCAAAATCGGCATCCGCGATCGGGATGCGGAGTACGATCACGTCTCAGAGACCGTCGAGGTCAAAATCGAGCACGAAAGGGTGGAACAGGCAATGCAACGACTGACAGAGCTTCAACGGCAAGCCATCACCCTGTCGTACTACGGCGGCTACAGCAACAGCGAGGTCTCCGAATTGCTCAGCGTGCCGATCGGCACTATCAAGACCCGCATCCGCGACGGCCTGATCCGTCTGCGCGATGAGTTGGGGGTGGCATCATGACTACCGACAACGACTTCGACGCACTCTCCGGTTCGTACGCGCTCAACGCGCTCGACCCGGCCGAGCGCGCCGCATTCGAGCAGCACATGCGCGAGTCTCACCAGACGCGAGACGAGGTCACCGAGTTGGGCGACACCGCGGTGCTGCTCGGCCTTGCGATTGCTCCAATGACGCCTCCGCCCGCCCTCAAAGCGAGCATCATGGCAAAGCTCGGCACCACCCCGCAATTGCCGGCCGAACGAGGGTCCGCGGATGCTTCGCCCACCGATCCTGCGCAGGATGCTCCGCAGAACGCACTCCCTTCCGTGGCGGATGCGACCCCAGCGGAACGCAAGGCGCACGCGCGTTGGTATGCCAGTCCGATGACCGTGCTTGCGGCGAGTGCCGCTGCTGTCGCGCTCATTGTCGGCGGTGGCGTCATCACCAACGGCATCGCGGCGAATACCTACCAGCAGGCTCAGGCCGACCAGCTCGCCGCCATCAACGCTGCAGATGACTCGCAGCGCCAAGTGTCTGCGATCGACGGCGGCGGCACTGCCACCTTGGTTTGGTCAAACGAACTCGGCAGCTCAGCGCTCATCGTGGACAACCTACAACCCTTGCCGTCAGATCGCAGCTACCAGCTCTGGTACATCGACAGCGCTGGTGCCCGGCCGGCGGGAGTCTTCCCGACGACCGACGGAGGAAGCACCTGGCGAGTTCTCGATGGTGTCATGGCTGCTGGGGATGCCGTGGGCCTCACCATCGAGCCAGCCGGCGGGTCAGAGATCCCCACCACCGCCCCCATCGTCGTCGTCGACAGCGCCTAGCCCTCGCGATAGGTCCGCTCGTAGGCCGTCGAGCGCGCCTGGACGCGCATCCCATGGCTCGAAACTCCAGTTCTTACGAACGCGCGAGTCACCGTTGATGCAACTGGAGTTTCGAGGCAGACCCTAGGCGCGGGGTCTCGTGGTCGCGAGGCCCCGGGCCGTGCTCGCTAACGACGTGGCTGATCAAAGACGTGATCCCGGGATGCTAGAGGGCGCCCTCGAGCTCCACGCACGGGCCGATACTCCAGTTTCTGCGGGATCTGGCTAAGTTGTCGTAACAACTGGAGTTTCGACGGGGTGATGGCGAACGAACGGTGCTCAGGCCGTGTAGTGGGGCACACGCCAAAAGGCCCCGCTCTCACGAGGAGAGCGGGGCCCTTTGCTTTAGAGCAGTCAGCTACTTACGCAGCCGGGGGGCTCAGAACGGTGTCGATCAGGTACACGATCGCGTTCGAGGTAACCACGCCACCGCAGATCACGACGGCGTCGTTGACGGTGAGGTTGTCACCGCTACCAGCGACGGTGACTGCGCCACCCTGAACGGTGGTCTGCTCGCCAACGATGTCGGCCGGGAGGATCTTGCCCGGAACGACGTGGTAGGTCAGGATGCTCGTGAGCAGCGCGGCGTTCTCCGGCAGCTGCAGAGCAGCAACGGTCTCGGCCGGGAGCTTCGCGAACGCGTCATCCACCGGTGCGAAGACGGTGAAGTCTGAACCGTTGACCGTGTCAACGAGGTTCACGTCCGGGTTCAGGCCGCCCGAGAGTGCCGCGGTGAGCGTGGTGAGCAGCGGGTTGTTGGATGCCGCGGTGGCAACCGGGTCAACGGCCATACCGTCGATCGACCCGCCGCCGTCCGGAACCTGCTCGGCGTATCCGGCGCAGCCGGCGCCGACGAGGTTGGCCGTGAAGTCTTCCATTTCCTCGGTCACTGCTGGGGCTGGCTCAGCCACGGGCTCTTCCGCGGCAGGGGCACACGCCGCGAGGCCAAACGTGGCCACGGCAGCGAGTGCCAGAGCGGCGTAGGTGTTGCGCTTCAAAAGTCGCATCGAAATCTCCTTGTGAATGTGATTGGTCTCATGGACCGTCAGGACTCGCCGAGTGCGGGTCCGTCAGAAGCAAGTTCGGACCCCCGTGGGGAAAGGGTGGGGTCAGATGGCCCCAGCTTGGGGGATCCCAGCGCATTCACAGGATGCGCGACAGCCCGTCGATGTTGCAATATTGCTACATAGCATTTATGCTACCTACATGGGTAGGAAACCGAAGTCAGAAGAGCCGGTGTACAGCCGGCTCGAAGAGTGGCGGGCCGCAAAGGGCCTTAGTCGCAACGAGCTCGCCGACGAGGTCGGCGTGCATTATCAGACCATTGGGTATCTCGAACGGGGCGAGTACAGCCCGAGCCTCTCGCTCGCGCTGCGTATCGCTGCGCTCATCGAGGTGCCGGTGGAGCAACTGTTCTCACTCACGCCATTTACAAAACCGAAAGGAACCTCATGATGATGTCCGCTCGACCCAACAAGTCTCTTGAGCGTCAGGTCGACAGTGTCATGCGCGACACGCGTTTCGACTGGCTGCGTACGAGGCGCAGTCGGATCGCCCTCGTCGCGTTGATGATCGTCGTTCTCGTCGCGAACGCCGCGGCGTGGTTACTGATTCCTCTCGCCGGAATCGTGTTCGTACTGATCGGCGCGGTGGTGTGGTGGGCACTACGGATGTCGGTGCGGGTGGTCGCCGATTTGCCAGAGGAGTACCTCGACGAACGCCAGAACCAGGTGCGCGACCGCGCTTACGTTGATGCGTACCGTTGGTTTGCGGCGGTCACCCTGGTTGCC
>JBGSTT010000267.1:0-1906 GCA_041736385.1 Rhodoglobus sp. | reverse complement strand
GTTGATGGAGACCGGCGCGGTGGTCTCGGTGAGGCCGTAGCCCTCGAGAATCGTGAGGCCGAGACTCCGGTAGAAGTGCCCGAGTCGCAAGCCCAGCGGAGCGGAGCCCGAAACGGCGTACTTGACGCGACCGCCGAGGGCGGCGCGGATCTTTGAGAGCACGAGCCGGTCAAACAGTGCGAACTGCAGCTTGAGACCGAGCGGGACGTGTCCGGCGTCGATCGCCTTCGAGTGCGCGATCGCGACATCCGCCGCACGCCGGAAAATCTTGCCCCGCCCGCCCGCTTCCGCCTTCTGCTCTGAGGAGTTGTAGACCTTCTCGAACACTCTCGGCACGGCCAGAAGGAAGCTCGGCTGGTACGAGGCCATCGAGGGGAGCAGAAGCTTGGTGTCTGGCTGGTGGCCGACCTTCACGCCACCGTGCACCGCAAGCACCGAGATAAACCGCGCAAAGATGTGGGCGAGCGTAATGAAGAGCAGAGTGCTCGAGTCCGGGTTGACGACTTCCGGCACGGCCCGCTGCGCGTTCCTGGTGAGTTCGACGAAGTTGGAGTGGGTGATGATGCACCCCTTCGGCTTGCCGGTCGTCCCCGAGGTGTAGATCAGGGTCGCGAGGTCGGAACCCTTGGCGATGCGACGGCGACGTTCGATTTCATCGTCGGCTACCTCGGTTCCGGCGGCGGCTAGCTTGTCGAGGTCACCGAGGTCAATCTGCCAGACGTTTCGGATAGCCGGAACGTCCGCGCGAATCTCATCAAATCGCGAGTAGTGATCCGCATTCTCGGTGATGATCGCGGTCGCACCAGAGTCGGTGAGGTTCCACAGAATCTGGCTGGGTGCTGACGTCTCATAGATCGGTACGAGCACGGCACCCGCGAACCACGTCGCGAAGTCGATCAGAGTCCACTCGTAGCGAGTCTTGGCCATCAGGCCGATCTTGTCACCGGGTTCCACACCGGCCGCAACAAGGCCTTTGGCCAGTGCAATGACCTGGCGGAGGAATTCGGCGCTCGTGACGTCGCTCCAGCCGCCATTAGCGGTTGGTATGGCGAACAGCGCGCGATCAGGCGTAGCAGCAACTCGATCAATGAGTAGGTCCGTCGTGTTTGCCTCCGGATCAGCGGCGACCATTGCTGGAACTTCGAACTCTTTCACGGTAACTCCTTCGGCACCGGTAGGGGATGTGCCCAGTGTAGCTGCGCCGTATATTCGGTGCGATGGTCCTTTCGGAAGGGTTGCGGTCGCCCAACTACACTGAGTGACCGTGCATGCCATTGGGATCGACATCGGTGGAACCAAGATCGCCGGTGCGGTTGTCGCCGAAAATGGCGCGATCATTGCCGAGGAACGAGTCGCCACCGCGGCCGGTGACTCTGACGGCATCGTCGACGCGGTCGTCGGCATGGTCGAGCGGCTGTCTGCGGTGCACGAGATTGAGGCTGCTGGTGTTGCGGCGCCCGGTTTCATCGACGTCGAGCAGTCCACCGTCTACTACACCCCGAATATCAGCTGGCGCAATGAGCCTCTCCGGCAGCGATTGCTCGACCGCCTATCGATTGACGTCACGATCGACAACGACGCCAACGCGGCTGGTTGGGCGGAGTATCGCTTTGGTGCTGGCCGCGTTGTGACCGACATGACGATGCTCACGATTGGCACGGGAGTCGGCGGTGCCGTCATCTCGCAAGGTCGACTGTTCCGCGGCGGTTTCGGGGCGGGAGCCGAACTCGGTCACCTGCGGGTCGTTCCCGACGGATTGCCGTGTGGTTGCGGCGCTCGAGGCTGCATCGAACAGTACGGATCCGGCCGGGCGTTATTGCGAATGGCGAACGAGATCGCCGACGTTGGCGGGATCGGTCTTGCGCTCGCCGAGGCGCGCAGCCTGCATGGCACGCTGGATGGCACC